>JAURMD010000032.1 GCA_030830875.1 Thermoplasmatota archaeon | reverse complement strand
TTCGCGCTCAACCTCCATGCGTTGCCACATGTGAATTGAAAAATCGATACCTATGCCTAAGGTCAACGCCGTGACCATCACCGTGAGCACGTTCCACTTCAAACCGAGCAGCACCATCGAACCCACCACCCACAACGTGGAGAAGGCTACGGGTGAGAGGACCACAAGGGCTGGAACAAGCCGCCGAGTAAGAAGCAAGAGAACAAGGAAGGACACGCCAAGGGAAATTGACGTGGACTTCAGTTGGGAGACGCTCAGGTTCTCAAGCACGGTTTCCAGCACGACGAGGTCTCCTGTCACGTGCACCACGGCGTGCTCCTCGAACTCATGGTTCAATCCGGACGTTCCGTCTGGTCCATTCACCAATTCGTTGAACGCGAGCACCACACGGCGGGACTCGGCCGAGGTGGAGGCTTCGACCCTCACCTCGTTCCGGAAGTGGGTGATCACCCCTCCTTCCAGCGCAACAGTGGCTTCCACTCGCTCGGCCCACGTCCGTCCAGACAGCGGGTCAGCCACCGAATCGTTTTGGCCGAGGTCGAAGAAGGCAGAAGCAAAGTTTTGCCCTGGTGCATCGTCAATCGCATAGACCTCGCCGTTGTACAATTCCAGGCCGTGGACGGCCCCAAAACTGCCGTTCTCAAGCATCGCATCGCGAAGCACGACGTACGGTCCGTCGTAGGACGGTGCACGAAGCGTTCCGTCCGTCCCGACCACATTGTTGTCCGATTTGAGGTCATTGTGCAAAAACCGTAACTCGTCGATCATCCAACTGTCCAGTGGGATGGTGCTCTCGCCGTCCACAGGTTCCATGAGGATGTAAATCACCTTCCATCCGGCAGCGTCGTAGGACGCGTCCAACTCTGACCGAACTTCCATCACCGGCAGATCGTCATCGAGGAAATCCGCAAGGTCGAATTCTGTTTCAAGGGAAAGCGCACCGACCAAGGAGGAAAGGCTCACCAGCACGGCGACCAAGAGGATGATGAGGCGCTGACCGTGCTGCACCTCGACAAGACGCTGGCTGAATGCGGGCATCCGAAGCACCACCGCGGAGGAGGGTTTACCTCGCGCATCAACGAGCACATGCAGGGCGCCCACGACGAACGTCGAAGCGACAAAGGCGCAGACCACGCCCAACGCAAGCGCGACACCAAAGGTAGCGATGGGAGGGAGCGGTGACACCGCATTGGCGAGGAAGGCCGCCACCGTGGTCACCACCGCCAGAAGCAAGGGGGTACTGAGTTTGCCACAGGCCAACAGCCACGCCTCCGCGGGCGTCTCATGGTCCTCACGGATGGAGAGGTACACGCGCTGCAAGTGAATGGAATAGTCGATGCCGAGCCCGAGCACCAGCGGGGCCACAGCGACCTCCAACGCGGTGAATTTCGCCCCGAACAGGTTCAGAACGCCGTAGGTCCAGATGAGCGCCACGCTGAGGCCTGCGAGCGGAAATCCGACCGCCGTGACGCTTCGGAACGCGATGGCGAGAACGACCACCACGACAAGCAAGGCGAGGCCGATCAGCATGGTCAGGCCGTCGAAGGTCGCGACGTCGATGTCGTTGGAAATCAAGTCGAGGGACACGACGCTGTACGACAAGGGGGAATCCTTGCTGATCTCAAGCAGGTCGCTCCGAAGGCTGTCTTGTATGGCTTCCCGTTCCGAAATCGGCAGGTCAGGATTGATGTCCAAAACCCACAACGTCGACGATGCGGTTGGAACCGGTGACCCCGTGCCGTCGTTCAGCCAACTGCAAACAGGTTCGATGTCGAGGTCGTGGTGCAGCATCGCGCTCGACGCGAAGGTGGCGGAGGCCAGCAACGCATCCTCTTGGTTCAGCGAACATGTTGTTCCTTCGTCCAGCACGAGTTCAAGGAGCGTCGCCCAATCCTCGACACCAGCCAAGGCCGTACCGTTGGCTTGCTCGTTCAGCGCAACCTCAATCGCCGTGATCGCCGTGGCCCATGCCACCACCTCACCTGCGCCCTCCTCGGCCATCAGCAGGCCCTGATCTGCTTGCATGGCCTTCAGATGGTCGAGGCTCAGCACGTTGGAACCGTCGTCGGCCACAACGTGAACGAACATCGGCCTTCGTTCTGAGGGGAAGTGTTCGTGGATCCGTTGGTGGGCATCGATGGCATCGCTCTCTGGTGCAAAGAGGTCGAGGTCCGTGTTGAACTCTGGAGGATTGGCCACCAAGGCAGCAAGGAGGCCGAGCGTGAGCAGGGCGGTGACGATGAGGATGGGCAGGGCTGCTCTGCCGAAGCCTCTCGCGGCGCGGGCGGCAATGGCCTCCAGCCGGTCGGCGTCCATTGTTCCTGCACCCAGCGGCCCGGTTCATAAGCGAACAGGCGGCCGGCTTGCGAAGGCATCGGTCCCGAAGCATTCAAAGCAACCCGGCAGGTCGAAACGTCCGGTCATATGGCAGTCAAGGTCCTCTACCGCGAAGGCAACGAGCTGCGAATGCGCGTCACCGGCCAGGGTCACACCTCGCTTCAGATGCTGCGCGAGCGCTTGAACTCGCACAAAGACATCGAGTACGCGAACTATTTCCCGGGCCACCCCGAGTTGGACGACCCCGAGTTCTACATCCGCACCACCGGCGCGGACCCTGCGACCGTGATCAAGGACCTCGTCGCGGCGATTGCGGCGGAATTCAACGGCGCCCTCTGAGGAGGCGCGCCGCATGGAACACGCCGTAGGCGACCATGCCGAAGCGATTGGTCTGGTTGGCTTCGCGACGGGATTGAACGGGATTGGCGGACTCGTCAAGACGCGTGTTGAAGATTTCCGCGTCGAAGAACAGGCCACGAAGCTGAGCCTTGACCCTCGAGGACGCTTCACAGCGGCGCGGATCACACTCCGGAATTGGGAAACGAACCGCTTCATCACACGGATGGCGGCCGGGCTCGGCATTCCCAAAGAACGCATTTTTTTTGCTGGAACCAAGGACAAGCGGGCCATTACGAGGCAACTCTTCGTGATTGACGCTCCTGCAAACAAGGTGGCAGAATTGAATCTGGCCGACGTGGACGTGGAGGTTCTTGGCCGAACCCACCAAAAAATCGGCTTCGGAAACCACCGGGGCAATCGATTCACCATCACCGTTCGCGGATGCGCACACCGCGACGGTGCACCGATGTCCGAGGCTGAAGCCCTCGCCGAAGTCGACGCGATTCGTGCAGCAATGGAGGCGTCCCTTGGACCCGAGCGTTTTCCAAACTGGATTGGACCACAGCGCTTTGGCTCTGGACGACCTGTCACGCCAGTCGTGGGACGCCATGTGATTGCTGGAGATTTCGAAGCCGCGGTGATGGCCTACCTTTCCATGCCCGGCGAGGACGAATCAGACGAAGCAGCGTCCTTCCGTCGGCGCATCCGTGAGGAAGGCATCACCGAGGACAGCATCGATGCATGCCCGGAGTGGATGGACTTTGAGCGCCGAATGGCCAGCCATCTTCTTGAGCACCCGGACGATTTCGTGGGAGCGTTCCGAAAACTCCCGAACAACCTGCAACTCATGACGGTCCATGCCCTCCAATCGGTTGTGTTCAACCGTGCGTTGCACGCGCGAATCGAAGCTGGCCTTCCTCTTTCCGAACCCGTCGAAGGAGATCTCGTCGGCATCGTCGACGAGCGAGGCCAATTGGAGTCCAAAGGGATCGTGGTGGTCGAAGCGAGAACCGCTGCCCGCATCGCGAGAAATTGCAGGCTTGGTCGCCTGACGGTGACCGGCCCCTTGCCGGGCCAAGACATTGGCGTGGCCGGCGGCATCCCCGGCGCCATCGAGCACGCGGTCATCGATGCAATGGAACTGAGCGGGGTGGATTGGGGGGTGGAGGTCATCCCCAGATTGTCAACCAAGGGAGCTCGCCGTGCCTTGGTGACCGGGTTTGAGGAATTCATGTGCGAGTCAGTAGCAAAAGCCAGCGACGGGTCCCTTGACGGTCGATGGAGCGAAGGACCACGCAAGGGCGACCGATGGCATCCAGACGGCGCCTGCCTGAAGTTCCGCTTCACCCTCTCCAGCGGAGCCTACGCCACAACCTTGCTTCGGGAGTTCATGATGGCCCCGCTGGACCACCTTGGTTGAACGAACAGCGCGCACACGTCATGCATACGCCCGACGGCGACCGGACGAGAAGAAAGGGCGAACAGCCTCGCGAGGCTTCAAATCAAGCCCATCGAGAGCACTTCGATTTCGCCAACACCGTGAATCGCACCCATCTTGGCTTCAAACGCATCAGGCAACCCAGGCCCATCGTTCATCTTCACGTGCACTTGAACAAACTTGAGACCAAACGCAAGGGGTTTGATTTCGACCGCCTGCACGTCGTAGATCTCGTCGGCGAGAGCAAGCACCGAGGACGCGATGGCCTCAGGGTCGACGTCTTCTACGTCCGTGTGGGGGTTGACCTTGTACGTCATCACAACTTCACCCATGGTCTCACCTCAAGGTCCTTGGAAGGAGCAGGAAGGGCACTTGTAGAGCACCCCTTGGTTACGGCTTCGAGGGCTGCGGCCGATCGAAGTGCCGCAGCCGGGGCAAGGGAAGCTGGTGGAGCCGCTGTCGGTCAGCGGAATGCCGGACGTTGTGCAGGTCGTGGCCCTCTCGGTCATGATTCCACCTCGGATGGCTCGGCCACGGCTCCCCCCTCTTTATGCTTGCTCAGGCACAGCGACGTGGTCGAGAACCACAAGACGTCCATGCCGACCTGTGCTCACCACAAGTGAACCATCGCGCTCTCGGCACCAACCACGAAGCAGCCGAATGGACGTTCCCGGCGTCACTCGGTCAACATCTTCGCCCCACAGAACGAGGCCGACAACACCGGTGTTGTCCCGGGCGCACGCCGCAGCCATCGGCCCAGTGAACTTCTCACCAACCACCATCCTTCGAGGATACCGGCGTAAGACGATGAGGTCCAGACGGGTCACGGGTCGGTCGGCGCACAAGTCGGCCACGTGCATTCGAGGGGCAACCATGACGAAGCGAGCCTGCCCTCTACCCTCTTCAATCCTGACCCGGTCCTCGCCGCACCACACGGAAACCGCTTGGAGTGGAGTCCACGACGTCCTCAGCACCGTCGAGTCGCTGAGAGAGGCTCGCCTCAAACCTCGAACTGAGGGTGGCCGAAGGCGCGGACCAAGGGGTGTGGTTTTTGCATACAAGGTAGACCTCGGAAGAGGAATTCCTGCTTGCGTCGGGGGAAAACCGCCGAACCTTCGAGAAATGCGGTCGAACGCATTCGATCAATTCCTCAACACCGGTGCCCTGGAACAACTTCGTCACCAACGCACCGCCTGGAGCAAGACGAGGCAAGCCAAAGTCAAACACCATGGCCACGAGATCAAGCGCTACGCTTTGATCGATGTCCCAGTTCCCAGAAATGTCAGGAGAGATGTCCGACACGATGGCGTTGACCTCCCTTCCCTTGAGGACCTCAAGCAAGCGTTGTTGCGTGAGGGGGTCGGTTACGTCGCCCGTGAGCAGGGTCGCGCCTTCCACGGGCTGTGTGGCAAGCAAGTCCACACCTACGACGATGCCGGATTCGCCAACGGTTTCGACGGCGACCTGCGTCCAGCCCCCGGGATGGCATCCCACATCAAGCACAACATCCCCTTCACGCATCACCTCAAATCGTGATTGAATTTGCTTGAGTTTGAAGGCTGAACGGGCGCGATAGCCTCCAGCTTTCGCCTGCCTCCTCCAGCCATCGCGCCTGTGGTTTTCCACCCAGTGGTCCGCCATGGCACTCATGCCTTCCCTCGTCCAGCCCGTCAAGAAGCCTCCGACCATCCCGACAACAGAGAGCCTTCTTGATGCACCGGCCCTTCCCAGCGGCATGGAGGAGCAGGGGCGCTGGACGGCCCTCGCGTTCCTGCTGCTGCTGCTCTTGCCCGTTGGAAACGCGAACGCGGTCAGGGTGGACCCGGACACGACCTGGGAAGGCGTGGTCTCGGCGACGGCCAAACGTGGCGTACTTGTCGAGGAATTGACCGCCACGTGGTGCGAGGTGTGCGCAGAGGTCGACCCCTACCTGGCGGAGGTCGCCGACCGGCACGGCACACGTCTCGTCCTGATCGGACTTCACGACGACGATGGCAGGGACGGAGTTTCGACGGCGGCCTCTGTTGCCCGGGTTGAGCGATGGCGAACGTTGTACCCCGACCTCGCGAGCACCCCCTCCTTCGTGGTTGAAGGCGAGGAACCGATCGTCGGCCGTGATGCCTGGACCGATGTGACCCGAAGGATTCTCGCGATTGAAGGGGAGAAAGAAACTGCGTCCGACCTCGGCATGAACCTCAATCGACAAGCAGGATGGTTGCACGTGGACGGAGGCGTCCAGGCCGAAAACCGCCAGACAACACTGATGCTCCTCCATCACGGCAGAACCGCTCGTGATGGAAGCATCGAGGTCGTGCAAGGCGAGGCCTACGAACGCGTCCTGATTGAACTTCACGTGCGGAACAGCACCGGGGCGTGGACTTCAACCTGTGATGGAGGCTGCATGCTTGAGGCGACCTCTCCTTCAAACTTTAGCGTGGACATCGACCTTTCAAGGTTCAGCCTCGTCCTCGTGAACGAAGTGGCCGACCATGCTCTTGCCTCTGGCGTCAATACGCTGAGCGACGCGGTTGTGGAGCTCGCTGTCCGCCCAAGTGCAGTCGAGGACCCCAACGGTCATCGCTGGACCCTTACGGCTGCCTTTGCCTTCGCTGGATGCGGTCTGCTCCTCCTCCCACGCCGATTTCCGGAAAAAAGCGGCTTTGTCTCTGAAGAGGAATGATTCAATCCGTGTATCTCAGGAAGGAGTCGTTTTCCGGTTGTTGATGAGTCAGCAGCAGGAAACCTCTATACATGGCCACGTCGATGTAGGAGCATGGACACCAAGGGTTGGGACGTCGCCTGGGAGGAAACCTCGGAACAGGAGTGGATCGTTGAATACACCGTCATGGAGGGTGGGAGCACAACGCGGCATCTGTCCGTATTGGTTGGCGAAGGTCCGGACGAAGTGAAATCCTCGCTCGTCGATGAGATTCGACTTCTCTACCCTGACGCCTCGCACCTGGAGGTGACGGTGTTGCGCCTTGAAGCGATTGAAGCGATGGATGAGCCGGAGCACAGTGGATTGCATGTGCCGTGATCACGGTACGTCAGGTCGCGCTGCGTCTTTCCATGTCCCTGCTTCCATCATCCGCCAACATCGCCATGCGGTCAGCAGCACCAAGATGTTGGCGAGGTGGGCTGTGGAGCAGTACTGGCAGAGTTTCTCAATTCGTACTTCGTAGGACACGAGCAAGAGGATGACCCCCATACCTCCGCCCGTGAGGAGGAGCATGGCCTGAATGGCTCGCTTGCCGTTCGGTGCGTCCGGCTCTTTCTGCAGGACAAGCCCAGCGTAGATCAGGACCGTGAACACACCAACCCCAACCAATCCCCAAGGCAGCCCGATGAGTGGGGCATATCCGTAGGTCTCGTGACCAATGACATCGTCGCAGGAAAACAAACCGTCGCTTGCACAGAAGTCTCCACCCATCTGCGTGAGCCGTTCATGAATCCACCACGTGTGTGCAGAAACGATGAGGCCACTCAACATGATCAACAGCATGCCCGCCATCAGGCGCCCTCTTCTGGACGCCATGGAAGGCCAGCGGATGGCGAGCCAAGGTGCACAGCGTGCTCCGATTGGCAAGGTCAGCAGGAGTCCGGCAAGCATCGGCAGGGCTTCGACGGCGAGGATCACGTTGGCATTGACGGCCACGTTCACACCGCCGCAAGCGAGGCCACGGCATCGGCTGCGGACTGGTAGACCTGCGTGTTGGCGCTGGACCACGCTACAATGCCGTCCGGTTGGATCACGAAATAACTCGGAGTGCCGCGCATGCCCCAGGCTGAGAAGACATCACCGTCGAGGTCGTCCACGTACGGGAAGGCATGGGGCGAACCGCCTCGGTTGGCGCAATCGGCCTTGTTGCATGTCTCTCCAGAGGTCTTGTCCCTGAAGGCTTGAATTTCGGCGCGGGACGAATCATGCCCGTTGATGTTGAGTTCGGTCGCAACGGCAATCACCTGCACGTCCTCGTTGTTCCAGTCCGCATTTGATGCGTCAAAATACGCATCCCAATCACCGACTTCAGCGGCGCTTTGCACGCAGTACGGGCAATCGGTGTCCATGAATTCAAGGATGATCCATTGCCCTGGCTCCCCCTCCTTCCATGAACTGTCAAAGTACGAGTCGAGGCTGAATTCCACCCATCCATCGCCGTCGTAGGCCACCCCTTCGATGGCTGGAGCTCGCTCCCCAACATCGGTTCCGAGGGCGATTGGATTGGCTGTCAGGGCCACGACCAACAGCACCACAGCAAGCAGGATGGAGACCATCATCAGCGGGCTGTCGGTGATTCCAGCTTCCTCGTCATCAAGCAGGCCCATACTCACGCCTCACGTCGCTATGCTATGAAGGATGAGGCCTCGTTCTCAGGCGTCATGTCCACCAATTTCCCGTAACAGCACCTCCGCTGTCGTTCGAACGGCTTCCTCGCTGGCCATGCTCGGAACAAAACCCGTGGCGACCAGACGCTCAATCGCCAACCGAGCACGCGGTATGTCTCCGGCCCATCCCCGTGAGCCGCCTGTGTAGGAAATGTTGGCCTTCGCTCCGACCACGTCGATGACGATTTCAGCAATTCGCCGCACGGAACAGGTGTCCTCGGTACCGAGGTTCATCAGCGTGTACGGGAGGTCGGTGGTTGCCATCACATGCATCATTGCATCAACGCAATCCTCCACCAGCATGTATGACTTTTCTTGACGTCCATCGCCAAGGACCTCGAGATGGCCGGGTGTCGCACGCAACTTGTGAATGAAATCATAGATCACGCCATGTGTTCCGCGTGCTCCGATGATGTTCGCGAACCGGAACACCCATGCTCGAAAACCAAAGGTCCCCACGTAGGCGCCGATGAGGGCCTCGCCTGCGGACTTGCTCGCACCGTACAGCGAGATTGGAATGCAGGGGCCATGGTCTTCCGGCGTCGGAAGCGGAGCGTCCTCGCCGTAGACGACCGAGGACGAGGCGAACGCAATGTCTGTGACGTTATGCCGCCTCATCGATTCAAGCACGTTGTATGTGGCGACGGTTCCTTGCTGCAGGTCCGTGTCCGTGACGCGTGTACCGAGACGGATGTCAGGATTCGCGGCGAGATGAACGACGCGGTCCACGCCCTCGAAATGGGGCGCTGTGGCTTCGAGGTCCCTGAGATCGACCACGACGACCTCCACCGCTCCACCTTCGTCATGGTGCAGCAAAAATTCCCGACGGCCGCTTGAAAAATCGTCCAGGACCACCACGGAATGTCCCGCGGCAACGATGCGGTCAACAAGGTGCGAACCGATGAATCCGGCGCCACCGGTGACGAGCCATCGCATGGACCCGGCTTCATGGCTCCTGCATTGAGGCTTTTCCTCTGCGTGGGCTTCATGGAGGTAAAGGTGCAACCGAATGTTTGCCCACGAGGCAAGAGGGAACGGGATGCCCACGAAAAACAAGGAAGAGGAGATGAACGATGAAGGAGAAGACGGTGCGACGAGCACCCTCGTCGGCTACGTCCGACGCAGCGGTGCAGGCGGTGCGCTGAAGGTGTCGATCGACGCCGAAGCCATCCACATGTGCTCGACGTACACGACCAGCGATGGTCGTGCCTACGTCCCGCTCGTCATCTCGCTCCGTGCACTGCAGCGTGTGCTCGACGGTGAGCGCGCTGTGACGACGATCAGCCAGCTCGTCGACTGAGCAGCACCACGGACGCGACGCGATACGCCACTTGGCGCGGCCGACTGCCCGGTGCTGCGGCACCGGTGCGGTCCACACTGATTTTCACGATAGAGTCCATATGGACTAAATAGGACACGACGGAGCAGCGCTCTCGTGGATGGCACCACGACGAGGCCTCGCCGGGTCATTGCCGGCATGCCGGTGTTCAACGAAGAGG
>JAURMD010000031.1 GCA_030830875.1 Thermoplasmatota archaeon | reverse complement strand
AACGCCGAACATGCGACCTCGTTGTTCGGCACGACGTCGACGTGGAGTGCGAGCGGCCAAAACAGCCTCGAATTGGCCATGGGATTGACGTTTTCCACCTTTGATGTGAACGCCGGTACCGAGAGTTTTGACGGCGACTTGCTGGCGTTTGAATCGTGCAACTCGGGCATCGACATCGAAGTGGACGTCGCCCACCACGGCAGCCACTCCGCCCTCTTCATCGCGGGTTGGACCGGCGGCGGCAACGGTGAATGCTCGTTGATTGAACACGAGGCGGCCGATGCAGGCGACACCAGCCGGGAGGTGACGAAGTTCAAAGGTCGCAATTCAAACATGGGTCTCTTAGGCACCACCGACTTCGCCAACGGCATTGCGGTCAAATCCAGTCGCGACCTGCTCAGCATCACCGCAACGAGTGCGGACGGCGTGGGTTACGCCGGCATCTGTCACAGCGGCAGCCTCGCCAGCGACAGCAGCGCCATCGTCATCGGCGGCCAAATCGAACAGGTGACCTTGGTGACCTGGCAGGGAAGCAGCGTCATCAACACCACGTTGCACAGCGCCAACGCCGGTTGCCCCGAGGCCTTGACCGTCGGTTTGGGCGAGGTGCTGATGTTGCAAAACGACGGCGTGTTGCAGACCTTGACCTTCTTTGGATTGGATGCGGACGGCGATGGCTACGGGGTGTCCTCCGACGTCTTTCCCAACGACCCGAACCAATGGAGCGATCAGGACGGGGACGGCTACGGGGACAACCCCGGATTCGCCTCCAGCGACGAGTGCCCGTTTGCGTTTGGAAACTCCACCACCGGCCGACGCGGCTGCGCTGACGTGGACGGCGACGGCTGGTCGGACGACACGGATGCCTTCCCGCACGACAGCACGCAATGGGGCGATGAAGACGGGGACGGGTATGGCGACAACACCAGCGGGAACTTGGGTGACGACTGCCCCAACACCGCCGGCGCCTCAAGCCGTGACCGACGAGGCTGCCTCGATGTGGATTTTGACGGCTTCAGCGACCTCAACGACCGCTATCCCGGCGACCCGACGCAATGGGCGGACAGCGACAACGACAGCTACGGGGACAACCCGCTTGGTGTGAACGGCGACAGTTGCCCGACCGTCTACGGAACAAGCACGATGGGCGTTCTGGGCTGCCCGGACCAAGACGGGGACGGGTACGCTGACCAAACCGACGACCTCCCGTACGAGCCCACGCAATGGGACGATTTGGACGGTGACGGCTACGGGGACAACGTGATGGGCGTTCAATACGACGAGTTCAAGTTTGACCCGACCCAGCAAGTCGACACGGACGGCGACGGCTACGGGGACAACATCGGGGGCACGCGCGGCGACGCTTGCCCGACGACCCCTGGCAACTCCACCGCTGACCGCTACGGCTGTTTGGACAGCGACGGCGACGGCTGGTCCGATGCAGGCGACGGCTTCCCCTACGATGCAAACCGTTGGATCGACACCGACGGGGACGAAGTTGAAGACAGCGACGACGCCTTCCCCTTTGACCCGACCCAATGGAACGACACCGACGAGGACGGGTTCGGAGACAACCGCTTCGGGTCCAACGCCGACCGTTTCCCCCTTGACCCGACCCAATGGTACGACATCGACGGCGACGGCTACGGTGACAACCCTGAGGGCGAGAACTACGACGCCTTCCTCGCTGAACCCAGCCAGTGGTCGGACAAGGACGGCGACGGATGCGGTGACAACCCCAACGGACGCAACCCCGACCTCTTCCCAAACGACCCGACCCAGTGCATTGACCTCGACGGCGACGGGTTCGGCGACAACCTTTCAGGCAACAATCCGGACCCTTATCTGTACGATTTTGACAACGACGGGTACAACGACAGCATGGATGTGCTGCCCAAACTGGCCTCACCAGGCGACCTCGACAACGACGGAACCCCCGACGAGGAGGACGCCTTTCCCACCAACCCCTTGGAATCCAAGGACAACGATGGCGACGGTATCGGCGACCGGACCGACCCCGACGACGACAACGACGGCGTGCTCGATGATGCTGAGTTGGAAGCGGGCACCGACCCGCTTGACCCCGCCTCAAAACCCATTGACAGCTTTGAGATCATCCTGCCCGGCACCTCCATCGGCTTGGGTGCATGGGACCTCATCGGCGTGTTCGTCGGCATTCCAATTACGGTGTGGATCATGATCGGCATCCTCACCCGGGGCGGGCGAGCCAAGCGCTTCGAGACCATGCTTCGTGACGCCACGCGCCGTGAAGACCTCGAAGAGGTGGCGCTGGCGTACGAACGGGCCGTGATGATGCGCATGCTTGGACCTCACCAAGCGATCCGGTTGGAGCGCCTTCGCACCGAATTGGACGACGAGTTGGAACAGGCCATGCATGCGGCCTACAGCGGTCAAACCGGCCAAACCACCCAAGCCGAGTGGGACGAGTACTATCGACAACAGGCAGCCTACGAGTCGCGCCAGCAAGGCGCTGGCCAACCGACCGAGGTCAGCGCCGTGGAAACCCCGGGTGAAAACGCACCGGCCGGCCAAGCCGCTCCCGGTTATGCAAAGCAAGTCCCTGCGGTCCCCTCCGATGTCGCCTACGAGCAGGAGCAGGGCTGGTGAGCCCGCTTGCCGATGCACCCTTGAATTGATGAACCAACGGCTGCTGGAAGGAGCATGGCCGAGGCGGGCGAAGACGAGGTCGTGTTCACGACGACAACCGGGCCGGTTCGTGTCATCACGGCAGCGTCCCTGTTCGACGGCCACGATGCCGCCATCAACGTCATGCGACGGCTCATTCAATCCTCGGGCGCCGAGGTGATTCACCTCGGTCACGACCAGTCGGCCAAAGCCGTGGTCGACTGCGCCATTCAGGAGGACGCGCACGCCGTGGCCTTGACCTCCTATCAGGGCGGCCACGTGGAGTACTTCACCTACATTCGCCAACTGCTCGATGAAGCCGGTTGCGAGCACGTCCGCATCTTTGGCGGTGGAGGGGGCACCATCACGCCGCCCGAAATTCGTACCCTTCACCAATCGGGCATCTCGAAGATCTATTCGCCCGACGACGGCCGAACGATGGGCCTCATGGGCATGATTCACCACCTGATGGGGCTGGCCAGCGAGGTAGACTTGACGTCAGCCGAGCGCATGGCGACCCTCAACGGTCCCGTCACGCCTGAAGACATGGCCAAGGTCGGCTTGCTGCTGACCCTGTCGGAATGCGCCGACGAGAAGACCTTCAAAGCGGCCGTTGAAACGTGCCGTTCCTCGAACAAGGAGGTCCCCGTCATCGGTTTTACCGGAACGGGCGGAGCCGGAAAATCGAGCCTGCTCGACGAGTTGATGCTCCGCATCCAACGGGACAACCCCGGCAAGAAAGTCTGCTTGCTCTGCGTTGACCCGACCCGAAAGCGAACGGGCGGGGCGCTGTTGGGCGACCGCATCCGCATGAATTCGCTCTCGAACAACGACCTCTACATGCGCAGCCTCGCCAGCCGAGGCAGCGGCTCGGAGATCAGCGCCAACCTCGACCGAGCCATCGAGGTCGCCAAGGCCGTCGGCTTTGACCTCATCTTCTGCGAGACCAGCGGCATCGGCCAGGGCAGCGACGCCATCACGACGGTGGCCGACCGTTCGCTCTACGTCATGACCGCCGAGTTCGGCGCCCACACCCAACTTGAGAAGATCGAGATGCTTGACGTGGCCGATATCGTCATTCTTAATAAATACGAAAAGCGCGGCAGCGAAGATGCCCTGCGAGCCATCCGAAAGCAGGTCCGCCGCAACCGCAACCTGTTCGATATCGCTGATGAGGAACTGCCCGTCGTCGCCACCATCGCCAGCCAGTTCGCCGACGGCGGCGTGGACCGCTTGTGGCAGAAGGTGGCGGCTCTGGTCGGCTTTGAGGCCAGCGAGCCGGTGGACGCCATGGGCGAGCGCAAAGGCGTCATTCCACCCGAACGCATTCACTACCTGTCCGAAATCGCCGCCACGGTGCGCGACTACCACGCCGCCAACACCGAGGTCGCCGAGAACCTCCGCTTGTGCCAGCACTTGGAGACGGCCGCCGGCCATGCCGACGAACGAGGGGCAAAGGACACTGCGCAGGACTTGCGCGCCCAGATCGACGAGATCATGGAGGACATGGACGAAGCCAAGGAGGCGATTGCCAACTTCCGTCAACTCGCTGAGGAATACGCTTCGGGCGAATACACCTACCACGTGCGCGGCAAGCCGTTCAAGGTCCAAACCACGACCGAGTCTTTGGCGCACTCGAACATCCCTCGTGTGGCGCTTCCCAAGACCCACGACGACGGAGCGCTGTACCAGTTCATCACCAAGGAGAACGCTCCTGGCCATTTCCCCTACACCGCCGGCGTCTTCCCGTTCAAGCGCACCGACGAGTTGTCGGCCCGCATGTTCGCCGGTGAGGGCGAGCCCGAGCGCACGAACCGCCGCTTCCACCTCTTGAGCCAGGGCCAAGATTACGCTCGCCTCTCGACCGCTTTCGATTCGGTGACGCTGTACGGACGTGACCCCGCTCGTCGCCCTGACATTTGGGGCAAGGTGGGCAACTCGGGGGTCTCCATCGCCACGACCGACGACGCGAAGCGCCTGTATTCCGGTTTTGACCTGTGCGACGCCAACACCTCCGTCTCGATGACCATCAACGGGCCGGCGCCCATCATTCTCGCCTTCTTCCTCAACGCCGCCATCGACCAGCAGGTCGAAGCCTATCTCGCCGAGCAGGGCAAGCCAGTGAAGCGGCTGGATTCGGCCTACCGTGGCGACCTGCCGGAGGGGCACAACGGGTTCGGTCTGGCCACCGTGGGTCGACGGGGCGACGAACTGGTGGACGCTGCGACCTATGCTGAGATCAAAGCGAAGACGCTGCAGACGGTCCGTGGAACGGTCCAAGCGGATATTCTGAAGGAAGACCAGGCGCAGAACACGTGCATCTTCTCCACGCCCTTTGCCCTCAAACTCATGGGTGACGTGCAGCAGTACTACATCGACCACGGCGTTCGCAACCACTACTCCGTATCCATCTCGGGCTACCACATCGCCGAGGCGGGCGCCAACCCCATCACCCAACTCGCCCTGACGCTCGCCAACGGCTTCACCTACGTGGAATACTACCGCAGCCGAGGCATGGACATCAATAAGTTCGCACCGAACCTGTCGTTCTTCTTCTCCAACGGACTCGACCCTGAATACACGGTCATTGGCCGGGTGGCACGCCGCATTTGGGCGGTCACCATGCGGGACATGTACGGGGCTGACGAGCGGAGTCAGAAACTCAAGTACCACATTCAAACGAGCGGACGAAGCCTTCACGCCCAGGAGATCAACTTCAACGACATCCGGACGACCTTGCAAGCCTTGCTCGCGATTCAAGACAACGCCAACTCCCTTCACACCAACGCCTACGACGAGGCCATCACCACCCCCACCGAGGGATCGGTTCGACGCGCCCTGGCGATTCAGCTCATCGTCAACAAGGAAAGCGGCTGGACCAAGACGGAGAACCCGATGCAGGGCGCTTTCATCGTGGACGAACTGACCGACCTCGTTGAGGAAGCCGTGCTTCAGGAATTCGAGGCGATTTCCCGGCGTGGCGGGGTGCTCGGGGCGATGGAAACCATGTACCAGCGCGGGAAAATTCAGGACGAATCAATGTACTACGAGCACCTCAAGCACGACGGTACGCTGCCCATCATCGGCGTGAACACCTTCCAAAACCCCAACGCCGTAGCCTTTGACGAATCGGCGGCGGACGACTTCGAGATGGAACTCGCCCGGGCGACGCCGGAAGAAAAGGAAGCCTGCTTGGAGCGGGTCACCCACCGTCAAACCGAGGACGGCGAGGCCACGCAGGCCGCCCTCGCTCAACTCCAGCACGTCGCACGGCAGGGCGGAAACGTGTT
>JAURMD010000030.1 GCA_030830875.1 Thermoplasmatota archaeon | reverse complement strand
CCTGCGCGGTTGAGGTCGTCATCGTCAACAGCCGCGAGGGCCAGACCCTCGACGAGTCGAACACCGTCGCTGAGTGAGCCGTTCGGTTCGGGGAAGGTTGATGCCCCCGCCTCAGGCCCTGTCGGGCATGACCGTGGACGGCAGCCTGCTCGGTGATGCCCGCCGCGAGCGCCTGATCGACCTCGTGCGCGACCTCGCTTTCCTCGACGGCGGCTCCGACGACGCCTTCACGCTGGCCAGCGGACGAACCTCACGCTGGTTCTTCGACATGAAGCCGGTGATGATGCACCCCGAAGCCGCACGGCTCATCGGCTCCATGATCTGCAGCCGCCTTCCGTCCTACCACGCCAACGTGGTGGGTGGGTTGGAACTCGGAGCCGTTCCCTTGACCGCGCTCGTCATCGCCTCGGCCGACGCTCCAGCGAACCTGCGCGGCATCATGGTGCGCAAGGAGCCGAAGGGGCGGGGTGGGCGCAAAACGAACAATCCGCCCGGCGTTGAAGGCTCCTCCCTTGCCGGTGGCGGCAGCATCCTGATCCTCGAGGACGTCACCACCACCGGTGGCTCGGCCATTCAGGCCGTTCAGCGGCTTCGGGCCGAGAGCGGCTGCGCCGTGGTTGGGGTGCTGAGCATCCTCGACCGCGAAGAGGGCGGCGTCGCGGCTTTTGCAGACGCAGGGATCCCCTTTGAGAGCCTGCTTGTTCGCTCCGACGTGACCGGGTGAGCGGCATGGTGCACGAGGTGCTCATCCCAGCCGACCTGCTGGTCCACGAGGGCATGGTCCCGGTGCGCGACCCAACCGCTCCAGAAGGCCTTGAGTTCGTCCACGGTGACGCGGCCAAACCCCTCGCCACGCCCTGGCAGGTGGCCTTGGAGCGGGCCTTGCTCATGGACGGCGACCGGCTTCCGGTCGGGCCCGTGCTTGACCCGGCCTGCGGGTCCGGCGTGCAGTTGGCCGCCCTCGCCGTCGCCCTTGGGCGCCCGGCCCTCGGGGTCGAGATGGACCGCAGCCGGGCCCTCGCAAGCGCCCACAACCTCGCAAGGGTCGCCGCATGGTACGGTGAAGAGGACGAGGCGTGGTTCCGCGAGTCAAGGATCGTCGTTGGCGACGGCACCGAAGCCGCGGTTGTTCTGGCAGCCTCGGGTCACACCTCCGTGGGCGTGCTCCAGTTGGACCCGGCCCGGCCGCGCAATTCCAGAACGCACGACCTGGAGGAAATGGCCCCCTCACCGAAGGCGATCATGGCCGCGTGGGTCCCTCACCTGGCGCACGGACCCGAAGGGCCCGCGTTGCTGCTCGACCTCTCCCCTCGGCTGGTCCATGAACAGCGCCTTGGTATGGAAGCCATCGTTGATGCGCACCTTCCGGGCTGCCCTCGGACGTGGGTGTGGGGCTCTCGGGGGGGCGGTCGTGTGGACCGCCTTTCCCTGTGGCTCGGTGGTTGCGCCACTGCCAACGTCGCGCGACGCTTCCTTCGCTACCCTCCCGACGGGGGCGTGCCTTTGCTGTTCGAAGGGGGTCGAGCGGTCTCGCTCGGCGAAGACCTTCCTGAGGCGACCCGTCGGCCTCCGGTTCGCGGCGAACACGTCACCTTGATCGATGCAGCACTGTTGTCGTCGGGGCTGGCCGAATCGTGGCTTCGCCACCACCTCGGCGCGGAGGTCGACCTGCATTGGGGCGCCGTCGACGGCCGCCGTCCACGCGTCCATCACGAAGGCCCGCTTGCGCTGAGCGAAGACGAGGTTGGCTTGGTTCAGGCCACGGGGCGGCTCGTCGCGGTGGTCCAGAAGGCGCCGAGCGAAGCGACCGTGGACGACCTTGTGGCCCTCGCGTTGGAGCATGACGTCGCCCGGCTGACCCTTCGGTGCAGCCTGCCTGACGACCTTCAACCCCGTTTGCAGGGGTCCCTCGACCGCCAACTGCAACGCCGTCATGGTCGACGGCAAGCCTTTCTTTGCGAGGCAGGCCTCGGGCCGGACGTCCACCTCCTCTGTGTCGGGCCCGTTCCTCGGGACGGGGCTGATTCGTGATGCTGCGCCATCAAGGCCCCGAAACCCCCTCCGTGGTTTTGATATAGGGGGGGAGGGTCGGCACGTTGCTCGACACTGAGTCGAACCCATCGGAGGCGCATGCATGGCTCGTAAGGATGAGGACCTCGGAGACGATTTCTCCTACATCATTCGGATGTCGGACACGGACGTGGACGGGCTCCGCCCGCTGGCTTCCGCCTTGACCGCGATCAACGGCGTGGGGGACCGTACCGCCATCCAAATCTGCAAGCAGACCGGCTTTGAGCCGACCCGCTTGGCCGGACACCTCACCACTGAAGAACAGCAGACCCTCATGGCGGCCGTCGAGGAATACCAGACCCAGGTCCCCTTGTGGATGCTCAACCGTCAGCGTGACATCGAGAGCGGCGAGGAAATGCACCTCACCGGACAGCAGGTCAAGTTGATGCAGAAGGACGACATCGACCGCCTGCGTGCCATCAAGGCCTACCGCGGTGTGCGTCACGCGACCGGTCACAAGGTTCGTGGCCAGCGTGGCCGTTCCAACGGCCGTTTCGGCCTGACGCTGGGTGTCCAGCGCAAGAAGTGAATCGAGGTGAGATGAGATGGGTGAGCCAAAGTTCTCTCGACCGAAGTACGACACACCGCCCCACCCTTGGAAGGCGGCTCGCATCGAGGAAGAGCACGCGATCCGTGCCAGCCACGGCCTGAAGAACATGAAGGAAATCTGGAAGGCGAAGTCCGAACTTCGACGCCACCGCCGTCAAGCGATGCGACTCATCGGTATGGTCGACACCAGCGAAGGACACGGCAAGCGCGAGCAAGACGACCTGCTCCGCTCCCTCCACCACAAAGGCCTCATCACGGCCGATGCGACCCTCGACGACATCCTCTCCCTCGGCGTTGAGGAGATCCTCAACCGACGCCTGCAGGCCCAGGTCTACTACAAGGGCCTCGCGAGCACCATCAAACAGGCCCGTCAACTCATCGTTCACGGTCAAATCGTCGTCGGTGAGCAGAAGGTCACCATCCCGTCCTACAAGGTCTCCCGGGACGAAGAGGACCTCATCACGTATCACCCGTCGAGCGCCCTCAACCACCCCGACCACCCCATCCGCGTCGCCATCCAAGACCGCCGCGACAGCGCCGAATACGGTCTTGAGGAGAAGGTTGACCCCGAGGCGAACGCCGAGTTCGCCGCAGAGGTCATGGAAGGTGCGATGGATGCACCTTCGGCCGAAGACAGCGTCCCCGGAGGTGAGGCCTGATGTCCGACCGCCGTGCTGTGGTTCACATCTTCTCGTCCTACAACAACGTCCTGATGACGGCGACAGACCTCACCGGCGCGGAAACCATCGCGACGTGCTCCGGCGGTCAGATGGTCAAGGCCGGCTCCGACAGCGGTGGACAGTTCGCTGCCACCCGTGCGGCCGAAAAGCTCGCCGACGCCCTTCGTGAGAAGGACTTCTCTCAATTGATCATCAAGTACCGCGCACCCGGAGGCAACAAGGCCAACACGACAGGACCGGGGGCGCAAGCGGCCATCCGTGCCCTGACGCGTGCTGGCATGACCATCACGCGCATTGAAGACGTCACCCCCATCGCCCACGATGGTACCAAGAAGAAGGGCGGACGTCGCGGACGTCGCGTCTGATCACTGAGGTGAAGCACATGAAGATTGAAGCCGTCGAAGGCTGGCCCAAGGGCCGGAAGCACCGCTGCGTGATGTCCGAGACCGATGCGTCGCAGGTCAACGCCATCCGGCGCGCGATCCTCGCTGACGTTCCCAGCCTGGCCGTCGGCTTCGTCGACTTCACGCAGGGCGTCAATCAGGACAACCAAGGCGAGGTCGTCGAGTCGGTCAACGCGCTGCCCGACGAGGTCATCGCCCACCGCCTTGCGATGGTCCCCATCCCCACCCACCCCGGGGAAGGCATCCACTTCGTTGATGAATGCCCGAACTGCAGTACTTTGGTCGAGGAGGACCGTGGCTGCATGCAGTGCCAGGTCCTTTACTCGCTCAACGTCCGCGGACCCAAGTCCGACGACGCTCAAGAGTACAAGACCGTGTACGTGGGGGACCTGATGACCCTCTCCGACCCGATGTTCGACATCGCCGACGAGTTCGGACGCATCCCTCTGACCATCCTCGCCAAGGGGCAGTTCCTCGAACTGTACGCCTTCGCGACCTACGGCCGCGGCCGCGACCACGCCAAGTACGCGCCTGCGGCTGCCGTCACCTTCGTGCCGCAGCGCCATGCCGTCCTCGCCGACAAGAAGGCCGCTGAGACCTTGTTCGCCCTTGACCTCTCGACCTCCGATGGCCGTGCCATCAACGAGAAGTTGTTCACGAAGGGGCGCATCGAAGACGTCGACACGGTCCTCGAAGTCGAGAAAGCCCTCCACCAGGTCGGTCCCGGTACAGGACGCGACGGCGACTTTGCCGAAGCGATCGTCTTCGAACCGGTGCCCGGCGCCTACGTCTTCTCCTTCGAAGCCACGGGATCCCTGACCCCTGAGAACGTGCTCTCCGAAGCCATGCGCGAACTCGCGGAGCGCTTCACGGGCATCGAAGCCGACCTTGCCAAGGCCCTCGCGTGACGCCGACCTCGGCGGCGCGGTCACCTTCATGGGTGGCGTCAGCCACGTGTGCACCAGTGACGTCGTCCGAGGTGCACGTGGGGGGGCATGTCACCCTTCTCTTCTCCATCCACGACGAGGACCACCTTCCCCGCTCTCAAGGCAGCCGTGGAGCGGGACTCTGCCTTGATGCAGGCGTTACCGTTCGTGCCACGGCCACCCACCGCGAACGTCCTCCTGACCATGCAGGTGTGCAACCGGGCCCACGGCTCGACCTGACGCCAGCACCCGTGGAGGTTCACGTGACCGACGCTTCGGGTGCCGCGTGGCCGGACGGCGAGGTCCTCTACCACGCGGTGGTGGATGACCTTCGGGCGGTGCGACGCCTGTCCACGTCAACGGCCGTGTCGATGGACGTCACGCTCGACCTGCCGGTCAGCCAAGGCTTCGGCATGTCCGGAGCAGGGCTGCTCGCCGCCGCCCGGGCGGTGCTCGAAGCGAACGGAACGCCCGACGACGCCTATGCGGCCCGCGTGGCCCATCGACTTGAGCGGACGCAACGCGGCGGGCTTGGCGACGTGCTCGCCATCAGCGCTGGCGGCATGGCCCTGCGGCGTCAGCCGGGTGCACCGGGCGTGGTCGGCCTCGCCGAGGGCGTTCCTGTGGACGTGCCGTGCCTGCTCGTGTGGCAACCGGACGAAGCGCGGCACACCTCGGCCTACATCGACCACCCGGACTGGAAGCGGTCGATCACCAGCGCCGGCGAAGCCGCGCTCGCTCCCTTATGCGACGGCCCTTGGACGGCAGACCGCTGGCCGGACCTGCTCGAGGCCGCGGAGGACTTTGCGACCTCCTCAGGCATCGCCGCCGAGCCCGAGCGTGCCGCGCTGCTCGGCGTGTTGCGGTCCTCGCTTGAGGCCGCGGGAATGGCGGGCGACTGGGCTGTTCGACTGTGCATGCTTGGCGTCTCTGCATTGGTGATTCCGTCGTCGGCGGACGCATCTCAGCGCACATCACAGGCGATGCAGGGCGCCTTGGCGTCCACCCTCTCCGCGCACGGCTACGCTGCTGCATCCGTGGTCGCAGGCCCCTCAAGCGACGGTGACGGGGGTGGCGTGGACCCGGAAGCCGTGGTTGACCCCGTCGAAGGGCAGGACGCTGCATGAGAGCGTGTCCCCTGACGCAACGACCACGGCTGAAGCCTCCGAGCCCACGGGTATGCCGTTGACGTACCATCGCACCGTGGATGCGTCGGCATCCCCCTGCGGGTCGGTGAAGTCCCACGAACACCGCTGTTCTCAAGCATGCGGCCGCGCCACGTCGTACTGCACGGTTTCAGGTGCGTCCTGCCTTGGCAGGAAGGTGTTCACACGTCCTCTTCATCGTCATGCAGGAGGCTTCGACCTCGGGCGAGCATGAAGGCAGCCGCCAAGACCATCCCAATCGTCATGGTCAT
>JAURMD010000002.1 GCA_030830875.1 Thermoplasmatota archaeon | reverse complement strand
TCACGGCATGGCAAGGCCTCCTCATGCTCCACGGCAGGCGTCTTGGAGCCGTGATCCGTGCGTCGCTTTGGAGGATGGTCATGCTCACCCTCGTCTACTATGCCTTCTTCGAACCGCTGGCTTGGCTTGCTGCCCTTGCGGCCTTAGGGCTGATTGAACCAAAGGTGAACGGTTGGGTGTGGTCGGGCCTTGACAAACGCGCGCAACGCATGTACAGGCGCGTGCGCGCCAACGCCGCACGCGAGCGCCGAACAGCAGAAAGGGAGCAGGAATGACGCCGCAGAAGCGTTAAACCACGTCGGTTGGCACCTCACCTCATGGGCACCTGCCCACATTGCCGTGCGGTCACGCTCCCCGGCGATGCCGTATGCTACACATGCGGCCGATTCCTCAAGGGACAAGGCACCGATTACGCCATGCCGAACGCCCCGATGCGTCGGGGAACGGTGGTGGCCAACGGGCGTACGAAGAACATCATGCGCCGACGGAAAAACCACCAGCGGTCCTTGCTGATGCTCGCCTTCGTCGTGTTTGCCTTCCTTTCCCCGCAAGCGCGAGAGGCTGCGTTCGGAAGCGTTGAGGGCCTCGACAGCTACGTTGCTCGTCTGCTGCAAGGCAGCATGATCTATCCTATGGAAGCAGAATTTACCGTCATGCGCTCGTATGAGGTCGAAAACAACCTGGAACGGGACGGCATGCTGGTCGAGACCGTCCGGCTCCCCGTGGCCCTCCCTTCGGTGCTGTTGAGTCCCTTGGAGATGGACGGCAGCGAACCTGTCATGCTGCAACGGCCAATCGGATTTACCGTGTCCGTTGGCTCGGAACGAGTCAACGTCCCCCTCGACGGGTCGCGTCGCGAACGCGCTGAGGCGTGGACGAGCCTTGAGGGGCACGAAGTGTGGTGGCCGACTACGCAACCCAATTCACAGGACCATTGCCCTATTGCGACGTGCGTGAAGGTCCGCCTCAACATGGACCCCGGCGAACGTGTTCAGTTCACGACAGAATCCACGGTGAGCGTGAGCAGTCACACGTGGTGGGATGCTGAGAGGGTTGACGATCGCGTCCCAGGAAAGGAACACGGGATCAACGTCGACACGTCGGGGACCTTCGATGATATCGCCCAACGTGGGGGCGGCCTTCGTTCCAGCACCTTCGGCGCAGAACGGTGGTACGCGCTCGGCGACGGCTACGCGATTGATGCTCAGCACGCAGAGGTCATCGAAACGGCCAACGCCATCGCGATGCGACTCCCTGAAGGCCGTGAAAACAACGCCTACGCCTTCGCTCGGGCTGCCTTCGACTGGATGCACGAAAACGTGCCCTACGACAAGGAGGCCGCCACCGTTCCACGAACTGGCCCGACGTGCCTTGCAGACCGGCTGGGTGATTGCGACGAGCAAACGAACGCGTTCCTTTCCGTGGTCCGAACGAGGGGAATTCCTGGTTGGTACGTGTTCGGCGCCTTGGTCAATCCGCTGGATTTCGCGACCTGGGAAATGCACGCGTGGGGCTACATCATGCTTCCACTGGACAGCGAATGGTGTGCAGCGCAAGGCGTGCTTCAGGACAATTGCTACGTTGAAGGCTCCGTGGACGTGGTCAACAACAAGTGGCTGCTGCACACCACCAACGCCTACATCGATTGGCTGGAGGAGCCGGACCCTTCAGGACAGGCGATCGCCGATGCGTATTCCAGCGCCGTGTTCACAGGGAGCAGCATCGGCGAGACCCCCATCAGTCGGGTGATGACCATCAGCTCGGGCCCTGACGTCCAGTTGAACGGCGGCACCTTCTCCGTGTCGCAGTACCCCGAAGACCTGAGGTGAGCCGATGCTGATTGTGATCGCGGGTGCGGGACGCGTTGGGCTCGGTGTGGCCGAGGCGCTCATCAAGGAACAGAAGAACGATGTCGTATTGATCGACTCCAGTTCGCGTGCCGTCAAGAACGCACAGGCCTTCGACATGCTGGTGCTGCATGGCAACGTGCTTGACCGGTCGACCATGATTGAGGCAGGCATCGAACGGGCCGACGTGTTCATTGCCGCCACCGACGTTGACGACCGAAACGTGTTGGCGTGTGGACTTGCGAAACACCTCCGGGAACGACGCTCTGGCGACGCCAACAGCCTGACCACCATCTGCCGCATTCGCGATGAGCACATCCTTGAGGAACAGGCCCACGGAGGTTTGGCGGCATGGGCTGAAGTGGACCGCGCCATCGACCCCATCGACGGTGCGATCAGCCGCCTTTCCTCAGGCATCCGCGCTTCGTCCTTCGCTGAGGTGATTCCATTTGACCACGAGGCGTACCTCGTTGAGTTGGAAGTGACCCCGCTGTGCAGATTGCCGCTTGAAATTCCGCTCGGAGACGTCGTTGAGCAATACGAAGGCGAAGTGCCCTTGCTCATCGGCCTCAAACGGGAAGGGCAGCGCAGTTTTGTTCCCGGGAAAACCACCATGCTGCAAGCAGGAGACCAGATCGCCATCGCCACCACCGGCCTCGGCTCCTTCGACGACCTCGTCTACACCTTTGGGCACGACGTACGACCGTTTCCGGACGAGCCCAAGGTCGTCGTCGTTGGGGGCGGCGCGCTCGGTCAACGCATCGCGAGCCGCTGGCTCGACGATGGAGCCCACGTGATGATCGTGGAACGCGACCTCAACTTGGCCAACGCCATCTCTGGAATTTCCATCGGTGGACATCCACGCCTCGAGGTCATCCACGGGGACCACCTGAGTCGCGAAACGATGATTGAGGTTGGGATGGGCAATCAAGACGTCGCCATCGGCGCACTGGCCGACGACCACGCCAACATTGCAGCGATGCTGTTCGCCATGGACCTCGGCGTCCCAAACACCGGCATCATCCTGAACGACAACGACCTTGTCCACGTGGTTCACAGGATGGGCATCAGTTTCGCTGTGGACATCACCCGTGTCGCCGTGGACGAATTGCTGTCCCACGTTCATCGAAAGTTGGCGGGCCATTACGCCGTTCTGTCCACCATTCCGAACGTTGTTGGCGTGACCCACGAAGTGACCAAAGCCGCCAAATTCTGCGGACGTAAGGTTCGGGACGGAGGTTTTCCAGATTGGCTCCGCATCGCCTTCATTCAGCGCAGCGATTCCCACGGACGCTGGTCGTCGTACGACCCGAACCCCGATGAAATCCTCATCGAGCACGACCGCCTCATCATCTTCACCTCGCCGGACCGCGTTGCTGACGTGGAGAAGCGCTTCAGGGTGTAACCATGCGATGGGACGTTCTGTACTTGATCCTCGGATGGACCATCCGAGCGCTCGTCGTACCCCTGGTGTTGATCGCTGGCATCACGGCTGTGATGGACGACGAATGGCTCGCAGTGCGTGCCTTCCTGCCCTCCGCCTTCCTCGCGCTCCTGGCCAGCGAAACGATGCTTCGATTCGGCACGACGGTGGAAACCAACGATCGGCTCCGCGACAGGGAAGCCTTCGCTACGGTTGCGTTGTCCTGGCCCGTCGTTGTCGCCTTTGGTGCCATGCCGTTCTGGTTTGGTGGCATGTTTGTCGGTCCCTTCAACGAAGGAGCGAGCATGATGGAGATGGCCGATGGACTCGTCTATGCGATCTTCGAATCGATGTCTGGCTTCACGACCACAGGAACGACGGTCATCGACCCCATCTCTTCACCCGCTTGCATGCCTCCGAACATGGTGGACGATTGCATCGCAGCACAATCCCATGGGTTGCTCCTCTGGCGAAGCATGACGCAATGGTTGGGTGGCATGGGGATCATCATGCTCAGCATGATGGTGCTCTCCCGAATTCTTGGCGGTGGCATGAGCCTCGCTCGTGCTGAACTGACCGGCCCATCGTTGTCCCGCTTGCGCCCAAAGCTGGCACAGACCGCCCGTGCGCTCTGGGGCATCTACCTTCTGTTGACCGTCGCTGAGGCAGGTTTGCTCTACGGTTTGACGGACATGAACCTCTTCGATTCAATCAACCATGCCCTCACGACCCTGCCAACGGGTGGGTTTTCAACGACCGATGCGAGCATCGGGGGCTACGATTCGGTGATGGTTGAAGCCATTATCATCCTGTTCATGTTCCTTGCAGGTGTCAATTTCACCCTCCTGTTTTTTGTGATGACAGGCAAACTGGGACGCGCCTTTGCTGACGAAGAATTTCGAACGTATGCCGTGTACCTCGGTGTCGCAACACTGGTCATCACGCTGAGCCTCATGCTCGCCGACACGCCCCATGCGTTCCGCGATGCGCTCTTCCAAGTGGTTTCGATTGGAACCTCGACCGGATACGGTACGGAGGACTACATTCCATGGCCCGTTCTGACGCACGTGATCCTCCTTTTCCTGATGGTCATCGGCGCCTGCGCCGGTTCGACGGGGGGTGGCCTGAAATTGCTTCGAGTGAGCCTTGCCTTCAAGGTCGCACGACGCGAACTTCGCCGCATTACAAGCCCGCGTCGTATCCACGGCATCCGAATGAACGGCGAATCCGTGGAGCGTGAGCAGATTGAATTGATTGTCGGAATGCTCCTCGTGTGGATTTTGCTGTTCGCTGGGGCCACCTTCCTGCTTGCAATCTTGCTGCCCGACCACGACCTCGAGACGCTCATTTCCGTGGTTGCGTCCTCGCTGGGCAACACTGGGCCAGCCTTAGGTAGTGTCGGAACGGGGACCTGGGCCCACATGCCGAACACGAGCCTGTTGCTCACTGCGACCCTGATGTGGTTCGGTCGTTTGGAATTGCTGACGGCGGTCATCCTCTTCGCCCCCTCGACCTGGCGTGAACCGGGCGGTCGTCGTCGGGAAACCGAAAGCGAGGAGCATCAGAACAACGTTGTTTGACCCGCTGCTGGACCCAAAGGCCCTCCGTCATCGTTCACCGCTTCCGATGTTTCCGCCCCATCGCTGGGCGGCGGCTGAGGAACGAGCACCGTCGATTCGGCCGTTTGCCGCTGCAGGCGAGCGCTGAGCGAGTCGTCGTACCGCCGAATCAAGTCTTTTGACGTGCGGTGGGTGGTGGGTTTTCCCGTCATCGCAAGGTGTTCCGAAGCGCTGAGTCCCAGTTCCATCGAGAGCTCCAGATGGTCCGGGTCGCCGAGCCGTCCTGCTTCGCTGACCGCCGCGGTCAGGACCGGCAACAATTCTGCGCGTGCCGCCGCCGTGCTCGTACCGCATGCTTCGGCCATCGCTTCGGCCACCGACGCGGTGCGCGTGGCAGAACGACGAAGGTAGGCCGGATAGGAGGTGTAGATACGCCCTGTCATCGGCGTGGGGTTGACCACAGAAGCGGCAAGGCTGCTAAGGTGGAGCGACCAGTACGATGAGCGGTGGGCCGTGCTGAGGAAGCGTGAGGCTGCAGCCCGATCAGCCGTGCGAAGGGCCATTGCACCTTCGCTGCGTGCTCGGTCCGACGTGAACAGGGCACCGTTGTTCCAGTGTACCCAATCCACGAGTTCAGCAGGATCCTTGTCGAGGCTACCTGCATGCCGGACGGCTTCCTCGGCCGTTCGGCTCGTGTAGATGGCCGCCAGCCCGGGGAACATCTCGATGTTCAGGTCACGCGCCCCAGCCTCCATCCGTTCCCGAACGTGAGCGGCCGTAAGCACACGGTCATAGCCTTCGCACAGGACCTGCATGTCACGAACCAAGGCTCGAAGGTCACCAGGGTTGCTCTGCACCAAGAGGTCGATAGCGTCGGCGTCAAAGGTGACGCCTTCTTCACGGAGGACGTGACGGGCGATCCGTCGTAAGGCATCATCAGAGGCACGCTCAAACTTGACGGTGACCAAGTGACGTGCGAATCGGTCCCGTGTGCTGCGCCACGATGAACCCGAACCCCAGAGGCCCATTTCGTCGTTGCAAGCCAGCACCACCGGCTGGCTCGTTTGCTCCAGCATGCGGAGCAATTCTGCCTTCCCGCCAG
>JAURMD010000029.1 GCA_030830875.1 Thermoplasmatota archaeon | reverse complement strand
GGCGGTGGACGCTTCCGGGCGGATCGTTCACGACAGCCGCTGGATGGCGCCTTGCGTGGCGTCCGAACGCTCGACAACCTTGGCACCGGGGTCGACCACCGTTCTCCAAGGTCTTGGGTGGGGGCTCGTGGACGGGGACGGATGCACCGTTCCCAGCGGCACGTATGGGGTCGTTGGTCGGGTGGACGCCTTGGACGCCACGGCGACCAGCATGCTCCGCGTCGAACACCAAAACACCGACGGCTGCTCGCCGATGGACTCCCTCTCAATCGTGCCTTCCATCGTGCAAGGGAGCGACGAACTTCCTGACCTACGCTTGGAACTTCGGGGTCCTGAGGTTGGCACGGAATTGGTCCTGCAGGGCACCTGCGCAGGCGTGCTGCGCATCCTTGACGAGGCCTCCAACCCGCTCATCGAACGTGTCGTAGGCTGCGGTGGTCGATACGCACGCCATCACTTGCTTCCCGACGCCGATGCCGTGCTGCAACTCGGCCTCGGTGGCATCGACCTCATCACCGCAAACGGGGAGGTGATCCAGGACGGCACCTACCTCGTCGAGGTGGAATTGAACGCAGGGGCCCCGCTGCTCCACCGTTCGCTGGTAACGATCGCGTTGTCGTCCGCACCCGAAGCCGACGACGACGTGTCGGAGGCACCGACCATCGCTGCTCCAGTGTTCACCGAAGAGGGCGTGTGGTCGGGTTTGCAAACCGCGGAAGGTGGCTGTTGGCTGCTTCAGGTGCAGTCCGACCGATTCATGGCCCTCACCACAGGGCCCGATGGATGGAAGCCTTCGCAAGGTTTGCGTGGAATCTACCGTGTTCAACCCACCGAAGCCGTAGGTTCGTGCGCCAACGTGGACGCGGAGCACATGGTCGTGGTGGAGGTGCTCGAGGAACGGCTGACCCCTGCCGCCTCGGACGAGGCCTCGTCCCCGGCGAGCACCACCCGCGGGACCGTCGTGGACAACCCGCCGACGTCCGTGGTCGAGGTTGAGGTGCTTCCCGTTGTCGTGGTCGCCGTGGCGTCCACGACCATGATGGGGCTGCTGGTCACCCTGTTCCTCACCAACGAAAGCTGGCGGCTCCCTGCCTCGACCGCAGGGTTGTGGATGCTCGGCATCATGGGACGTACGAAGGAAACGAACGACGGCAAATTTCAGCGCGGTCGCATCATGGGCTACCTCGAGGCCAACCCAGGGTGCCATTTCCGGGCCGTGATGAGCGCGCTGAACCTGTCGAACGGGCAGGCCGCCCATCACCTCAGAGTGCTTGAACAAGAGGAGCAGATCTGGCGCAAGAAGGACGGTCGTCTGGTGCGGCTTTACCCATTGAACGGTCGCATGCATCCGGGAACGAAGGACGATGACCTTCCCATCCCACCGCTCTCGCCGGACCCCTCGTCCCTTCAAGGGCAGATCCTCTCCTTGCTGGACGACGACGGCCTGATGGGTCAATTTCCAACACAGTCGGATCTTGCTCGCCGCCTTGAGCGAAGCCAACAAATCATCTCCCATCATCTGCGCACCCTTGAGCGGTACGGCCTCATCGAGAAGCGGCAGATGGGTGTACGGCAACGCTACGTCCTGACACGAGAGGCGGTCTTCCTGCTTGAGCGCGGTGAGGGCCAGCGGCGCTGAAGCCACGGGGTGGGCTTCAAAACGGGGCCTCACGTCGCCACGACCGAGGCTGGAGTCGATGGTGGACGAACCCATCCGCGTTGACGAAGAAGGCTGGCAGCGCCGCTGGACGGACGCTGGCGTCTTCGTCGCCCCGAACGATGGGCAGGCGCCTTCCTTCTACTGCCTTGAGATGTATCCGTACCCCTCCGGGAAGATGCACATGGGGCACGTGAGGAACTATTCCATCGGGGACGCAGTGGCCCGCTACAAGCGGATGCGTGGTTTCGACGTCCTGTACCCAATGGGCTTCGACTCCTTTGGCATGCCCGCGGAGAACGCCGCCATCGAAGAAGGGGGCCATCCCTACGACATCACCGAGCGCAACATGGCGAGCATCACGTCCCAGATCAGCGGATGGGCTTCTCCTACGACTGGGACCGCATGGTCAAGAGCCACGACCCTGAGTACTACCGGTGGAACCAGTGGATGTTCACCAGGATGCTCGAAGCCGGTGTGGCCTACCGAGAGCGTGCGCCGGTCAACTGGTGCGAATCCTGCACCACGGTCCTCGCCAACGAACAGGTGAAGGCAGGTCGCTGCTGGCGTTGCTCTGGCCCTGTGGTGCAGAAGGACATGGACCAGTGGTTCCTCGACGTCCCACGCTACGCTCAGGAGTTGGTCGACGGCCTCTCCTCCATCGAGTTCCCTGAGAACGTCTCCCTCCTGCAGAAGGATTGGCTCGGCCGGTCCGAGGGTGCCGAAATCACCTTCACGCTCGAAGGCAACCTTGGCGACGTCTCCGTCTTCACCACGCGACCGGACACCCTGTTCGGTGTGACCTTCCTCACCCTCGCGCCTGAGCACCCCATGGCCGCCGACCTGATGGCCGACCGGCCCGAGCAGGCGGCGTGGGCGGCCTTGCGCGACGAGGTGGCCTTGCTTTCCGAATTCGACCGAATCAAGCAAATGAAGGCCAAGAAAGGGGTGGACTCAGGGCTCTTCGCGCTTCATCCGCTGACCGGTGAACGGATTCCGGTGTGGTTCGGCAATTTCGTCATCGCCTCCTACGGCACAGGCGCGGTGATGGGCGTGCCCGCCCACGACCAACGCGACTTCGAGTTCGCCACCGCGATGCACATCCCCATCCGGCGTGTGTTGGTCGCCTCGGACGAAGCCGATGTGGATGCGCCGCTCACGCGTGCTTTCGAGGACCTCGGGACGATGGTCGCTTCACCCCTGCCCGGTTTTGACGGCCGCTACGGTGAGGACGCCAAAACGGCCGTGATCGATGCACTGATCGCGGCAGGATGTGGCGAGCGGACGATCAATTGGAAGATTCGGCCGTGGCTCATTTCACGCCAGCGGTACTGGGGGACACCGATTCCTGTGGTGCACTGCGAGGCGTGCGGCATGCAGCCTGTTCCAGACGACCACCTTCCCGTCGTGCTCCCCCGCGACGTGACCTTCACGGGCACCGGAAACCCGCTCGCGGGCTCTCCCTCCTTCCGGGAGGCGGCCTGCCCGGCGTGCGGTGGACCCGCTGAACGGGAAACCGACACCATGGACACCTTCGTCGATTCGTCCTGGTACTTCCTTCGCTACACCGACCCTCGCAACCTGGTGCAACCTGTGAACCGTGATGTTGCGAACCGATGGATGAACGTGGACTTCTACTGCGGCGGTATCGAACATGCCCAGATGCACCTCATCTACGCTCGATTTTGGACCAAGGTGATGCGTGATTTGGGCCTGCACGACATCGACGAACCCTTCCAGAGCCTGCTCTGTCAGGGGATGGTCAACAAGTCCGCTCCTTGGTGCGACTCCTGCGGTTTGACCCTCAGCGTGCAGCACGAGGGCGCTCCGTGCCCGCATTGTGGCGGTGAACTCGGCGAGCGCAGCGCCAAGATGAGCAAATCCCTCGGCAACACGGTCTCACCGGAGGCCATGATCGAGCGATTCGGCGCCGACACCGTTCGCCTGTTCATGCTGTTTGCAGCCAACCCGACGGCTGGAATGGACTGGTCCGATGCGGCCGTTGAGGCCAACCATCGCGTGGTGCAGCACCTGCTCGCCCTTCCTGAGCAGCTTCTCTCATGGTCTGGCGAGGCGCACCCCATGGACGCATGGATGATGGCACGCTTGGACCAACGTACCCACGAATGGGCCGAGGCGATGGAAGCGTACGACCTTCGTCGAGCGGTCGAAATCAGCCATTACGACCTCGTCAAGGACCTCAACTGGTACCTTCGCAGGGCCGAAGGCACCGCGTGCCTCGGCCGCGCTCTTGTCGAACGTTGGGCGCACCTGCTCGCGGTCTCCACCCCCCACATGGCCGAGGAATGGTGGGCGGCCGCAGGGCACACCGACCTGCTCGCAGCGCAGGTGCTGACGATGCCTCCTGCCCTTCAGGCACCTGCCGTTGCGTTGCTGGACGGGGAGGTGCACCTTCGTGAGATGCTTGACCACGCGCGACGTGTGCTCACGGTGGCCGAGCGCCACCTCGAGGGCCCCGCCCGCAGCGCGACCTTTGTCGTCGGGGCCCCGTGGCGTCGTGCCCTCGCGAGGGCGGCCTTGGCCCACCTTGACGCAGGTGAGCCGGTGAAGGCCTTCGGGGGTCGATTGGACGCGCTTGGTGTCCTTCCGGAGGAGCGAACGGGTGAACTCCGTGGGTTCTGGGCAAAACGCATGCTTCCTCAAGTGTTCAAGTGGGACGACGAGACGCGGCGCATGCTCTCGTCGGACCTCGATGAAGCCGCAAACCTTCGCGCGAACGCGGCGTTCATCGCGGCCACCCTTGACCTTGAGGCGGTGCACGTCGTGGTGGCCGAAACGCCAGAGGACTCCACCGACCGTGGGCAGGCTGCGATGCCGTGGTCGCCCTCCGTCGTGTTTGCGTGATCACTCCTCTTCGAGCGGAACCGCCGATTTGGTCGGCGGGCCTCGCTTCGTGACCAGCACGATGGCAGCGATGAATCCAACCGCAGCTACGAGCATCAACGAGAGACCAATCCATTGCAAGGTTGCCATCCCGCTGCTCGTCGCGCCCTGTCCCGGAAGGGCACAGCCGTCGAGGTCCACACGAAGCCCTTCTTCCGTCCCGCCGCACAGGTCGAGGAGGTTGGGAACCCCGTCGTCGTCGTCGTCGGCTTGCACCGCACTGCATCCACGCCCATCCACCATGACCCCCGCCTCGGTGCGGGCGCATTGGTCGAGGTCGTCGAGCACACCGTCCCCGTCGTCGTCGAGGTCCTCTTCAAGGTCAGCACAGCCATCGCTGTCTGCATCGAGGGCCAATCCAAGTCGACCGACGGTTCCTGTTGGGCAACCGTCGGCGGGATCGAGCCGGCCGTCGTCGTCGTCGTCGAGGTCCTCTGCGTCCCGGCAGCCGTCCCCGTCGTGGTCCTCGACGTCCGGCCATCCCACGTCTCCCGTTGGGCAACGGTCGTAGGCATCAAGCACGCCATCGTTGTCGTCGTCGAGGTCTTCGGTGTCGATGCACCCGTCTGCGTCGTGGTCGGTCATCGGCGTCGACGTCCACCGGAAGAAGTCCATCGGGCAGTCGTCGAAGGCCTCGAGCACACCGTCCCCGTCCACGTCGTCATCGCAGGCGTTCCCTAACCCGTCCCCGTCGAGGTCGTACTGAGCGGGGTCGGCGACGGTGGGGCACACATCGGCCTGGTCCACCCATCCATCTCCGTCGGTGTCGATGTCCGAACACCCGTCCCCGTCCTCGTCCCCTTCCGGAGTTGACACCCATCCAACAGGTCCCCTCGGGCACAGGTCGAGGTGGTCAAAGACGCCGTCCTCGTCGTCGTCAAAATCCTCGTCCAGGTCGCGGCAGCCATCGCCGTCGTGGTCCGCGTTGGTTGTGCTTCGCCACCCTGTGGTGCCTGATGGGCAATCGTCGAGGGTGTCCGCAAGCCCGTCTCCGTCGTCGTCGTCGTCGCAGGCATCGCCTTGGCCGTCCCCGTCGAGGTCCGCTTGGTCCGGGTTCGTGATGCGAGGGCAGGTGTCGATGCCGTCGAGGACCCCATCGTCGTCAAGGTCCGCGGCATAGGCCCAGAGGAAGATGTCGGTTCCCCCTTGGTGCTGAAGGGTGCTGTTCTCCAACTCAAGGTCGGCATCGTAGGTTCCGGTCACGACCCAGCGCCCTTCGCCGTCGATGACCAAGCCTGCAATGCGCTCATCACCGTCGCCACCGAGCGAACGGGCCCAGCGTGAGGATTCGGTGGCGCCAAGGTGGACCAGCCACCCGTCCTTGGCGTTCGGCATGTCGGTACCGTCGGCGTCAGGAAGCACCTGTCCGTCCAGCCGCATTTCGGCGGTGCTGCTCCCAACGAGGAGCCTGCTTCCATCGGCGTTGACCAGCACGGTTGAAGGTCGGTCGGTGCCGCTTCCGCCGAGCACGTCGAGGTCCTGCCACGCCCCAGCAGCGCTGACGCGAGCGGCCCATGCATCAATCGACGAAGCGTTGGCGCTCAGGAGGTCACCAAAGGCCACGTCCCCTCGCATGGTCCCGGCCACGACAACGCCGTCGTTTGCGGCCGAAGTGCAGGCGGTGCCCGCCACGTCGTCGAGGGAATCGGTGGAGGTCATCCAAACGATGGCGTCCTGTTCAAGCCGGAGCACGGCCACGTCGGTTCCACCTGAACTGTTGATCTGATGCGCCTCGCTCACGAGGGTTCCAGCGAACGAGACCACGAGGTGGACCACGCCGCTCCGGTCGAGGCACAGCGCACCCACTTCCTCGAGGGCCGACGCCCCTGCTCGTACGTCAACGCGTCCAAGGGCCGTGCCGCTGCTGTCGAAGCGGAAGACGGTAGCGCCCGACCGGTCGGCTTCGAGTTCGGGGAGGTCCAAACCATCGATTCGTACCTCGCCTTGGTGGAGCAGCGCGAGGTGCAGGTCGGTTCCACTGCGCACGAGGTCGAGCACCACAACGGAGTCTTCGCTCGCAAGCGCCCTTGCCCAAAGCCACGTGCCGTCGGACCGGAGCCGAGCAAGGAAGGCCGCACCGTCGTCGCTCGTCCGTTCCTTGGACAGGACGCCGTCCTGCCCGTACGTGGCGTTGCAGAATTCACCTGCCGTTCCTGCGCAATAGCGACCGGCGACGACGATGTCCCCGTCGGGCAGGGCCACCACGCGGTCAACGACGTCAGAGCCGTTGTCCGATGTGATCAGCGTCCCAGCGCGCCAGGAACCGTTTGACGTGGCCCACGCGATGAACCCGTCAAGGTTGACCGACGAGGCATTGGCGTCCACGGCTCCGACCTGCTCGGAGAGTTGCATCCACCCAGAGAAGCTTCCAACGACAATCAGGTCGTTGCCAAGGCGGGCGATGTCTTCGACGCTGTCGTCCCCGAAGCCGGCCGCGGTCAGGGTCCAGCCGTCGCTCGCGGTGGTTTCGGCTGCAGCGAGAGGGAGTCCTGCGCAGAGCAACAGGACGAGGGCCAGCCCCGCGCCAACACCACGCATGGACCTCCTTGCCCCCTGAGGGTTTCAAGCATGGTCCTTCTTCGTGCGAAGCGCTGAACCGCGGCAAGGCTTCCGAGGCCCATGGACGGGTGGGTGCTTCGGCAGCGTCCGATGGCCCTTGAGGCCAGCCAACGCGCGGCGGTGGCGCTGATGCTGCTGGAGACCTGGCCGTCGTGGATGGCAGGCCACACGGTGGTGTTCGCAGAGTCCGTCGGTCGGCCCGAGGCGGGCATGGACCTCGAGGTCCACAGGGTGATCCTTGGCGCCCCTGTGGTCGAGCGGTGGAGCGTCACCGAGGTGCGGCAAGGGTCCTCCCCAGATTTCTCAGAGGTGACCCTCCGATTGGCCGGCCAATCCAGAGGCACCGTCCCTGTCGGCAGGGCCTTCGACGGTCTCCTGCTTCGGTTGACGGTCTTGGCCGAAGCCGATGGCGGCCTCGAAGCCGCCGTCAAATGGCAGCCGCACGGCCTCCATCGCCTGCTTGGTCGTCGCTTGCGTGCGGACGTGCTCCGCTTGATGGCGCGATGGTTGGACGACCTTGCGTCCGCGGCTGAAGCCTGATCACACGCGGAAGTCAGGGAAGTACTGGCGGGTGTAGGCCAGGGCGTCGTCTGGCGTGTATCCCTGTTCAAGCAGGCCTGCGTGGTAGGCCGCTGCTTCCGGGTCCACAGCAAGCGCCTGTTCTGGGACCGCATCGTCCTCGGTCATCGCCGCCTCTTCGTGGGTGGGTTCCGACCAGACGGTGACCTTCTCTTCAGATGGACCTGCGCGACGAAGCACCACGGCGCCTCCTGCAGCCGCGGCCACCAGCACCAGCGCAGCCACCCCAATCCAGACGGCCTCATTGCTGCCGGATGCGCCGTCGCCTTGAGTTTCGCTTCCATCGTTGTTGCTTCCGTCCTCCACCTTGGGCGGGGTGAAGGAGTACGCCCCGTTCTGAACCACCGTTGAGGGTCCGACGTCATGGGACGCGGTCAAGGTCCACGCCACGCTCCACGCCATCGTGGCACGGTCGGCCTCGTTCCACCGTGTGAAGGCAGGGTTGCTCTCCCAGAGTGTTCGCTCGGCCCCTGGTTGCAGGGTGATGGTCCACCCGTCGTCAACGCCGTCGACGGTGGTGTGCCATGAGAGGTGGACAGGCAGCAGGCCGTTGTTGGCGATCTGGCAGACGAGCAGGTCCGAACCGTTCCCGTCCGGCGTCATCGAGACGCAGGTG
>JAURMD010000028.1 GCA_030830875.1 Thermoplasmatota archaeon | reverse complement strand
GTGAACGGGAGGAGCAACGCCAAGAGGAGCGTGAGCGACACGAGCACGATCACCGCCGAGGCGGGGCCTGCGCGCTGTTGTCCCACAACCGCGCCTCCGCCCGATGCACCCTCAACCTTCCTCAGCAGAACCCATCAGTGGTGACGCATGGGGCCGCGGCGGTGGGCGTGACCCTCTTCCGTGCCATCATGGTCCTCGCCATGTTTACCTCGAATCATGCCGCGACCACGGCCCATCATGCTGTGGTCTTCAGCGTCCGCGCCGTGCGCGGGATGCAAGCAGGTACCGCCTGCAAGGCATGCCTGAACGAGGCCCACACGCTCGTCGATCGCGTCGAGCACGTCCTGGAAGGCCGCCGTGTCGTTGCCGACGCAGTTCTCGTTCGCCATGCAGCGTTCAACGAGGACCCGGGTGAGGTTCATGCGCTCAAGGTGGGCCGTCATGCGGTCCTGCGCCTCGCTCGAGTTCAGCCCGTCCATGTGTCGGCCTTCGAAACGATGGGGGCCGCGGTGATGACGGCTGTGGTTGGCGTCGTGGGTGTGGTTCTCGTCGTGGGTGTGGTTGGCGTCGTCGTGCTCCGCTTCCCAGGCGCTCACGTTGCCTGCGAGCACGGCTTGAATGCGCGCCATCCGGTCTTCGGTGTGGTTGACCATCTCCGAGAGCAGATCCAGGTCAACGTCACAGCTGGCGTTGTCGGCCAGGCAGTCGTCGAACGCCCTGAGGATGATGCCCATCGCCGCGAGGCGCTCCTCAAGGTGCGCGATGCGGGCGGCTTCACGGTCGTCGATCGACGCGCCAAACAACGCCTCGCCGACGCCCGTCGACGTGGTGTTCGCCTCGGCTTCGTCGACGGCGTCCGTCGCAACGGCGTCACCGGTTGCTTCGTCCACGGCAAGGACGGTCGCGTCTTCCAGCCAAAGGCTTGGCGCGACAAGTTCGTTCAAGCCGACGCTGGCTCCGGCGCCCGCCAGAATGGCGAGGACGCCGAGCACCGCGAAAGCGGTCAGGTTCCGGTTGTTTGTGTTGGGGTTCATGCTTGTTCCACCTATGCACCATGGTGGGTGCAACAGCATATCTAAGCGGCGCGAAACCGCTTGCAATACCGTGCAAAACCCCTCAACACGGCGCACGAGGTCAGGCCTCGTCGCTCGCGGCATGCCGCGAGAGACGGGAGGCGATCGATTCCGGCGTGAGGCCTTCCACGCGCAGCCGCTTGCTTCGCGAGGTAGCCCCCTCCACAACGGTCACCGAGGCGGGAGGGAGGCGAAGCCAGCCAGCCATGCACACGCACAATGCATGGTTCGCGCGGCCTTCCTTCGCAATGGCGGTGACCCGAACCTGCAAGCGCCGCCGCCAGGGGTCGACGCCAACGATGCCCGCAGAGGAGGACCCCGGCTGTACGTGCACAGCGACCAGCACCGCGCCGTCGAGGGTCGGATGGAGGACCTCCGCAAGTTCCACGAACCCGTCTGAGGAACGAGGGGAAAGAAGGCGTCGATGGCTCCTCGACTGAGCCGACCGTTGCGCTGCGTTGAGCCGAGGGGTGCAGCACGTTCCCGAGGACGCCTCGACCTTGGCTGACAACGCTTAAGGAAGGGCCTCCCGAGGAACCGAGTGAGGGGCAATCATGGCTGCTCAGGACACCCTGTTCTCCGTCCTTTACGACAAGTTCCTGTTCTGGTCCATCCTCGTCGGTGTGCTCACCTTCGGCGTCATGGTCCTGTTCATGCTCCGCTTCCGTGATGGCGTCACCCCTGACACCTCGTCGAGCGTCTGGAAGATTGAGCCCGGTACCTTCCCCCTTGAGAGCGACAACCATTCGCGCGATCGGAAGCTCGAGATTGCCTTCTACATCATCCCCACCATCCTCGTCGCTTGGCTCACCTTCCTCGCTACCGCCTCCACCGCCGTGGTGTGGGGCGCTGCCACCGATGCAAGCATCGACGCAAACCACCAGTTCGACGTCACCGTGAACGGCTACCAGTGGTACTGGGAATTCGTCTATGAGGATGCCCTGACGTGGGAAGACGAGCACACCGGCATGGACGTGGAGTTCCGCAACGTGGAAGGCGATGTCGTCCTCCACGCCATTGGCCTTGACCCGCACATGGCGATCATCACCATTGATGGCGTCAAGCAGGAGGTCATGTTCAACGGAACCGACATGCTGGTGGTCGATGACGTCTACTTTTACGCCGACTTGCACATGAAGGTGGAGATCGTCGACGACGAAGAGCACGTGCTGCACACGTGGGAACACCTTCCTGTTGGCCACATTTTCCGAACGCCCACCGAGGCCCTCGTTATTCCCTGCGCCACCATCGACATGGACGACAGCGGTGACGACGAGGACACGAAATTGGTCATGTTCAACATGCACTCCAAGCCGATCGACGACAGTGACCCGCGTTATGTGGGTGTCCAGCACTCCTTCTGGCTCCCCGAATTTGGCGTGAAGGAAGACCTCGTGCCCGGCCTCGAAGACGGGACCTGGATGTACGCCTCTCCAGACGATGCCGGCACCTTCCCCATTCGCTGCGCAGAGTACTGTGGCCTCCAGCACTCAATGATGATCGGCCAGGTCAAGGTCGTCGCCAAGGAAGGCAAGACCTGCGACGCTGACATCGGCATCCAGAAGGCCGACGTGGGCTTGGTTGAGGACGACAGCACCGATGGAGGTGGTCACTGATGCGCGCACGAGCAGCCATCCTGATGGTGGTCGCGCTGGCGGCCCTGACCCTTGTCCCGACCTTTGAAGCGTTGCCCACGGGCATCGGCAGCGCCGGTGACGGCGGTTGCTCGTGCCACGGCGGAGCCAGCGGCGACACCACCGTCGTCGTCACCGGCCTTCCCGAGGTGTTCAACGCGAGCGAGACCTATGCCTTCAGCGTCACCGTCGTCAACGACGACCTGCCCCGCTCCGAACCTGACACCGGCCGCATGGGCGGCTTCCGCATCCTCACCACGGAAGGCTCCGTCTCCGCGGTCCCTGAATCGAGCGGCCACGTCATGGACGGCGGTTTGACACACACGGAGGAGGCGAACACCGTTCGCACCTGGGATTTCGTCTGGACGGCACCTGCTGACGACGAGGCAACGGCGGACTTCACCATCTACGGCAACGCCGTCTCCGGTGGCGATGGGCCCGGCGGCGACGAATGGAACGTGGCCCTCATCAGCGTTCCCGGCCTGAACGCAGGCGCGACGGCCCCGAGCGCTCCACCGCTGATCATCCTCATGACCGCCCTGCTGCTCGCCGTGTCGCTCATCGTGCTCGGCACGATGTGGGTCTTCTACCGGCGCAGCCCAGACACCTTCACCGTCGGCGCGTTCTGGGACTACCTCAAGCCGTGGCTGACCACCACCGACCACAAGCAGGTCGGTGTGATGTACTTCCTCTACGGTTTCCTGTTTTTCCTCGTGGGCGGCTTGCTGGCCTTGCTTTTCCGAATTCAATTGGCCTTGCCGGAGAACGACTTCCTGACCTACGACGAGTACAACTCCTTCTTCACGCTCCACGGCACGACGATGATTTTCCTCGCGGCCATGCCGATGATTGCTGGCTTCATGAACTACGTCTTGCCGCTCCAAATCGGTGCCAAGGACCTCGCCTTCCCTCGCATCAACGCCCTCGGCCTGTGGCTGCTGGTGTTCTCCACCCCCCTCATCTACACGGGCATCTGGCGCGGTGAGGCCGCGGACATCACGTGGGTGATGTACCCGCCTTATTCGAGCCTGAACGAGTTTGGCGAATTTGGCGTGAACGCCGGAACCACGGGCTTCATCGCGGGCATGATGATGCTCGGTGCCTCGTCCACCCTGAGCGGGGTGAACTTCATCACGACCGTGTTCACCATGCGCGCCCCCGGCGTGACGTGGTGGCGGATGCCCCTGTTCAGTTGGTCCGTCTTCGTCTCGGTCTTCATGCTCTACCTGTCGCTGCCCGCCTTCATCATCGGCGTCGCCTTCCTGATGTTCGACCACACCATCGGCACACAGTTCTTCGCCTACGGAGGCGACCCGCTGCTGTTCCAGCACTTGTTCTGGTTCTTCGGCCACCCCGAGGTGTACGTCGTCATCGTGCCCGCGTTCGGCATCATCTCCGAAGTGCTGGCGACGAGCGCACGGCGCTCGGTGTTTGGGTACAAGTCGATGGTCCTCGCGATGGCCGGCATCGGCGTGGTGGGCTTCATCGTCTGGGGTCACCACATGCTCACGTCGGGCATGGACCCGAAATGGCGTGGCATCTTCATGATCACCACGATGCTGGTCGCCATCCCGACCGGTGCGAAGATCTTCAATTGGCTGATGACGCTCTATCAAGGCAGCCTCGTGATGCGAACACACACGCTCTGGGCCCTCGGCTTCATCATCACCTTCACGCTGGGTGGCATTTCTGGGATGTTCTTCCCCGTCTCCGGCCTTGACGTCCACTTCCACGATACCTACTTCGTGGTCGCCCACTTCCACTACGTCTTCATCGGTGGCACCGTGTTCGCCCTGTTTGCCGGCGTCTACTACTGGTTCCCGAAGGTGACCGGCCGTCGGCTGAACGAACGTCTTGGCCTCTACCACTTCTTGGTCGGCTTCGCAGCGTACAACGGGGCCTTCTGGCCCATGCACGCCCTCGGCATGATGGGCATGCCGCGGCGCACGCACACCTACCTCGAAGAAACCGGCTTCGCTGAATACAACATGGCGGTGTCCACCTTCGCCTTCATCTTCGGCCTGAGCCAACTGATCCTCGTCTGGAACATCATCTACTCCGCCCGCCGAGGCGAGAAGGTCGGAAAGGACCCCTGGGGAGGTTGGTCCCTTGAATGGACCACGACCTCGCCACCGCCCACACCGTCCTTCCACGACATCCCAACGCAGGGTGACGTCAACGCAGGCCACGAGCACGGCGAAAAGAAGGGCCTCGGCAAGCGTCTTTGGGACGGTTCCGCACCGGAGGTGAGCCAATGAGCGACGGACATCACGCGCACGTGGAGAACCAAGTGTGGCTTCGTGCCTTCCTCTTCGCTGCGGTCCTCGTCACCATCGGCGTCGTCGCCTACGGCGTGCTGTCCGTGGGCCTCGCCACAGGCGCTCACCACGCGTGGGAAGACGCCCTCGCAGAGGCCAACGGAGACACCCACGACCACCACGTGATCGACGCCCATTTGCAGTTCCTGACATGGAACGTGGCCGGGAACACGATTTTGTTCATGATGATCGTCTATGCGTCGTTCATCGGCCTCGCCGGCCTCATGAACAGCAGCAAGCCACAGGCCGACCATGGTCACGACGACCACGGCCACCATGGCTCGGCGTCGCCGATCATCATGGCCGTCGGCGTGATGCTCTTCATGATGGGTTTCCCCTCCTTCGCCGCCGCCGCCGAGGACTTCCTCTACAACGGTGGCGGTGCCTTCGGCGAGCTGCTCCTCAGCCTTGTTGGCCTC
>JAURMD010000027.1 GCA_030830875.1 Thermoplasmatota archaeon | reverse complement strand
TCGCGCACATCCATGGCGTGCGCAACATGGGCACGCTCTTCGGCATCGTCTTTCTCTCTCACCAAATTGGATCCTTCCTCGGCGTGTGGCTCGGCGGTCGGTTGTACGACGTGTTTGGTTCGTACACCACGGTGTGGTGGATTGGCGTTGGCGTTGGCGTGCTGTCGGTCGTCCTCCACCTGCTTGTCGACGAGCGTCCATTGCAGCAGACCACACCGCCAACGCCACGGATTGCATGAGACCTTCGTCCTCTGCACGTTGCATGCAAAACCGTTTAACACCTGACGGGGCAGGGTGAAACGGTGCTCTGGATGCGGTCATGCTCCACGTCCGGTATGCTCCGCGCCGCCCTGCTCGTTGGCTTGATGGCGCTGGCCCCCCTCAACGTGCTGAACACGCATGGCATGGTTGAGGTGCTCGACGCCCCCGTCGAGCCGGCTCCTGCCGTGGCAGGCCTCGAGAACTACCGCCTCTACCTTGACGCCGAAAACAACAGTGCGGGGGGCGATGGCCACATCTCCACGCTCGAGCCGGACGGGAGCCAAGAGGAACTCTCCGTGCTTGGAGGCATCGAATTCCGCTCCTCCGAACTGATCTCCGACCTGACCATCTACGGGGAAGGCTCGAACAACGATCAGGTGCAACTCACGGTGTACATGCGATTCCGCGGACAGCAGGGCTCGACGGGGGACGTGACCTTCTCGCTGAAGGCAGGCGACAGCCAAATCGACTCCGAGACGGTGGACCTCGACGACCCGTGCAGCGCCACCTTCGGTGGTTCGTGCACCTTCGCCGCGCAGGAAGTGATGTTCTCCATCTCGTCGAACGGACACACCATCGCCAACGGGAAGCAACTCAAGTTGCTCATCGATGGGCAGGCCTCCTGCGAAGGGCAAGGGGGCGGGCCCCCCATCGGTGGTGGAGATTGCGACATTGAGGTGGCCTTCGGCGACCTCGACTCGACCACGAGCACCTCCCGCCTGGAAGTCATGGCGAACGCACTCGCTGCCTCCTCGGTGCGTGTGCATGAGGTCGGTGCATCATGGAACGACCCCGAAATCCTCCAATGGGCGCCGAACGCGCTTGCGGAGAACCGTGAGATTCAGTTCGACGTTGACGTGCGCGATGCCTTCGGGCGAGCCGACATTGAATCCGTCAGCCTCGTGCTGAGTACACCGAACTCAGCGGGCGTGCTCTTCGACGAAAACTTTGGCGACAACGACCTTCGGCTGGATAACGAGGGCCTCGTCGGGAACTTCACCTGGTCCTACGACGGTGGCTCTGCCATCGCCCCTGGCCTGTACCCGTTGGCGCTGGAGATCCGAGACGTGCAAGGACACACCGTCCTTTACGAGCACGAAGGAATCGAGTTCGTGGAGCATGGCGTTCACCTCGGCGTACCGAACAACCAACCGACGGTGGTGCTCATCGCTCCGGGCCAGACGAGCACGGTCGAATTCCTCGTGACCCACATCGGGGCCTCGTCTGCGGCCATGGAGGTCATGCTCGACCTCAAGCGCTCCCTCCCTTCCTCGTGGTCCGACCCCGTCTGGGACCGTCCTGCGGGGTACACGCTCAGCGGGGGAGGCTCCGTGGCGCGACCCATCCTTTCCATCGAGGTTGGTGAGGACCTGACCAACGCCCCTTCCCGTCTGGAGGTGGTGGCTCGCGCCTACGCCGAGATCGACGGGACGATGGTCGAGGTGGACGTGGTCGACATCACGCTTGATTTCGAGGAGGTCGGGGTGTACGCTGAGCCCCGAGTCTCCGTGTTTGAGGACGAAGAACATCAGCGTCAAATCGCCGACTCCAACCGCCCTGACCTCTACGATGAGGACCTCTCTCACTATGTGGACATGTCCGAGGCTCAGGAGGGGGCGTCCTTCTACCTCGATGTGTTCAATGCGGGTTTCGATGCGGACCAGTTCCGTCTGCGCGTGACGGAACTGCCAGAGTCGTGGTTGTACCGCTTCTACGACAACGACACAGGACAACCGCTGGTCGAAGAAGGCATCAACGCGCTGACGCCCAGCATCGGGTCGCACCAGCAATTGACGCTCCGGATGGCCGTCTATCCGCCCGATGAGCGAGACGCGGAAGACATCGGGCTCGTCCGAGTTCTCGTCATCAGCGACAGCGAGACCGAATTGAGGACGGAGGTCGCCTTCACCGTGCATCGTACCTTCGGCGTCTTGGCAGAGATCATTTCAGACAGCGACGCAGGCGTGCTTGGTACCGTTGGTCCCATCAGCCCCGGCGGCTCGGCTCGCTTCACCTTCCGCATCACCGACGCCGGTGATTCAGCCACGGACACGACGTGGCGAATTGTTCCACCGAACCTGTTGGCCCGCAACCTCGACGCTGACGCACAGTACGGGACGTGGGACTACGCCATCAGCGATGAGTCTGGTGCGAACGCTCCCGTCGTCCGCCTGGGTGCTGACGAATATGCGACGTTGGTGCTGGACGTTGACCTTCGCAATCAAGTCGAGGCTGGCAACCACACCGTCTATGTCGGCATCATCGAAGACGGGGTCGACAGCGACGAAGCACGCTACTTCGACCTCCCGGTGAACATCGTCGTCAAGGAAGACGTCGTTGCGGGTCGGCTTGAAATCACGCAGGTCAGCGCCATGACCCCCTTCGCTGCTGAGCAGTCCAAGTCGGTCGAATTCCGAATCACAAACGGCAACAACGTTCCCCTCACGGTCCTCATTTCGCTGGACGAGCCCGACGGTTGGGAGAACGGTGCAGTGAGCGTTTCCTCCTTCCAGCAAGGCGGCAGTACCCTGCTGTTGACGGTGCCGGCCTATGCCTACGAAGGCTTCAGCGTCGAATTGACGGCGCCGAAGACCGTCAAGAACAACGACGTGGTCGAGGTGAGGATCATCGTCGAACCGTACGATGAAGAAGTTCCTTACGGAACCAACTACGTTCAGCGAACCACCTTCCAATTCACCACCTCCTGCAGCGAGGTGGTGTGTTTGGTGAACGAACTGCGTAATCCGGAACCTGCAACGCTCGGCCTTCTTGGCATGCTCGTTGCCGTGGTGCTCTACGCCACCTACCGCCGTGGAGCCACCAAGACGCTCTCGCTTGGTGCGATGGTGGAGGCCGAAGGCGGCGAGGTTGCCCCCTCTGAGGCGGTTGGTAAAGAGGCCCCCGGCCTTGACGTGCCTCCGCCTGTTGTGGAGGACCAGGACGAGGATCTCGAGCTTCTTGACGAGCTTCAGGACCTGTGAACGGGCCGCCCACATGACGGCGTGTCGGAACAGCGCACCATTCCCCTTATGAGGCGTCGGAACCGCCTCAGAGTCGATGTCTCAGACGTCAGTTCGCACCTCGCCCGCCGTCCGACGCGGACTTGCCGGTGCTGGCCAGAAGCGCCGGGCGTTCTCGCTGGTGTTGCTGATGCTCGCGTCCACCTTCGCAGGCATCGAATTCGTGAGTTTTGAAGCGATGGCCGCGACCGACGCGGACGGCGACGGCTTGACCTACGGGCTGGAATACCTGATCAACACCTCCCCGAACGACCCTGACTCCGACAACGACGGCCTGCCCGACGGTTGGGAGTGGATGCACGGGCTCGACCCGTTGTCGAGTTCCTTCGCGGACGGTGCGGTGGGTGACCCCGACGGGGACGGCATGTCGAACCTGCAAGAATACACCTACCTGATGCCGACGAACTGGGATTCGACCAGCACCCCCTCCGTGCTGGACAACGGTGTCTGGTGGAACGGAACCGTACCCACGAACGACTGGTCCGAAGAGCACGCGATGCAGTTCAGCCCACCCGCGTGTGGTGCTTCGGGAAGCGACGGCACCGGCTCGGTCATCCTTTGCGACGAAGACCCAGCAGGCAACATCTGCACCGACGGTTTCGACAACGACAAGGACGGGGCCGTTGACGGCGCGGACAGCGACAACGACGGAGACGCGGACTGTACGTCCAACGACGACGACGGCGACGGCGTCGCCGATGAAGACCGCCGCGGCTACGACACGGACGGCGATGGTCTGCCCGACGGTTGGGAAGTGTCCTACGGCTTGAACGCCACATCGGCCTCCAACAACGACGGAGCATGGGGTGACCCTGACGGCGACGGTCTTGCGAACATCTACGAATACATCAACCCGTCATGGACGACGAACTGCGGCGCATCCCCCTGCTTCAGGCCAGAGCCTGGGCAGGCCACGGAGACCATCTCGCCGTGCGACCCCGTCACAGGCATCGGCCCGGGCGGTTGCGCATCGCTGACCGCGGAAGTCGATGGCATCACCTCCACCAGCCCCACGGCGGCGGACACGGACGGCGACGGGCTGAACGACTCGTACGAGGCGTTCACGCTGCTGACGGACCCGACCGCCTCCGATACGGACGGCGATGGCCTGTCCGACGGCGTCGAGGTCAACGGCCAGTATGGTGATCCTGCGCAGGCGAGCGACCCACGCGACAACAACACCGACGACGATGCCTTCGACGACGGGGACGAAGACGCCAACGGCAATGGTTTGGTGGACGTTGGCGAAACCGACCCGACGCGGCGTGAAGACGCAGGTGACCAGGACAACGATGGGATTCAGAACTGGGAGGAAAACCTCTCCTGCACGATGTGGGACGTCTACGACACGGATTTTGGTGGCATCGGCGACGGCGATGAACGCAACATCTCGCACGGCACCGACCCCTGCGACTCGATGGTCGACTTTGTCACGACCATCGTCGGTTGGGCGGCCGGCAGTTCGAGGTTGACGGTGTCGAACGCGAGCGGATTCAACCCCAACGGTGGAACAGGATTCTACAACAGTTCGGGGACCTTGGTGTCCTTCGCCTACGCAGGAGTCGTCAACAACGTCCTGCAGGGCGTCAGCCTCGCACCCCCCGGCGGCGTGACCGACGTCCTAAACCGCAACGGTTCCTTCTGCCACACCGCGGCCAGCCTCGACGGAACCATTGGCACATCCCGGTCGTATTGCGACGACGACTACACCGACAGCGACCGCGACGGTCTCGCAGATTGGGAAGAACTTCTTGGCGTCTATGGTTGGTTCTCCAACCCTTCCCTGGCCGACACGGACGGCGATGGCGTGGACGACTACGGCGAGGTCCGGGTGGACGGCACGGACCCGCTGGACCCTTGCCGGAACCTGCTCGACCCGGACGGTGACGGTCTGAACAACTACTTCGAGAACTCCACCGGCTGCACGCTGGATTCCATCGGGGTCATGAACGGGTCCTCTGACGTGTGGGTCACCTCGTGGGACGTGTACGACACGGACTCCGGTGGTGTGGGGGACCTTCAGGAGTACTTCGACGGAACCAATCCGGAGAACGACCCCAGCGACGACCTCCTCCCCGACGACTTTGACGGGGACGGGATCCCTGACGCCGTGGAAAACATCACCGGCACGGATTGGAGGAACCCAGACACCGACGGTGGTGGCGTGAGCGACGGGATCGAATGCCCGCCAAACTTCTGGGCCCTTGGCTGCGTCGGCTCCCCGACCAACCCCTTTGACCCCAGCGACGACTTCCCCCAGTCTCAGGTCATCTTCTGGGCGAACAACACCAGCGGTACGGTGGACCTCGACCAGGTGCACCGCTGGCGCGAGGTGACCAAGGACTTCCCAACCGGCAGCACCTACGCCCACCTCGCTGCGGTGCATCCTGCGAACGAATTGTTTGCCAACATTGAGAATTTCTCCGGTATGGCGGCCCCCTCGTTTGCGAACGACACCGTGACCTGGAACATGGTCTACAACCTCGTGCTCATCGATGGCTCAACGGTGCCGTTGCCAGCGTCCACGGTGAACCACTCGTTTTGGACGGATGCGAGCGCGATGCTGAGCAGAACGAACGAGACTTTCCCTATGAAGTTCTCGCTGTTGAGGTTGGAAGCTGCCACCGCAGCCTGAGCTCTTCAGCCAAACCTCAACCACAGACGGCTCTACGCCAAGGGCCAACCACATCTCTTGCAGAGCGTCAACGCTATCTAGGTCATCCTCTCACACAAAATGCAGATGGTCAGCCAGCCATCCCCCAAGGTAGCCGTGCAGAAGGTCCAGGCAATTCCGCAAACTCTCCACAACAACGTAGACATCCTGGAGGACGGAGGTTTTCTGGCAGTGGAGATACATAGACCACTTCAAACCGTTGTGTGTGTCATGCACTGCACAGGGGGTGGCGACCACCCAGGTCAGGAGGTCCAGCATAGCCTCGGAAGCGAATGGGTCATCCTCCGAACCCTCGCCTGCAGCCTTGGACTGGTGGTGGCGATTCCAGAGCCTGGCCAAGGCACTGAAGCCTGCCCTGTCAAATGCGAAATGGCAGACCTGGATTCCTTTATGACCTTCCTCGCGCATGTCAGGCACGAACTCACGCCCAACCGCATACTGGGCCATGGCTGTCTTGCCATGGGTGAGCGGTACAGGTGCGTGCAGTAGGGCTACTGTGTGGGGCTTCCCCATGCTGTCTATCCACCTGCAAAAGAGCGTCTGCACCAAGAACTCATGGCTGCTCTTGCCCACACGCAAAACAGACGAACCTGCTGGACTCGTTTGTTTCACCTGGTGCTTGACAAGGGCAGGTGTGCCATCTGCAGCATAGCTCGAAAGCAAGGGGGCACCTCCAGCTGATGAAACTGCCTTCCTAAGCTGGGTGCGCATGTACTGTTGCCCAACCGTTGCCAGAAGCCCGATCATGTCTATATCGCCATGGGACAAAGCTCCAGAGGCAGCTGCATATTTTGTTAACTCGTTTGCGAAGTCTGTGTCAGCCTCCATCCTTGCAAACAGCAAGGGGAGGCTTTGAACAGAAATGGCTGCAGAATGTGCTATCATTTATGCAACATTACATCAACATTTTGACTCAAGGATCCAAGCCTAGGCAGACATATCGCAAGGTCATTGGACAGTATCCCTTGAACTGACTCACAAAGGTGACCTGTTTGTGGCATGTCATGTGCAAGTGGTCGTTGCCCTTCACAACTCCAGGTGTGTGGACGCAGTCGCACACTGCAAAGTGCGACACATAAGAAACAGGATGCCTAACATAGTTGTTGCGAATGTTTTTTTGACTTGAGCCACGACCTGTGTTAATTTGTGTTCGGGAACCCAGCCCCACGAAAAAAACACTAACAAAACAACCAGGAAATCC
>JAURMD010000026.1 GCA_030830875.1 Thermoplasmatota archaeon | reverse complement strand
GAAGCCGTCCCCGAGGTCGGACCATCCGTCGCCGTCGCTGTCGGGGCAGCCATATTGGTCAACGTTTGAGTCGCCCCACTCCTCGGGGCAGCCGTCGCCACGGTTCCCGCTCAATTGGTCACCGTACCCGTCGCCGTCGGTGTCGTTCCACTGGGTCGGGTCGAATGGGAAGTCGTCGTAGGCGTCCTCGACGCTGTCACCGTCGGTGTCCAGGTGACGATCTGGGTCGTCCGGGAAGCCGTCGCCGAGGTCGGACCAACCGTCGCCGTCCCTGTCAAGGCATCCGTAGCGGTCCAAGGTAGAGTTCCCCCACGTCTGGGGGCACTCGTCGCCACGGTTTCCATTGGGTTGGTCCCCGTAGCCGTCGCCGTCCGTGTCGGCCCACTGGGTGGGGTCGAAGCGGAACACGTCGTCGCCATCCTCCACGCCGTCGCGGTCGCTGTCGAGGTGCCGGTCGGGATCGTTCGGGAAGCCGTCCCCGTCGTCGGACCAGCCGTCCCCGTCCGCGTCGGGGCAGCCGTAGACGTCACGGGAGGAAGTGCCGTATTCGTTAGGGCACGCATCGCCCCGCGTGCCGCCGGGATTGTCGCCGAAGCCGTCGTCGTCCCCGTCCACCTGCTGGGTGGGGTCGAAGGGAAAGGCGTCCGGGTCCACACCGTTCTGGTTGTCGCCGTACCCGTCCCCGTCGAGGTCAGCCCATTGCGTCCCCTCGTTCGGGAAGGGGTCGCGGCTGTCCGCCCATTCGTCCCCGTCGCTGTCCGGGCAGCCGCGGAGTCCCTGCGTGCTGTTGCCAAACACGTCCTCGCAATCGTCGCCGTTGGGCGCCGCGGCGTTGTCGCCGTACCCGTCCCCGTCGGTGTCGCGGTACTGGTCGTCGTCGGTGGGGAAGTCGTCGTTCGCGTCCGACCAGCCGTCGCGGTCGCTGTCGAGGCAGCCAAAGCGGTCCTCGTCGGACGTGCCAAAAGCCGTTGGGCACGCATCGCCTTGGAAGCCGCTGGCGTTGTCGCCGTAACCGTCCCCGTCGCTGTCGCGGTGTTGGGTGATCTCGTTCGGGTAGGCGTCCAAGGTGTCGGGCCATCCGTCCCCGTCAAGGTCGCGGCAGCCACGCTGCCCTTCGGTGGAATTGCCCCACACCTGCGGGCAATCGTCCCCGTTCGTCCCTGCGGCGTTGTCGCCCCATCCGTCGCCGTCGCTGTCTGCCCATTGTTGGCCGTCGGACGGGAAGGCGTCGGAGATGTCCCCGTAGCCGTCCCCGTCGCTGTCCGAGGTGACCAGGCTGATGGTCTGGAGGAAGCCGTCGTCCTGCAGCAGAACGAGTCGTCCGCCGAGGCTGGCCACCTTCTCCACGCACCCGCCGGACGAGGGGAAGGTCGTCACGTTGTAGACGCTCGAGCCGGTCCACACCAGCATCGTTGTGCCCGCGGACGTGCCCCCGTTGGCGATGAGGATACTGCTGCCTTGGCTGACAGGTTGCACCAGGCTCCCCGTGTGGCAAACAGCGACAAGGCTGCCAGAACCGTGGTCAGCACCGGTGATGCTGACCAACGAGCCCGTCGCAGAGAGAAGTTCCGTGGTGTTGAGCCAGCGGTCGCCCAGAACCATGCGGTCGATGTCCTTCCATTTGGTGCGAAGGATCACGTCGGGCGAGCCCGCATCCGCTGCGGTGTGCATGGCGTAGTCGCAGAAGGAGTTCGACGAGGACTGTCCCCGCACGATGTAGGCCAAGGTGTCGCTGAACAGGCCAACCTCAGCGTCCATGTCGACGGCGTACGAGCAGTCGTCAAATCCGGTCATCCATCCGTCGTTCGATTCGGTTCCGTCCGGTGTGAGGTGGGATTGCCCGAGCCCAACCCCCCAGAAGTTGAGGGCGTCGGGGGACCAGTCCGACACCCCTCCGAAGAGACCGATGGTGGTCTCCACGTCCGCGGCGTTCGACCAGAACGTTTGGTCGGGGCATCCGCTTTGGAACAGGGCGTCCACGCCCCCGTCGGCGTGCACGTCGAGGTGCTGCTGGCACGCCGGGTGCGGCCCCATCGCTTCGAGCAGGCTTCCTGTTTGGGTGCCGGCCTGCAGGTCCGTTTGGCTGCCGTCGAACCAACCCGCATCACCAACCATGCTGATGCTGTCCGTGGATGGTGTCCAAGCGTAGGACACGATGCGTTGCCGTCCGGTCGAGGTGGAGCAATCGTCCCCGTTCAGGTCTTGCGTTGCCGTCGAGAGGTCCGTGCAGGTGAGGCTGACCACGGCAAGGTCGCCTGCCCCGTCCGCCGCAAGCAGCGCGAAGGGTCCGGAGGTGCCGCCGAGCGTTCTGCTTGCCGTGGTGGTGCCGGTGCTGACGTTGACCAGCATCAGGTCCACGTCACCGCTGACGTTGCTGACGAGAAGGACGCCGTCGTCCATCGACGACAGCGAGGTTTGGGTGCCGAGGTCGACATGGGCGATGAGGTGCACGTTGGCGTCATCGTCAACCCCGAGCAGGGCGTGGCTCGTCGATTGGCCCGACCACGTGACGCTGCCCACGGCACCGCTTCCGGCGTGCGCGACGAGCAGCACGGCCTCGCCACCGTGACCGATCAGGTCCACGACGGTGGCGCCGTTGCCCACGCTGCGCTGGATGTCAATGACCCAGCCTGAGGTTGGCGGGGTGCTGCCTATGGCCCTTGCGACCGTGCTGTCCTGAAAGTGGAGCACCTCGGGAGGGGCCACCGCGACGAGGAGGAGCAGGACAAGACATGCTGTGCGCATGATGAACGAAACAGCGGGTTCCCGTTCAAAGTTTGGCGTGAAGTGGTGTCGGGCGGGTTAATCCTGTTCGTCGCTGTCGCCGTTCGCCAATTCCTCGCGTTCCTCGTCCGTGAGCGGTGGCAGGCCCTTCTTTGCACGGACGTAATCGGTGTAGTTCCCATAGTAGACCTTGACCTGACCGTCTTGAACTTCCCAAATTCGGTTCACGACTTGGTCGAGGAACCATCGGTCGTGGCTCACGGTGACAAGTGAGCCTTGGTAGGAGATCAGCGCCTCCTCAAGGGTGTCCTTGGATTCCATGTCAAGGTGGTTGGTTGGTTCGTCCATGAGCAGCAGGTTGTTGTCCTCGAGCAGGAGTTTGAGCAAAGCGACGCGGGCGCGCTCGCCACCGGACAGCGCCTTCAACGGCGTCGTGACCTGGTCGCTGCTGAACTGGAAGCGCCCGAGGGCTGCCCGGATGTCGCCGTACTCAAGGTCTGGACGAAGGACCTCAATCTGTTGCACTGGATTGAGTTCAAAATCCAACGTCGCGTGGTCCTGATGGAAGTAGCCGATGATGACGCCGGGGCTTACCTCGAGCTTCCCGCTGGTGAGCGCTTCGTCGCCAACGATCATCTTCAGCAGCGTGGTCTTGCCTTGGCCGTTGCCTCCGACGATGCCGATGCGGTCGCCCTTGCGGATCTCAAGGTCTTGGTTGTCGAGGATGGCCCGGTCGAGGCCCTCGAAGCGCTTCGTGGCGCCCTTGAAATCGACCATGTCCATGCTGGCCTTGTCCACCGCATCGAAGCGCAGGCGGAGCGGCTTGCGCTTGCGGGGCACGCGGGTTTTGAGTGCCTTCAGGTCCTGCTGAAGCCGCTCAACCATCTTGTGTTTCGCTGATATGGACTTGTCGTACTTGTTGGCCCGCTTCATCTGCTGCATGGCGCCTTGGGTCGACTTGATCTTCTTCTCCGTGGTCGAGATTTGGTCGGAAAGCGAGGCCTCAAACCGTTCCTTCTGCGTGATGTATTGTGTGTAGTTTCCCGTGTAGGGCCACGCATGCAGGTCCTGAATCTCCACGACACGGTTGCAGACTTGGTCGAGGAAGTATCGGTCGTGGCTGACGATCAATTGTGCCCCGCGGAAGTCCCGAAGGAAGTCTTCCAGCCACTCCGTGGTCTGGATGTCCAAGTGGTTCGTCGGCTCGTCGAGGAAAATGACGTCCACGCCAGCCAAGCCGACGAGTTGCCGTGCGAGGGCCAGTTTGGCCTTCTCACCACCAGAAAGGGCCGCGACGCGCATGTCCATCGGGTGCTTGTCCAGGCCAAGCCGGGTGAGGATGGCCTTCGCGATACCAGCCACGTTGCCGCCGCCCGACTGTGCCAACATTTGTTGGAGTTCGGTGTACCTCTCCATCACCGGCTCCCAATCGCCGTCGTAGAAGGCGGGGTCGACCATCTGCGCCTCAATGGAAGCGATTTCCTCCTCGAGTTCCTGGAACTGGCGACCTTTCCTCGACAGTTCCTCCTCAATGGTGCGGTCCGATTCGAGATCGCGGATTTGCGTCAGGTAGGCGATGCGAAGGCCGGGGGCGAACTCAATCTCACCGACGTCTTGGACTCGATCGGAAATCGTGTTCAGCAGGGTGGTCTTCCCTGCTCCGTTGTGGCCGACAATGCCGATGCGGTCGCCGTCGTTCACAATGAGGTTCACATCGCGCAGCACGTCAACGGGTCCGAAGGAGCGGTCGACGCCCTCCACGGTGATGAGCTGACGGACCATGGTCTCCCCGTTCCGCGGCCGGACCGGATGCACTTGGGCTTGACGGTGCGCATCGGCACGCTTGAGGCCCGACGGCGGGAGCGGGGGGCATGGCGGAGACGAACGGCCCGCGCTGGCTCGTCCTCGACGGCTACGAAGACGAGCCGGCCGCCTTCGGCGTGCCGCCTTACGTCGGCTTCCACGTCCGCTACTTGTGCGGCGTGCTGGAAGCGCACGGCCTGCCTTACGACTACCTGACGGTGGACCAATGGCGACGCATCGGCCGGCGGGACGGTGAGGAAGGCCAACGGGCCCTGCTGGCGCAGCGGGCCGGTCTTGCCCTTCTCGCGGGGGCGGTCGTGCCCGGCCGCTACCTGAGGGCCACGCCGATCTCCTTGCCCGAAACACGCACGCTCGTCGGCATGCTACCAGCGGACGTTCCCGCCGTGCTCGGTGGATGGGCGATTCGGGGGTGGCGTCAGCAGGGATGGAGCCCCTTGCGTCGCGGCCTCTTTCTGGCCTTGCAGGATGCGGACGCAACGCTCGACCACCACCTTCGCACGGGGGAGTGGCAGCACAAGCGCCGAACGGCCGAGCAGTGGGAGGCGTGGGCCCGGGCAGGTGCTGCGTCGGCGGCCGTCTCGAGCCACCCTGACCTAGCGCATCCTGACCACGGCGGGCCGGGTCCACTGACTTACGAGGTGGAGGTCTACCAAGGCTGCGTGAGGTACAAGCGAGGATGCCGCTTTTGCATCGAACCGAAGAAGGGCACACCGGTCTGGCGGCAACCTGACGACGTGGTCGCTGAAGTACGTCTCGCGCTCGATGCCGGCGTCCAGCACGTTCGGCTTGGTGGGATGACGGACACCTACACCTACCTCGCCGAAGGGGTCGGCGAGATGGAGTACCCGCGCCCTGACCCTGAACCCATTGCGCGGCTGCTGCACGGCCTTCGCGACGACGATCGCATCGACCTGCTGCACACGGACAACGGCAACCCAAGCATCATCGCAGAACACCTCGATGAGGCCGAGGTCATCACGAAAACCCTTGTCGAGACCCTCAGCGACGGTGCCGTTCTGTCCTTTGGCTTGGAATCGGCGGACCCCGACGTGCACGAAGCCAACTGGTTGAACTGCGACCCGGTCCAACTGAAGGCGGCGGTGGGGCTGATCAACCGCTACGGCCGTGAGCGCGGCCCTCGTGGGCTTCCTCGCCTGCTCCCCGGATTGAACTTCATCGCCGGCCTCAACGGTGAACGCCATCGTACCTACGACCTGAACATGGCCTTGCTTCGCGACCTGCGTCAGGATGGTCACTGGCTTCGGCGAATCAACCTGAGGCAAGTGGAGGGCGAAGGCTTCCAAGAAGTGGATCCGGATGCTTTTGCGGCCTTCAAGCGAACCGTCCGTGACGAGGTGGACGGCCCTCTGTTGCAGGAGATGCTGCCCGTTGGTGCCGTGCTGCGTAACGTGCATTGGGAAGCCCACGAGGACCGCACCCGCCTTCCTTCGCACGACCTGCCCACGCGCCGTGATGGCTCCATGCACGGGCATGCAGGCGTGTCCTTTGGACGGCAACTTGGGGCGTACCCCATCCTTGTCGGGGCTTCGTACCTGACCACGCTGGAATCGATGAGCGACGTCATCGTGACCGGCCATGGCGCTCGGTCGATCACGGCGATCGAGGTGGGGCTGGATGCTGATTCGGTGACCACTTCGATGTTGGAGGCGATTCCGGGCGTCGGCTCGAAAGCGGCGTGGGCGCTCGTTTCCACCCGCGCCCGCCGCGCCTCGAAACGCAAGGACATGGCCGCGCCGCTCGTTCCCGACGTCGAGGCGTGGTTCGCCGACGCTGGACAACGCTGGCCGAGCGAAGTAGACGTGCACGCCGTCCTGCGGCCCGGCACGTGGCGTGAGGTTCATTGACGCCGACGTCGGGGCCAACCTATGGCGGTCTGGGTTGTGACGGGCGCGAACCGCGGTCTTGGGGCTCGTTTTGTCGACGTCCTCAGCGCGCGCGGGGACCTTGTGTTCGCCGGGGCGCGCGACCCAGCACATGTGCCTGCCTCCGGCGGTTCCGGCGTCGTGCACCCACTTCCGCTGGACGTTCGCGACGACAGAAGCGTTCTGGCGTTTGCCGAGGCCATCGCACAGACCACGCAGCACGTCGATGTGCTGCTCAACAACGCGGGAGTCGCCGACGGCCGTTGGTCCAGCCTGTCGGACGTGGACCCTGAAACGATGCTCGACGTGTTCGACGTGAACACCGTAGGACCACTTCGGACGAGCCGGGCGCTCTGGGGCCTGCTGTTGAACGCGCCCGAGGGCGGGCGCATCGCCCACATCTCGAGCCTGATGGGGTCCATCGAGGACTGCGCCTCCGGTCGGTCCTACGCTTACCGTCCCTCCAAGACGGCGCTGAACATGGTGTCCAAGATCCTCGCTGTGGAAGGGCAGCCGCACGGCATCACCTCGACGGCGTACCATCCCGGTTGGGTCAAGACCGACATGGGCGGCGAGCACGCACCGCTCACCATCGAGGAGAGCGTCGGTGACCTGCTTCGGCTCATCGACCGGCAAAACCCCTCGGTGTCGGGTGGCTTCCTCGAGCACACGGGCCGGACCTTGCCATGGTGATGACGTGCAGGACGCGACGATGGTGGAGGGCTTGCTCGACGCCGCCCGCCGTTTGTCGGAGCGCTGCGATGCCGCCATTCCGTCGTTGATCGGTGCAGGTGGGGTCGCCCACGCCACCAACCCGCTCAACTACGCTTGGCCCCTTCACGAGGCGTGGCTCCGCCTCTGGGGCGGACACGGCGCCCGCACCTTGCTTCTGGGGATGAACCCAGGCCCGTGGGGCATGGCGCAGTCGGGCGTCCCTTTTGGTGCAACGGGGGTGGTTCGGGACGACCTTGGGTTGCCCGACATCGCATTAACGACACCTCCCGGAGCCCACCCGAAACGGCCGATCGAAGGGCTGTCCTCGGAACGGCAGGAGGTCAGCGGACAGCGCTTGTGGGGGCTGCTGCTCGACCTGTGGGGCGGTCCGGAGGCGACGATGCAACAGGTCTTCCTCGTGAACCACTGCCCTTTGTTGCTCCTGAACGAGCGGGGCGCCAACGTGACGCCGGACAAACTTCCCATGGCCGTCATCGGCCCCGTGCTCGAGGCCTGTGACGAGCACCTCGCCGAGGTCGTGGACCTGCTCGGCATCGAGCGTGTCGTGGGTGTGGGAGCCTACGCACTCAACCGTGCTCGGTTGGCCTTGGGAGGTGTGCGCTTCGATGTCGGTCGTAGTCGAAGCGGTCGCGACGTTCACCTTGCCACGTGTTGGCATCCGAGCCCTGCCTCACCGCTCGCGAACAAGAACGGTGGCGCCGATTGGCGGGCCAACGTGACTTCGGTCCTCCACGTGGCTTCGTAGATGAATTGAAACCACGATTCCCCCATCGGCCATCCATGACGACCCTCCAACGTGCATGGGAGCCTCAACCCACCGACCGCTCATGGGACGCGCCGTCAGGCGACGACCCACGAACCCTCTACCAGATGGTTCAGACCAGCGTCTCACGCTTTGGCGACCAACCGCTGTTCGGGACCATCCCCGCGGAGGGCATGGAGCGCGTGCACCTCTCGTACCGTGAATTTGCGGACCTCTCCGACGCTGTCGCGACCGTGTTGACGGACCGTGGTGTGGAAGCCGGGGAGCGCATCGCGCTCATCCTCGAGAACTCCGTCGAGTGGGCTGCGACCGCGGTCGCAGCCAACGCGATCGGTGCGGCCTACACGGCGATGTACACCCACCAGCACGGCGAGGAGTGGACCTACATCCTCAGCGACGCCACACCGTGCATGGTGATGGTAGCCAACACCACGGTGCTTGACAAACTCGTTGGGGCGATGCCCGCTGACGCCTCGGCATGGCCCGCTCGAGGCGTGGTGCTCCTCGGCGAAGAACCTGCCAACGAGATCCCTCCAGAAGGCATCTCCGTGACCAACTGGAGCGCCTTCGTGCAGGAAGGCCGAGCCTCGTCCACGACCTTCGAGGTGGCCGACGACCCGTCGGCCTTGGCCACCCTCATCTACACATCAGGGACCACCGGTCACCCGAAGGGCGTGATGCTCACGAACTGGAACATCCTCTCCAACATCCTCAGCGTTCAGAGCGTGTTTCCGATTTACATCGGTGACAAGTCCGCGTCTTTCCTGCCGTGGGCGCACTCCTTCGGTTCGACGGTGGACCTCTTCTACATGATCCGCAGCGGCGTCCACGTCAACCTCATCTCCGACGTCACCCGCATCGCTGACGAATTGACGGAGATCAAGCCGGCCATCCTTTGTGCGGTGCCCCGCGTGTGGAACCGCTTCTACGACCGCGTGAACGCGCAGTTGGACAGCAGCGCCGTCAAGCGCTTCCTCGCTGGAAAGGCCCGAAAACACGCCAACAAGCGCATCGCCAAGGCAGGCGTGGTCTGCGACGCGGTCGCACCCACCACCTTTTGGGACAAGAAGTTCGACGGCCTCATCTGGGGCAAGGTGCGCGACCGTTTTGGTGGCAACCTCCGTTTCGCGATCTCCGGGGCTTCTGCCCTTTCCCCCGACGTGGCGCAGTTCATTCAGATGGTCGGCATCTCGTGCTTCGAAGGCTACGGCTTGACCGAAACCGCCCCAATGGTCGCCGCAAACGGCTGGATGGGCTACGGCGAATCTCGCCTGAACAGCGTCGGCAAGGTGCTGAACGGCGTCAAGGTGACCATCGACACCTCGGCCTGGGACGACCCCGACCGCCCCGATGAGGGCGAGATTGTCGTCACCGGTCCGAACGTCATGCAGGGCTACTGGAACAAGCCTGAGGAAACCGAGGCCGTCATCGTCGAGCCCGGCACCTTCCGGACCGGTGACCTCGGAAAGTTGTCCCCTGACGGCTACTTGACCATCACGGGCCGGGTGAAGTCCCAGTTTAAACTCGAAAACGGCAAGTACGTCTCTCCTGCACCGCTTGAAGAGGCCATGAAACTCGACGCTCTCGTCGAGCAGGCCGCCCTCGACGGACGGAACCGCCGCCACACCTTCGCCATCGTGCACCCCAACCTTGCCGCGCTGCGTGAGGGTCTGGCCGGTGCCGGCGTCAACGCGCCCAGCGACGATGTGGACCTGTGCGCCTCGGCTGAAGTCCGGGCGTGGCTGCTTGAGAAGATCCAATCCCGCGCCAAGGGCGACACGACCTGGAAGGGCTACGAGATCCCCAAGGACCTCATCCTCGACCCCGAGGAGTGGACCACGGACAACGACCTGCTCACCCCGACGATGAAGGTAAAGTTGCGCAACCTGATGACGCGCCACGAAGACGCCATCGCCGCCCTCGATTGAGCGACGTTCATGCCTCATCGGCCGATTGGGTACGGGAGCGACCGACGGCGGTTGGTTCGGCCCCCTCGCGAGCGGCAGTTTTCACTCCAGACGGAGGCCTTCGACGCCGATCGGGCTGGTCCAGGT
>JAURMD010000025.1 GCA_030830875.1 Thermoplasmatota archaeon | reverse complement strand
TCCGGTCAGCACCACGGCCGCGTCCCGAACGTGGTGCGCAGGCAGGTAGAGGGGGGTCACGATCGCGATCCATCCGAGGTTGACGTACAGGCCCAAGCGAGCCGCCGTGCTGGTGCGGTAGACCTCCGTGAACGAGCCGGTCACGTCGTGGCTGAAGGACATGAAGGCCAAGATCATGCTCAGCATCGTTACCGTTACCCACGCCGGAATGCTCGACCGGATGAGCAAGAAATGGCGTTCCATGTCCAACGTGCCGTCTTCGCTTGCCTCGGGTGAGGCGAGTTCCATGAGGATGTAGAAACAGCCTGCCAGCAGGGTCAACGCGAGGGTGGAGAAAGGTGACAATTCCACCGTCGGTGCGTCGTAGGCGACGTTCCACTTGTAGAAGGCGTGCCAGGTGAGGCTGACGATGGCGATGAGCAGGAGGATCCACATCGTCAGCATCCAGTGCAGACGGGGGCGCTCTGGCCCGTTCAGCACGGCGCGCTCCTCGACGATGGAGCCCAAGGAGATGAACAAGCGCGACATCCCGATGCCGGTGATGAGGACGTACGACACCGTGAGGTACTCGAAATTGTCCACGCGCAGGGAACTGAACGTAGAATTTCAATTCATTGGGCTGGTCCACGCAAAGAAGGTCGGACCAGATATTCAGGGCAATTAGCGCTGGCCGGGCTTCCAAAAACTGAGCGATTCGGGGGCCTCTCCTGCTGCGCAGCGGCCTGCGAGGTGGTCGGCCCGCTCGTTCCAGCGGTGCCCGCGGTGCGCACGGACGTGCTCCCACGCGAGCGGGCGTTGCCGCCTGACTTCCTCCCATAAGGCCTGAAGACGGGCGACCAAGGCGCGGTTCGCCTTTGGTTTCCAAGTGCCGTCCGCAAGGTTGCCGGCGTAGGTTGAGTCAGCACGGATGAGAACGCCGCCGTCGTCAGGTTGCTGAAGCACCCAACGCAGGGCATGGGCGAAGGCGCTGAGTTCGGCCGTGTTGTTTGACCCTACCTCCGCACCGAGGTAGCCTTCTGCATCCTCGTTGGTCACCACCGGCCCGGCATCTTCGTGGACGAGGTCTCCAGACCCCCGACCGAGGCCGTCGTCGTTGACGACGACAACAAGCCCCCACGCTGCGGGCGTGCTGGCGTCCACGTTTTGGTTGCCAAGACAGGAGCCGTCGACGTAGATGGTCCAGGTTGGTGCGGCGCTCATCGCCGCCCACCGCTCACTCGCCAAGCATCGCCGCGTAGGCCGCAGCGTCCATCAAGCCGTCAAGGGCGCTCATGTCCTCCAGACGCATGCGGACGATCCACCCGTCCCCGTACGGATCGGTGTTCATCAGTTCAGGGGCGTCCTCGAGGGCCGTGTTCACGTCCACGATCTCCCCCGCGAGGGGAGCGAAAATTGGGGAGGCGGACTTGACGGATTCCACGACGGCGAATTCACCCATGTCCCCGACGGTGTCACCTTCGCCGGGCAGTTCGATGTAGACGATGTCCGTCAGTGCGTCTTGGGCATGATCGGTGATGCCAATGGTGACAAGATCTCCCTCGACGCGGAGCCATTCGTGCTCTGGGGTGTAACGAAGGTCGGCTGGAATCTCGCTCATGGTCTCACTCCCGCCGATACGGGCGGACGTGGTTCAAGAACACACCGAAGGGCTCAGGCCTCTTCGTCAAGGGCTGAACGAAGCGCGTCGGCTTCGAGCCGGGCCCACGCACGGCTGCTCTGTTCGTCCTTTTCGAGGTCGGCCACCTCTTGCTGAAGCCTCGCCTGCATCGCTGAATCGCCTTCTTCGGGAAAAAGGCGCAGCAGGGTTGCGGAACGTTGCCCAAGCGCCAACCCAGTCAAGACAAAGAGGGCCCCGAGCAACAGGATGGCCGTGCCTCCGCCGTCGCCGGAAACCGAGGTGCGACCTGATTGCAGCCCCATCGCCCAAGCGAAAAGTACCGCAGTCCCTCCTCCGACCAGCAGGCGTTGCGCCGCTCGTGCCGGAGGCATCATGACCACGGCGTGGCGCGTCTGGTCTTCAACGTGGTGCGCTCAGTAGGTCTCGCGCATCAGCTTGTGGATCTTATACGGCAACAGCGCGCGGTTGACGGGCGTCACCTCAAGGATGCGCCCGTCGTCCCGACGTCGGATGTCCTGAAGCAGCGGGTGGCGGCTCTTCTTGTGCAGCGTCAAGAGGGTGGGCTTGTCCACCTCAAGCACGCTTCGTACCGCATCGACGTAGGCCTCAGATTCGACGGTGAATTTGCCAATTTCGTCGATGACGATGACTTCGGCCTCGTCACGGGCCCGCATGAGGGCAGGTACAGCGATACGCTCGATCTCGGCGAGGTCCAAACCCAAGCCAAGCACGCGCAACCGATCGTCATTGGAGCGGTGCGCGATGATGGCTTCTTCGTTCGTGACGATGTCGATGAGGCGGTAGCCCATTCGCTCGCTGCCTTCAAGGATGGGCTCCGTGCGAAGTCCGGCGATGATGAGGGTGTTCGGATCGCCTCCGCGCATCCGTAGTTCACGCTGACGCTCGTCCACAAGCATCTCGAGGACCTTGTCCATGACCGCGGATTTCCCAGAACGGGGCAGGCCGGTAATCCCAATTTTCGGATGAAGGCCCATGATGAAGCACCTTCCCGAAGCGAGTGTTTTGAAATGCTGGGTTTGCGATATAAACCCTACTGCTTCGGCGTCCTCTGTGACCGGATTCCGGCAATCATGATGATTGGCCACCGATCCCAGCGGCCCACTTCAGGCCATCCTCTACCCACTGGAAGGCGGTGGTGAGCACGGACGGGTCCAGGTTGGCCTCAACGCAGATTTGTTTGAGCAACTCCACCTCCTCGTTGTCGTAGGCACCATCGACGGCGGCCACATAGGTCGCGAGGTGAAGCAAGAGCGTGTGGTGTTCTGAAGCGATGCTCGCAAGCGGCGCGGACCATGCAGGAGGTTCGAGCAGATGATTTCGGAGGGTGGTCCGTGCTTCGGGGTGCAGCATCGCTGCCCCCATGATGGCTTCCAAGCAAGCCGCTTCTTCCACCACAACGGCGCCGTCGGCGGCTGCGACGGCGATGAGGACGTCCATCATCGCATGGCGTTGCTCGGCCGGGACGTCCGCAAGGGGGACATGGAGCACGTGATCACGCCAGTTCGTTCAGAAGGGCAAAGCCGGCGTTCATCCATTCAAAGCCCTGCTCGGTCCATGCAAGGAGGCGGTCGACCGCATCATGACGGAGGCCGAGGCGGACGGCAATCTCGTCCAAGGTGGCACGTTCGTCGTCGTCGACGTTGCCATCGGCCGCAGCCATCAGCACCGAATCTCGAAGCGCGAGCCGCCCCGCCTCAGGCCCAAGGCCAGAAAGGCATTCCTCGAGGCTTGGAGGCGATTTGAGCGCCGCACGGATCTCCTTTCGCTGGTTGGGAGAAAGCAAGGCCGTCCCCAGCCGTTGTTCGAACATCGCCATCTCGTCAATGGTCAATTCATCGTCAACGCGTGTCATGTAGGCGAGAAGTCGAGCGTACGCAAAGCGCTCAGACTGCGGCAGCTTGTGCAGGGTGTCGGGGAGCATTGCTTGGCACCGCGCACCTCCGTTCAAGAACTCAGCGGCATACCTCCATCAGGAAAGGCCCACCCGTGAGGGCCGTGGCTCAACCGGAGGTCGAAGTGTGGAGCCGGGCCAACTGCCCAGCGTGCACCGCAGCAAAGCGGACGTTGGACGGATTGGACGTGCGCTGGACGGAACGGCGCGTGGACAGGGATGCCGCGCACCAACGGCGCTTTCGCCGGGTCACCAACGGCGCACGAACCGTGCCTCAAATCGTCGTGAACGGTGAATGCATTGGGGGCATGGACGACCTGCAAGCGCTGGTTCGATCGGGCCAGTTCTTTCAGATGGTCGGACGCGAGGCGCCTTCCCGGAGCCGCCGCCGGTGGGCCTTCTGGAAGCGTGACGAGGCTCAAAGCCCCTGACCGTCAGCGGTGGGCATGGACCCCTCCCGAAACGTGCTCGGCGGGACGCTCGAATCGTGCTCAACCGAACCGCTGACCGGTTGGTACCGGGACGGTTGCTGCAACACAGACGGCACCGACCGAGGGCTGCACACGGTCTGTGCTGTGGTGAACGAAGCCTTCCTTGCCCATGCAAGGTCGCAGGGGAACGACTTGATCACGCCTGCTCAGCAGTACGGCTTCCCAGGCCTCGTTCCTGGCGACCGATGGTGCGTCTGTGCGGGAACGTGGTTGCGTGCGGCTCAGGACGGTCAAGGCTGCCCGGTGGACCTTGAAGCAACGCACGAACGTACCCTTGAGGTGGTGCCCCTCGAGGTGTTGGAACTTCACGCGTTGTGATCAGTCGTCGTTGGTCACCACGTCCGAAGGCTTCCCGGTCAGGATGCTTCGGAGACGGGCGTTGTCCCGTTGCATCGCGTCCATCAAGTCGTACTTCACGCCAAGTTCTGCGGCCAGCACGCCAAGGGCGAGGCTGTCTTTCGGCAGGCACTTCCCACCAAAGCCGCGGTTCAGTCCGAAAATAGGATCGAGGTGGGATGGCCCGATCGGTTGAGCCTGAGGTGCAGTGATGATGTCCCGAATGGCGTACCAATCTTCACCCAGCCCTTGGCAAATGTCCCACATCTGATTGGCGAAGGTCACCTTGAGGGCGTAGAAGGTGTTCTTCGTGTACTTGACCAATTCCGCCTGCGTGGGCGTGACGTGGAAGGTCTGGTCGGTGCGCAGCACGCCGGCTTCGCGGTGTTGCTGGAAAACCATCTCGGCGACCTCCGGATGATGCGTGCCGCAGACGAGGACGTCCTGGTTGGCAAAATCATGGAGGCGTTGACGTTCGACAAGGAACTCGGGGGAGTAGGCCATCTTGAGGTGCGGGTGCTCCTCATGCCATCGTTGCGTGGTGCCTGGCACCACCGTGGACTTGATGACGGCGGTGAAGCCTTCTGGAAGCACGGCAAGGATGCCCTCAACGATGCTCGTGTCGCACGCCCCGGTCGTTGGGTCCGGCGGTGTCGGCACGGCGATGTAGGCCATGTCCACGTGGTGAATCACGTCTTCGAGGCTCGTTCCTCGGGCCGGGTCATGAACGAACAGTTCGTGCGCTTCTGCAAAGCAGTGTTCGATGGCCCCGCCGACCATGCCGGCTCCAATGATTCCAACCTTCATTTGCTCACCGTGTTGCGTCCCTGTGCGGTGTTGGGTCCAGGCGTCCTTCCTTCGCCATGATGCTGGCCTGCAAGAGGCTGGAGGGCGTGCCACAATCGACCCAGGTCTCTGCGCCGACGTTGAGCAACTCGGCCGCGCCAAGCGCCACGTAGCGACGGTTGATGTCGGATATGGAAAAGGCAGCACCTTTGGAGGCGACCTCGTCGTCCAAAAACGACCAGAACCGCTCATCGAACAGGTAAATGCCACCGATGGCGAGGTTTGAGACCGGTGTGGCTGGCTTTTCCACGATGTCCACCACCGCCCCCTGCTCGTTCAGCACCGCCACGCCAAAGGCCCGAGGATCGGCTTCTTCACGGGCCAACAGAACGCATCCCGGAGGTTGCGTTTCCGACTTGAACCGTTCCACGTGGTCCCTCAATTCGACCGTTGTGATGTTGTCCGAGAAGTACACCAGCAGCCGTGCATCTTCGTTGTGCGGCCGAGCAAGGGTCAGCGCGTAGGCAACACCGAGCGGTTCCTCTTCCATCACGTAATGAATCCGCTCGCCGGGCAACCCAGCGCCCACGTGTTGAGCGATTTGCCCAATAAATTGGTTCGCGACGATCGTGATGTCGTGGATCCCTGCGCGGCGGATGGTCCCGAGGGCGTAGTCGATGACGGGGCGCTCGTGCAGGGGAAGGAGCGTCTTTTGCGTGTAGCGTGTGAAGGGTGCAAGGCGGCTACCGTGCCCGCCTGCGACGAGGATAGCGCGAACCTTCACGCGACCTCCCAGCGTCGCTTCCTTCAAGGCGTCTTCGGCTCGTCCTTGCCCATCAGTCGGACTACCCCCCCTGGGTCGGGGGTCCGGGCAAAGTGGCCCATGGCCACGAGGTCCCCCAACCGCTCCACTCCGGCCTCCACCAGTTCCTGGTCAGCGGCCTCCTGCGCCGCCCAACGCGCCGCAGCAAGCGCAGCGTGCTGGTCGTCTGCTTCCGCACGCAAGCGCTCGCCCGGTTCCAAGGGCCCTTCCATACCGTCCCATACCCCGGATGGGGACGAGTCGTCCCTTCGGCGCCCCATCCCAAGTTCAGAATCCAAGCGGCCTTCGGTCCAACCGGCAGGGTCCGAACCACGACGTCCGTCCGACGGTCTGACGTCGCTCCATTCCACCTCAAACTCGTTCGGCACCAGCGTGGAAGCGATGTAAAAGCACAACAGTCCGGCAGTCCCAGAGGCGAGGGCTGCCCAACGGCCGGCAAGCCTGAGGTCTTCCGGAGCCAACAACCACGACGACGGTGCAAGGAGAACGACGAAGACCATGGCGAGGAACAGGTAGCGCCGCTGACGCCACCGAAGATCGCTCATGTGCTCACCGCTGTTCGAGGAAGCGGTCCAACCGCTGCGCAAGTTCGTCCGTTGTGATGTTCTCTGCCGTCCATCCGAGGGTTTGGCGGCTGCTCTCCGCTGCGGCGCGGAGCCCTTCCTTCATGCGTTCCATGGAGACCTGCAGCAGCACGCCAAGGAGCAGCACAGCTGCAACACCAAATTGGAGGTTGAAGGTCGCGATGGCGGAAGACACGACGACGATGGCGGCCACGGCCAAGGGCAACCGTACCCTCAGACGTGCTTCGGCCCGCAAGGCCTCCCGCCAGCGCATTGCAGCATCGCGGCGGGTGGTGGCCATGGGCACACCTCAACCGGCACAAGGCACGAAGATGTCGTCGTCGATTTCCAACAGCAATTCCGACGTCAGCAGGTGGTCAAGGGCTTCGTCAATCTCGTCTGGCGTCACGCCGAGTCCGATCATTCCATCGAAAATCTGGGTTAAGGTTGCGATGCCTTCGTTCGCTTGGCACACCTCATCGACCACGCCCAGCATGGCGCTGGCCGCGACGGCGAGCAATGGGTCGTCGTTCGCCTCGCCCGGAAGCAGGTCGATGTACAGGCGGGCGGGGTGCGGTTCTTCAGGCGTTTCCGACGTCTCCTTGGCGGACGAAGAACGCCGACCAAGTCCGGTGAAGGCGTCGTCACCGACCGGGTCGAAACAATCGAACAAATTCCGCTGGACAGTCAATGGCTCATCCACCACTGGAGCCACGCGGCGTTGGACGGCATCCAGACGATGCAGGCGCTGCTCAAGCCGAAGCCGCTCTCGAACGAGGTCGGCTTCAACGAGGTCGAGGTGTTGTTCGGCCATGTCTTCCAACCATGCCTCCAGGCGCCATTCCGGGTCGAGTCCTGCCATCACGTCCACCAAGCGCATGACCGCTTCTGGGACGTCCCCGGCAGGCAGCGATGGCAGGCCCTCGTCCTCCTTCGTCATGCTGAATGGAACCCGTTCCGACGGACTATGAAGCATCGGGTCGGCACGTGGCGCAGCGCCGTCGTTGGGCCATCTTCGCGAATGGGTTCCGTTCATGTAGGGGTCCACCTTGGCCGCGGTATGGGTGACCACCGCATCGCAGTGCTCCCCGGCGACGGGGTGGGTCGCGAGGTCGCCGTCGAAGCCATGCGCATCCTCGACACCATCGAGCAGCACACGAACCACGGGTTCGACATCGATGAGATCGCTTGCGGTGGTCAAGTGTGGAAGGAAACCGGTCTCGAGTGGGCCGAGGGGTCCTTTGACCGCGTCAAGGACGAGGCAGACGCCATCTTCCTCGGTGCCATTGGCCTGCCCGGCGCTCGCTTGGAGAACGGTGACCTCGCCGGCGGAAGCGTCATCCTCGGCTTGCGTGCTGGGCTGCAACTCTACGCAAACGTCCGACCCATCAAGCTCCTCGAAGGCGTGCCGCACAAGGTCCACGGAGAATTCCGACGCGTATGGGACCACGACAAGGTCGACATGGTCATCCTCCGCGAAAACACGGAGGGCTTGTACCACAGCCTGCTCCAACGGTCGTCGGACCGTGCCGCCGGACGACCAGAATACGAGCCTCCGGCCCTCGAGTTCCCAGGCCTACAGGGAGAAGTGGCCTACGATCCACGCCCTATTTCGTCCCACGGAACTGCCCGCATCGTCGACATGGCCTTTCAGGTCGCCGAACGCCGCAAGGGTGCTCCGGGGGATGGCGTGCGACGCGTGACATGCGTTGACAAATCAAACGTCACCCGTGGGTGCCAGCTCTTCCGTCGCACCTTCGACCAGGTGGCCTCCTCTTACCCAAGCATCGAACGCGATTACAGTTACATCGACGCCTACATGCAGTGGCTCACGCGTAATCCAGAACATTACGACGTGGTGGTGACGAGCAACATGTTCGGTGACATCGCCACGGACCTCGGTGCCGTGCTTCAGGGCGGCATGGGGATGGCGGGCTCCGGGAACATTGGGCATGAACACGCGATGTTCGAGCCCGTCCACGGTTCTGCACCGAAGCACGCCGGTCAAAACGTCGTCAACCCCATCGCCTCCATCTCTTCCGTGCAGATGATGCTCGACTGGCTTGGTCGTCGCACGAAGGACGAGGACTTGATCAACGTCTCAGACCTCGTTGGCCACGCCGTGGCAGACCACGTCCGGGACGGCACGCAGTTGACCTACGACCTCGGCGGTACGGCCTCCACCACCGACGTGGGGTCGTCCATCGCCAACCGATTGGCGGCGTTGCTCAGCGAGCGATGAGTCATACGTTCCTGAACTTCGACGTCAGGTGCGCGACGATCTCATCGAGGGCCTCTTGCAACACCGCATCGTTGTTCCACGTATCGCTCGGGCCTCGCGAACCTTCGGATGCCGCAAGGTTGCGCATCGCCAACGCCACGCGGCCAACGTCGTCGACCATCGTCACTGTTGCCGTTCTGGCCGTACGGGACAGGGGGTTGAGGTCCACGACCAAGACCTGCTTGCCCATGGCCACGAGGGCTTCGCATCGGTCGCCGTCTTCAAGAGGAACGAACACGACGTCAGCGGCCGCGATTCCGCGGGCATCGCAACGAGAGCGTGGTCCCTCAAGGCCGAGGATGCGCCCGTCGTCGCGAGCCCCAAGCACGTCGACGTCAAGACCGTCTTCTTCCTTCCATGCCTCAAGTCGCCCAATCAGCGCGGCCATCCTTGCCTCGGTTCTGTAGAAGATGTTGACCTCGATGGGGCAACCGAGCGCAGCAGCGACGTGCAACAAATCACGGCCTGCAAGGGCGACGGTGTTGCCGTTGACGGAGATGACCGGATGAGCGGCCGCCCTCAATCTTGACCAGGCTTCCGCCGTGGCTCGGGCTGCCGAGGCTGAGGTAGATTCTCCGAGCAGGTAGTCGTAGGCCTCGCCACGGCCGTGGGCAATCATGGCGCTTCCAGCCAAGAGCCCTTCGGCAGCCGCCGTTTCGATCAGGTGACGACGCAACAGCGACGCATAACGAGGATGGCTTGGGTCGGCGGCGATGTCCACGGCCCGCCCTCCTCAGGTCCCGTCCATGAGCATGCTGAGGTCCAAAGGTTCGGCACCTCGGTTGACAGCGCTCGTGCTGAGCACGTCCATCCCCGATTCCTTCCAATCCCTGAGGTCCTCCAACCGGATGCCCCCGCTGGCTTCCAAAACGACGTGCTCCCGCTGCCCGATGCCCTTCAGTTGGTTCGCCACCTCACGGCAGGTTTCAGGGGGGAGGTTGTCGAGCATGATGACAAAGGGCAAGGTTGCTTTCAGGTCCTCCCTCGATGACCACGCCAAAGCCGCCGAGATCGCCTGGCGTTCCGACCTGACTTCGATCTCCACAAAAGCATGCTCCGGTTCGACCCGAAGGTTGCTCAATGCGTTGTGCACCTGTTCCAGTTCGTCCTTGCCATAGGACGCAAGGTCGTTTTCCTTCAGCATCAGCGCATCCCCACGGTCAAGCCGGTGGGTCAAGCCTCCTCCGAGGTGAACGGCCCACTTGTCCAGCAACCCGTAGGTGGTCTTCCTTGTGCAGGCGATTTGTCCCGGAGCGAGGTGCGCCCATCTGCTGGTCGCCGTCGCGATGCCGCTCAGGTGACCGAGGAGGTTGAGCACCGTTCGCTCGATCCGAAGCATGGAGGCTGCGGAACCACGCAGGGTGCCAACGGTTCCTCCTGATGCGATGTTCCGCCCGTCGCCGGCCGCCCAATCGACGCGCACGTCCATCGCCCAGATTTGCAGCAAATGATCGACCGCCGCGGTTCCTGCGATCAATCCATCGGACTTCGCCACAATGGACGCACTGGACGTGGGTCCACCTTCCATCACAGGGGCGTCGATGCCATCGTCCGCGAGCATGGT
>JAURMD010000024.1 GCA_030830875.1 Thermoplasmatota archaeon | reverse complement strand
TTCGCGCTGGGCCTTTCCACAAACGAGGTGGTCGGCCGCACGCCGTGGTGCATCCATCCCGCCCCTGAGGTCGAAGCCGTGCCCGTGGTGGGCGGCACCAAAACGCCGAACCTGAACAAAATCCTCGCAGCCAAACCGGACGTCGTCGTGTTCGACCGCGAGGAGAACCCGAAGGCCGTTCACGACGCGCTCGTTGAGGCGGGCGTCACCGTCGTGGTCTCGACGGTGGAGCACCCGAACGAGGTCCCGCACCTGCTCCGCGCCCTCGGTCGCGCCGTCGGACGCGGTGAGGCGGGCGAATCGATGGCCATGGCCACGGAGGCCGCCCTCTCGGAGGCCGCTGCCCGTCGCATGGCGGCCGAATACACGGGTCAGGCCACCGTGCGCGTGGCGCCGATGATCTGGCACGACCCCCTCATGTCCGTAGGCCCCCGGCGGTACGCCGGCGCCCTGCTCGAGGTGCTGGGGTGGAGCGTGCCCGACCTGGACCCGGACGGCAACGGCTACCCCGTGGTCACCGCCGAACTGTTGGCGAAGCACGGCATCGAGGGCCTCCTCCTGTCCAGCGAGCCACATGCCTTTGCGCTTGAGGAGGGCGAGCGCATCGCCGACGCCGTTGAGGCACTTGGAGCACCTCGGCCGTGGTGCAGGTGCATCGATGGTGAAGCGCTCACCTGGTTCGGCGCTCGAACCGGCCACGCCCTACTGGACTGGTCGCTTGGGCCCTGAGGCTCACACATCGGCGTCCAACAGCCTCTGGGCGATGCTGTGGATGTCGGCCTCCCATTCGGTGAACGCAGGCGTAAGTGATGATATATCAAGAAATTCGATATTTCGTATCTGAACGAGGATGAGGCTCATCAAAAGGTCACCCAAACTAAGGGAGGAAGCCTCTGTGACGCCCGCGCCTGCTTGCATGCTCACAACGAACCGTTCAAGGCCGACCGGTGGCAGCGCACTGCATGCGACGCGCCCTTTTCGTGCTGCTCGTCGTGGCCTCTTCGTTGACGGCGGGGTGCTTCGGGGACGGTGAAGGCCTTGTCGAGGCGTCGACCGACGAGCCCATCTGGTCCACGTACCGGCGCATTGACCCGGCGGTGCACGAGACGGAAGGGGCCTTCCTCACCATCGACCTCGCCACCAACCAGAGCACGGAAACCGCATGGGCGGTCTTCGACCGAACCAACGGGGGCAACTGCTGCGAGCATTACCTCGCCACCACCGTGGACGGTGCCATCCTCAACATCGGTGGGGAATACCCCGTGTGGTCGCCCGACCGCGGGCATGCTTGGGACACCTGGCTTCCCGGAACCCTGCCCGACGCGCAATGCCGAACCTTTGTGCCCACAAACCCGGGGCAAGAGGGGCTTGGGGAGGGGAGCATCGTGCAAGCCACGAACGGCGACTTGATCTCCATGTCGTGGTTCCCCTACATCGGTGCAGACGGGAAATTGGACAAGTTCTACGCCATCCTCTTTGACGAATCCGAGGACGAGTGGCGATGGTGCTACAACCGGTTGACCGAGCCCTTCTACGACCGTTCGTGGCAGGTGGAGGTCGTTGGGCCGATTTCAAGCAGCCTTGGCAGCGGTGACTGGGCAAGCCTCGTCATCAGCAACTTCTGGCACCAATCGCAGAACGCGGGCGGCCAAATCAGCGTGGACGGCCTGAACTACTACCCCATTCAGTTCCCCGGCCGGAACGACGGTGCCGCCGACCTCGAGGTCGACCTCGGTGTCGCGGGCACCGACCTCGGCCCGTACTGGGACGTCAACAAGCCCCACAAAGAAATGCGCGCCTTCCCCGTCCCGTCGGGAGGGCTGATGTTCCCGCGCTACTTCGACGACGGGAGCGCCGCCTTCCTCGACACCAGCCTGTCGTGGAATCAGGTGGCGATCGAGTTCCCGTCGGAATACTGCCACGTGGACAGTCGCAACCGCATCCACTGCGTCAGCGTGCAAGGCACGACCTTCACGCACCACGTCTCCGAGGACGGGGCATTGACGTGGGCGACGCAGAACCACAGCCTCGACGGTGCGGCCTCGTCCATTGAAGAGTGGGAGTTCCAAGCCAGTGCGGGACAGGACCTCTTTGTGCTGAACGTGCGCTACCAGAGCGCTGATGGCCCGGATGTGGACATCGTCTGGCACGTGCGCGGCATGTCCGAGGGCCTTGAGGCGGACACGTTGACCTATGTGGGGCTTGGCGACCTCGACTCAACCTCAGGGGCCGGGAACGACATCCGCTTCGATTTCGCCAGCCTCGGGATCCTTCCAGACGGCGGCGTGGTCGTGGCCTTCCACGACTCGAGCGACCCTGACCCGCTCTTCGCCGTTGAACTCGACCTGCCCGCTTGACGCAGCATCGAACGTGCGCCGGTCGATAGGCTGATGTGCGGGAACCCATCGGTGATGGGCATGAAGGACTCGGTTCGCCGTGTGGTGCTCGCGGTGTGCCTTGCAACGATGGTCCTCGTCCCCGGCTGCGTGGAACGCGGGGAACTCATCATGGCCACACCTTTCCCCGAGTTCACGCTCGACGACGGGCTGTCGAACACGACCTTCAGCAAGGAGGCCAACCTCGGCGAGGCGTGGGTGGCGTACTTCTCCGCCTCCTGGTGCGGGCACTGCTACCCCACCCTCGACGCCATCGACCTGGTGATCCCCAACGGCAGCCTGCTCGTGTTCAACAAGGACGGCACGAACGAGCAATACAGCGACATGGTCGAATGGCACGAGAAGATGGAAGACGAGGTCGGACGTGACCTCTACCGCCCCTTCATTCACGGACCAGAACTGGCCTCCGAGGTCGGTGTGGGCGGCATTCCCTACGTGGTCTTCGTCGACGCCAACGGAAACATCGTCACCGACCACCTCGGCCTTTGGACCGACATGGAGGAGATGTCCTCCATCTGGAACCAAACGCTCGCCATCTGAGCGCCGCGTTCGGACGCAAACGCTTGGAGCCTGAGCGTAGCGACGCCTTCTCCACAATCTGAGGGCGCCATTCCGTTGCCCATCTTCATGCGGCGTGCCGAAGGCAACCTCAAGAACCCTTGACGTCGATTTGACCTCGTGATGTCGCTCGAATCCTTGCCCGGCTTGGGTGGAAAACTCGCCGACCGGCTTCGCGAACACTTCGAAGGCGACGAAGGCGCGATGGACGTGCTGCGCTCCGGCGACATCGCTCGACTGACCGCCGTGGACGGTGTGTCCCCTCGCAAGGCGCTCACGCTTGCCCGGGCGGCCAGCGGTGACGACGGTCGCTTCCTTGCCACCCGTGAAGCAGAACGGTTGCACGCGAGGCTTGTCGAGGACCTCCGAACGCACGCCTCGAGTGCCGCTGCACGTGAGCGGCTCGCGCTCCTGACGCCTGTGCAGTCGCCCGAAACGCGGCAACCGCTCGCGGCAGCGGCCATCGCCCTCATCGAGGCGGACCCAGAGAACGACGCGGCACGCCAGCACGCGTGGAGAAGCCTCGGCCGGGCAAGGACGTCGACGGAAAAGCAGGACCGCGTCGTGGTCACAAAGACACCCCGACCATCGTTGGCCAAGGTCTGCAGGGTACTGACGCCGTCCAAGGACGAGACGTGGCGCGATTACCGGGTCTTCAAGCAGGTGTCGTGGATCGGTGAAGGCGGCCCTTCCGACGCGCCCGACGGCTGGTTGGTGCTTCCCGAAGGGGCCGACGACGCCATCGTGTTGCCAGAAGCCACGCTTGGTTGGTTCCGCGGCAACGCCTCGGTTCTGGCCCTGCTCGAAGGGCTTCTGGAGGCATGGCCTTCGATGGCCGCGGTCGAAGGGGCGAAGCCTGTGTTGAAGCGGCTTGCAGAAGTTCTCCCTCGCCTCGCCAACCTCCCAGACCTGTTGGCAGGGCTCCATGAGGGGGGCGAAGTGGCCCGATTGAGCGATGCCTACGACCGCTTGTGGCCGACCGTCAAGCGGCTGGAGGCCGAGGTCAAGGCGAAGGTCGAGGAGGCGATGGGTGAGGCGCAGTTGGCGTTGAGCGGTGCCGACATGCTCGCGGCGCTGGCCGATGCGGGCGCCCTGCAGCGACGGCTGCGGGCCGCCACCTCCGACGCCATCGACGCCGCGATTGAGGAAGCGATGTCGGAACTGACACTCCATCTGGAGGGCACAGGTGTTCGTCCTCCACGCAACCTGTTCAACAGCGGTTGGCCGCTGAAGATCGACCGCACCGTGGTGGACGCGGTCGGGGAGGAACTCGAACGCCGCATCTCGGCCGACGAAGCCGCCACCACGCTGCGGCTCGCCCGCACCCTTGCCCCGCTACGTGCACCGTGCGAAGCGGCACTCGAGGCCATGATCGAGCTTGACCAATGGCTGGCCGTCGCTCGCTGGTCCATGCACCACCGGTGCACCTTCCCGACCATGGCCGAGCACGGAATCTCCGTCGTCGAAGGGCGTCATCCCCTGCTGGGGTTCGAACCGGACGCGGTGACCTACGGCCTCGGGCGGTGCGCTGTGGACGACGACCAGCAGTCTGTCGCCTTGCTCTCTGGAGCAAACAGCGGTGGAAAGACGACCTTGTTGGAATTGCTCGGCCTCACGTGCATCCTTGCGCACATGGGCCTGCCCGTTCCCGCCGAGGCGGCGACCGTTGGTCGTGTGGAGCGACTTGAGGTGCTCGCCAAGGCTGGAGGAACGCAGTCCGCCGGCGCCCTGGAGCAAACCTTGGTCGACCTCGCATCGGTCGTCAGCGACCCTGCATCAAAACTCATCTTGGCCGACGAACTTGAGGCCATCACTGAACCGGGCGCTGGCGCCCGCATCATCGCCGGCATGCTCCTCGCCGCCGAAGCGCACAAGGGGACCGCGATGGTCCTCGTCACGCACCTCGCGCCCGCCATCATCGAGGCCACCAAGCGCGACGACCTGCGGATTGACGGGATCGAGGCACGTGGCCTCGACGAACACCTCGAACTTGTGGTGGACCGCACGCCGCGACGGAACCACCTCGCCCGGAGCACGCCGGAACTCATTGTTCGGCGTTTGGTCGAGCGTTCGGAGGGACCGGCCCGCGAGGTGTTCCGATCGATCCTTGACGCCTTTTGATCAGCAGACGCGCCCCGCATCGTCGCCGTAGGCCTGCATCGGGGCCTGGAAGAGGTCGCCGCACGAACGGTCGAGCATCGGAAGGGTGAGCACCGCTTCGTCCCAGTTCACGCTGTATTGACCCGTCACAGCAGGCGAGGGGACGTAGTCTTCCCCTGTTTGGGACATGGTGATGGTGAGGGTCTCGCCGGCCTCAAGGACGACGTCCATCGCGAAGAACTCCATCTTGCCCACGACCGTCGAGAAGGGGGCGAGCACCGCTTGCCCATCGCGCCCGCCGGCGTGGAAGCGGAAATCCATGACCGCGTGACCGAGGTGCATTCCGCTGGAATCCGTCATCTCAAGGAAGCCGTGGGCGCCGTTCGTCGTGTGTGGCGTGACGGGGATGTGGAAGGTGGGCATGCCGGTGATTCGCACCTCCTCCTCAAACGGACCGACGGTCATCGTGATGCTGGATG
>JAURMD010000023.1 GCA_030830875.1 Thermoplasmatota archaeon | reverse complement strand
TTGCAACTCAGGAGGTCACGTCGATACCACCGGGGCGATGTGCGTACACGCATTTCCTCGACGAGGATGGCCTGTTGATCGACGACATGATCTTCGCGGTGGTCAGCGAAGAAGAAATCCTCGGCGTGCCGAACGCCTCGATGATTCCCGTGATGCACGAGTGGTTCACCCGGCACCTCCCAGCGGACGGCTCCGTTCGGTTGGAGGACCTCTCCGACGCCACCGCCATCCTCGCCTTGCAGGGTCCAAACGCCAAGGCGCTGCTCACCTCGGTGCTTGGTGAAGGCGCCCACGTGGGTCGATTTCGATGGTCGCCCCTGGACGGCGCATCGCTTGGCCTCGAGGGATTCATCCAAGGGACGGGCTACACCGGCGAAGCAGGCTACGAGATCATGCTCTCGGGGGACGATGCCGTGACCCTCTGGAGGGCCTTGGTTGATGCTGGAGCAACCCCGGTCGGCCTTGGTGCCCGGGACACGCTTCGCCTTGAGAAAGGCTTCTTGCTCTCCGGAGTGGACTTTCTCTCGCCCTCGCTTGCGGTCGCTGAGGACGAAGCCTTCCTTGCCCGAGACTCATGGGAAACCAACGTCCCCTTCGGTTGGGGCGGTGACCACGACCACGTGGGTGCGGCCCGATGGCGATCGCACAACGAAGGCGATGCGCGCTGGTGGGGCGTGCGCTACCTCGAGAAGGGACCGTTGCCTCGCCCGGGCAAGCCGGTCACGACGATTGACGGCCATCCCATCGGTCAACTGACCTCTGGCGCACCTGCGCCGTCCTTGGACAACGTCGGCATCGGCCTTGGCTACATGGCTGGAGTGCAGGAAGGGGACGAGGTGTTCGTTCAGGCCAACCCACGCAAGTCGGTGCGGGCCGTCGTGGTCCGCCCTCCCTTCGTTTGATGTCATGAACCGGACGACACGAGGGCGTTCATGGCCGACAACCACGCCTTGCGTTCCGTCTCTGGCAAAAGCGCAGCGGTCGGGTCCACTCGCCGTGTTCGGGCCGATCGCAAGGCTTCTGCGAGGGCTTCTGGATGGCCCCACTGAACGGCCGTTCCCAGACCTAAGTGCTCAGCGACCTCCCCCATCAGGGCCTCTGCATTGACGACGGACGGGACACCACGGCACCCTGCTTCGAACATGCGAACCGGCAAGGCACCGTCTCGGATGTTGCCACGTGCAGGGTCGTACATGGCGACGGCGACGTTGACGCCATCGTGCAGGTCATCCAAATCCTCGTTGCCAAAGGAACCATGCAGGTCGAGGTCCACACCAAGCTCGTTGCAACCGGACCGCAGGAGGTGACGCGCGGCCTCCGAGGCCACACCGTCGCCTGCCCAACGGAGGGCCGGTCGCTCTTCGGGTGGCATCGTGGCCAAGGCCTTGAGCAGCAAGGCCGCAGTCGCCGTGTCGCGCACCCGACCAAGGCAGGCGACCCGCCACACGTCGGAAGGCGCTGTGCTCTGCCTGCCTTCTCGTTCGGGTCGGTTTTCAAGCACCACAGGGGAACGACCACGGGCGGTCAACCACGCTGACAATCCGGGCGCACCCCCGTCTCGAAGGCGGTGGCTCGAGGTCACGCACAGGTCGGTGTGCTTGAGCAACCGTGCGGTGTGCTGCTCCAGCCACCATGAGGCCAAGCGACGAGGACCGCTCCGGGGACGTCCGAGAAGCACCCATGTATGGCGCAGGTCGTGCATGTCGAAGACGACCTTGGCTCCGAAGCGGCGCACGGAAGTGGCGAGAGGAAGCGTGTCGGCGTCGTGCAGCACGACGAGGTCAGGCCGTTCGGTCCGCAGGACCTTCAGCACAGAGGAGCGAAAGCGTCGGAGACCGAGCAAGGTGGCGATGGAGACCCCGCTCGCTTGCGATCCCATCCGATGGCGTCGAATGTGCCAGCCCGAACCTCGCGTTTCGGTCGGGTGGGCTTCCAATCGGTCAAAGGCATGGACGATCACTTCGTGGCCTGCGTCTGCGAGCCATGACGCCTGCCGCTCCACGCGGGGGTCCGGTGCGCAGGCATTGGTGACGACCATCGCCACCCTCGCCATGCGGTGTGGTCAGCGGTCGAGGTCATGAGGATTCGCCGTGCTGTGCGCGCATGGCGAGGATTAAGACCGGCCGGAGCACGCTTCGCCGCAGAGGGGTGCCGCATGGTCGACCAGCTCCCAAACCGAGGCCTTGAAGCGGAGATGCTCGAAGCGATGGGCCTCAACAGCATCGACGATTTGTTCTCCGATGTTCCCGTCCACGTTCGAATGACGGAGGACCTGCCCCTTCGTGCACCGCAAACGGAGGAGGAGATCATCGCGGATGCCCGCAGGCTCCTCGGTGCCAACGTTCCGCTTGGGAGCATGTCGTCCTTCGTTGGCGCTGGCCTCTACCGGAACCACGTTCCCGCAGCCGTGTTCCAGTTGGTCACCCGCGGCGAGTTCCTCACCGCCTACACCCCGTACCAGGCCGAAGTCAGCCAAGGGATGCTTCAAGCCATGTGGGAGTTCCAGACGCTGATCTCCGAACTTGTTGGCCTCCCCGTAGCCAACCTCTCGGTGTACGACGGCTCATCCGCTGCCGCGGAAGCGCTGACGTGCGCGGTTCGTGTGCACGGTCGAAAAGCGAGCCAGTCCGGAGTCGTGTACGTGTCCGAACTCGTGCCGCCCGACCGCCAGTCTGTGATTCACAACTACACGCAGGGTGGTGGCATCGAGGTCCGTCCGCTTCGTCATACCTCAGAAGGTCTGGTCGACCTTGAGGCGCTTCACGAGGCAGCCGGTGCCTGCGCGGTCTACGTTGAACAGCCGAATCCCCTTGGCTTGCTCGACGCGGGCTTGCTCGGGATGAAGGACGTCCTGGGGGAGCACACCGCGCTGATCGTCGGCGTCAATCCAGTGTCGTTGGGCCTCTACGAAGCGCCAGGCCACTACGGTGCTGACATCGTCGTGGGCGAAGGGCAGCCGTTCGGCTCGCCGATGACCGGCGGTGGTCCGATTTACGGCTTCTTTGCTTGCGATACGGCCTACATGCGGCAGATGCCTGGACGCATTGTCGGCCGAACCGTCGACGTGGACGGGGACACCGCCTATTGCCTCACGCTGTCCACACGCGAGCAGCACATCCGACGTCACCGAGCGACCTCGAACCTGTGCACCAACGAGACCCTCATCGCCCTCATGGGCGCGATGCACATGTCCTTGCTTGGTCCAGAAGGCCTGCGCACCCTCGCGGTCCGCAACGCTGCAGCCTTGGAGGCGGTCAAGCGGGCCCTCGGCGGCATCGATGGCCTTCGCCCTGTTCACGCAGGTGGGGTTCACTTCAACGAATTCGCCGTGGCGCTGCCCGCCTCCGCTGCTGCCTGCATCCGTGACCTTGAGGCGGACGGCGTGCTGCCGGGCTTCGACCTTGGCCGCTGGTCCCCTGAGCGGTCCAACCAACTCTTGATCGCGGCCACGGACCAAACCTCCCAGCGCGACATCGACCGATTGGCCTCGGCCTTGGCTGCATGGTGCGCCCGTCAGGGGGTGGCGGCATGACCAACCTGTGGTCCCACAAGGGGGCCGAAGGGATGGGTTACGCACAGCCCGCCCCGCTGCTCCATGAGGACGACCTGCCGTTGGCGTCTGGCTTGCTCCGCTCGTCCCTGCCGCGTTGGCCACGCCTTTCTGAGCCAGAGATGGTGCGGCATTACACGGGCCTCTCGCGGAAAAACTTCGGCATCGACACCGGATTTTACCCGCTTGGGTCGTGCACGATGAAGCACAATCCGCGTGTGAACGAGGTCATCGCCCAGATGCCGGGCATCTGCGACGTCCACCCGCACCAGCCCGAGCACCACCTCCAAGGCCTCCTGTCCATTTTCCACGAGATGCAGCACATGCTCTCGGTGTGTGCAGGCATGGACGAGGTCACCCTGCAACCGGTGGCTGGTGCCCAGGGTGAATTCACTGCTGTGCGTTGCATTCAGGAATACTTCCGCCATCGTGGTGAGGCGCAACGTACACGCATCGTGGTTCCTGACTCCGCTCACGGGACAAACCCTGCAAGCGCCGCGATGGCCGGGTTTGAGATCGTTGAAGTCCCCAGCACGACCGACGGGCGCATCGACCTCGATGCGCTGGAAGCGGTGCTGGACGACACGATTGCTGCCATGATGATCACGAATCCCAACACGCTGGGTCTCTTCGAAACCGACATCGCTGCGGCCGCTGAACTCGTCCACGGGGTGGGCGGTCAGATGTACTACGACGGTGCGAACTTCAACGCCATCATCGGCCGCACCTCGCCCGGACTGATGGGCTTCGACGCCGTCCACTACAACCTCCACAAGACCTTCAGCCAACCCCACGGCGGTGGCGGCCCTGGGTCGGGCCCCATCGGCGTCAAGTCGCATCTTGCGCCCTTCCTCCCCGGACCCGTGGTGGACGTTCGCGCGCCCCGAGATGGAGAGAAGGCCGTCGACGACGGCCGCTGGTACGTCTGGAGGGAGCCAGAACATTCCATAGGGAAAGTTCAGCAATGGCACGGCAACGCCGGTGCAGTGGTTCGGTGTTGGGCCTTCTACCGTCGCTACGGCCGCGAACTCCGAACCATGACCGAACATGCGGTTCTCAACGCGAACTACCTGCGCCACGCCATCCACAGGGAAGCCAAGGAGGCTGGCGTTGACCACCTGTTCGTTGACGGGGCCGTGACGGACGTGGCGAAGCACGAGTTCACCCTCTCCATGCTGCCCGCCAAAGAAGCCACTGGCGTCACCGCGATGGACATCGCAAAGGGACTGCTCGACCGGGGCTACATGGCGCCCACCGTGTATTTCCCCCTCGTGGTGCCGGAGTGTTTGATGATTGAACCCACCGAAACAGAGGCTAAGTCCACGCTTGACGCCTTTGCGAAAGACTTCGTCGCTGTCGTCGGGGCCGACGCTGACACCCTTCACGCGGCTCCGATCACAACCCCCGTTCGCCGTGTGGACGAAGTCTATGCAGCCCGAAACCTGTGCGTCAGGGTCCCCGACGAGGAACTCTGAACAGGACCTGCGCGGCAGGCCTAAGCATCATGCTCCCTGTCGCTGATCATGGAGCCGTGGGCGAGGGACACCACCGCCCCCGAAAGCAGTTCCATGCTGTTCCCGTTGGCGTGGTCACCTCTGTTCCTCCTTGCGGCCTTGGTGGGTCCTTCACGCGGCCTTTGGACGCCGGTTGAACTCGCGCTCCTGTGGGTCGGATTGCTTCTGATCGCCTATCCTCTCTGGCGCTTGATGGAGGTCCGTCCCCTCGGACGCAGGAACGCGAGGAATTTCCTCGTGCTGGGCGTGGTGCTCGCCGTGCTGCCGCTGTTGGTGGATGAGGACGCGATGTTTCCTCCAGCCCTCCCTGCATTGGTGCTCTGGCTCGGAGCGGTGTTCACGGTGCACAGCACTTTGAAACTGGAACGTTGGGTTGGACCCGTGACCTCTGCGCTCGCCCTGAGGGCCCACGGGTGGCATCAGGACCGCACTCGACCGGACCTGTTCCTCCTCAGAAAACATGGGGTGGAAGCCGTGCTGAGGCAGGATCAAGGTCGCAGCATCCTCGACCTCCGTGGCGCGACCCCGACCTCGTCCCCTCCCCACGACCTCGGGTTGCACGACCTTGAGGCCGAGTGATGGCTCTGCGAAGCGCGTGCATCAAGAAGGAGGATGCCACGAGTACGGGCTGATGCCGTTGGTCGACCCTGTGCTGGTGCACTTGATTCGACTCGGGATGGTGCGTGATGGGTCTGCGCTTGCCAGAGCCATCGTCGGAGGCGCGGCGCCACGCCATCGCGCGGTGGGCCTCGGCCTGCTTCGCGCTGACCTCCGTGCTGCCCGGCGAGCGTTGAACCGCCCATTCCGTGGTGCAGGATGGTACGATTGGCGCGACCTTCCACCGCACGTGCTTTTCCTGGCCCAGCAGCGTGCACGGCACCTGCGGCTCCTGGTCGTGGTGCATCCTCATGAGCACGTTGAAAGACTGCCGAAGTGGCCCGAAGGGCATGGAAGTCACCATCCTTCTGGGGTCGAAGTCCGACATGCCTGTTGCTGAAAAGTGCACCAAGGTGCTCGACATGTTCGAGGTCACGTACCAACTCCGCGTTGCCTCGGCCCACCGCTCCCCAGCCTTTGTGGAGTCCATCATCAAGGACGCCGAAGCGGACGGCTGCAAGGTGTTCATCGCCATGGCTGGCCTTGCGGCGGCGCTCCCCGGCGCTGTGGCCGCCCTCACGACCAAGCCGGTCATCGGTGTGCCCTGTGGCGGCCGAGTCCCCTTCGACTCCCTCCTTTCCATCGTCCAGTTGCCACCTGGCGTTCCGGCCGCCACCGTCGGAGTGGACCGTGGCGACAACGCAGGATACCTCGCGACGCAAATCCTCGCGATTGCAAATCCTGCCCATGCGGCCCGCCTTGCCCAAAACAAGCTCGACCAGGTCGAGGCCGTCATGGCGATGGACCGAGAAGTCAACGGGGGCGCGTGAATGTTCGACGCGGCCGACTTCATCGAAGAGGCCGTGAACGACCTCAAGGCCAGCATCGACGACGTGGCCATCATCGCCTGCTCCGGTGGCGTGGACTCCGCGGTTGCGGCCGTGCTCGCCCACCGTGCGGTGGGTGACCTGCTTCACTGCGTGTACGTTGACACGGGCTTCATGCGCAAGGACGAGACGGCCGAGGTCGAGGCGATGTTCGCCGCGCACGGCATCGACCTTACAACGGTCCATGCCGCAGACCGGTACTTTGCCGCGCTTGAAGGCGTGACCGACCCGGAGGCCAAGCGGAAGATCATCGGTGAGCAGTTCGTTCGGGTGTTCGAAGACGAACAGGCCAATGTCGGTGCACAGTACCTTGTGCAAGGCACCATTGCGCCGGACTGGATCGAATCCGGTGGAGGTGTTCGGGACACCATCAAGTCGCACCACAACGTCGGTGGCCTTCCCGAAGACATGACCCTCAAGGTCGTCGAACCGCTTCGTGAGTTGTACAAGGACGAGGTCAGGGAATTGGCTCGCAGCCTCGGCATCACCGTGGCCGAACGCCAACCTTTCCCGGGTCCAGGGCTCGCCGTGCGCACCCTTGGCCCACTCACACCCGAGCGCGTGGCGGTGGTGCGCGAATGCTGCGCCATCGTCGAGGAAGAGTTCGAAGCAGCCGCGGAGCGAGGCGAGATGGACTTGCCGTGGCAGTATTACGCGGCCCTGCTCCCAGTGCGCTCCGTTGGGGTCCACGGCGACGTTCGTGCCTATGGTGAGACCATCGTCGTTCGTGCCGTTCGCAGCATGGACGGCATGTCCGCTCGGTACTCCGAAATCCCGCACAACATCCTGCAGAAGGTCAGCACGCGGATCACCAACGCCTGCAAGGGTGACGTGAACCGCGTGGTCTACGACATCACCCACAAGCCCCCGGGTACCATCGAGTGGGAGTGAGCCGTGAGGCTCTTGTGCGAGGGCCACGGCCGAAGGCCATGGTCAGTTCGGACGCGACAAGCCCTGACGGTTACTTGGCCGAACTCGAGGACGAACGGCGGGCGCCAATGGCGCACCTGTTCGAGGCCATCAGCGAGGCCATGCCCGCGTGGGTTCCAACGATGCACTACGGCATGCTGAGTTGGTGCCTACCGGACCCGGAAGGCGGTGGGGAACCCCTCGTACCGGTGTCCCTGGCCAGCCAGAAACTGCACATGAGCCTCTACCTGATGCCTGTGTACATGAGCCCGGCCCTGACCGAGGCGGTCATCGAGGGATACGCCTCGCTAGGGGTCAAGCCCAACATGGGCAAGTCCTGCCTCCGCTTCACCAGGGTGGATCGAATCCCCCTTGACGTGGTCCTTGGCATCCTGCGCGGGATGACCCCCGAGGCCTACCTCAACCTCAGGGCCGAGGCCCTGGCGCGAGGCACCTGCGACTGAGGTTCAATCCCGGCGTGCAGCCAGCATCGCCGCACCGAGCAGGGCCACGACCGCGAGGCCCATGCCGGGTGCGGGCAGGACCACTTCGGGGTTCTCATCGGCGTACAGGCCGTCGGGCGTGGACAAGCGCATTGCGTTCCAGTCGGTCAGTTCGAAGTCCTCGCTGAGGTAGAGGAAGTCCTCCTCATCGAGGACGCCGTTTCCGTTGTCGTCGACCCACTCGAGCCCGGTGACCTCGCCGGCCATGATCTCGTCGAAGGTGTACCTTGCCACCTCATCGCCGCAGTCCGAGGGTATGGTGTAGCGCTGTTCGCCCATGACGTCATCAATGGCCTCAAAGGTTGAGCACAGGAAGAAGGTGACCTCCAGCATGTCGGCGTCCTCTCCCATGCCCCATGCGGCCATGCCAACGGTCCCTGCGCGATAAACGCCAAACCCGTGCCCTTCACCTTCGGGCGCCTCGTCCGAACCGTCTTGGCAGTCCGGACCTCCGTCGTTGACGTAGGAGACGGGGATGGAATACTCCCCGTCGTCGCACCACCATTCGGAAACGTCCTCTTGGTAGTACTGAGGCTCGTCGTCGCCGTCGGGGCAGTCTTCGTTCCCGTCGTTGGCGAGGGAGAGGGCGATGACGTCCCCGGACCAGCACTCGAGGGTGCTCACTTCGTCGCCGTTGCCGTCGTAGGCCGGCTCGTCTTCACCGTCGCTGCAGTCGGCCGTTCCGTCGTTGACCCACGAGAAGGGGATCCATTCGTCGTCGGCGCTGCAGTAGAATTCGCTCCACTCCACGTCCTCGTAGACGGGCTCGTCCTCGCCGTTCGCACAATCCTCGACGCCGTCGTTGATCGCAGCACCCTCGATCTCCGAGCCATCGTCGCACACAAACACCCGCGTGTCTTCCACGGGCATCGCGTCGCCACTGAAGTCGATGTACCACGGCGGGGCGTGCTCGTCGAGGGTGCCGTCGACGGCAATGGCCTCGGCAAGGCTCGCATCGTAGGCCTCGGTCCAGAGCATCTCGTATGCTTCTGCTCCCTCGTCGTCGGTCCACGTTGATTCCATGAAGAGGAAGTCGAACGTGGTCGCATCGAAGCCAGCGACCATCTCGCCATCCTCTTCGAGGGCCGTGAGCAACAGCAGCATCGTGCCGTCGTCGTCTTCCTCGTAGGAGGCCGTCCAACCAAGGCTGGGGTCGAACATGAGTTCCTCGCACAGCCAGCCGAGGGCGTCGTCCCATGCGCAGTCAACCTGAGACTCGAACCACATCTCGTCCCAACCATCGTCGCAGTCCTCCCATCCATCATAGAAGAAGGACACAGGCAGGCTTGAGGAGCCGTCCATGCAATCGACGCTGCTGATGTCCTCTGCATCGGATTCGTCGGAACCGTCGTCGCAGTCCTCCCATCCGTCGTTGACGGCGCCCCAATCGAATTCGTAGGACCCGTCCGCGCATTCGAACGTCTTCACCTCGTCCGAGGCGTCGCTGCAGTCCTCGACGCCGTCGTTGACCTGGCTGTTCGTGATCTCCTCACCGTTGGCACAGGTGTAGACGCTGATGTCCTCGCCCATGTCCCACTCCGGCTCGTCCGAGCCGTCCTCGCAGTCCTCCCAACCGTTGTTGACGTAGGAGATGGGCATGGAGTACTGGCCGTCGTCGCACCACCATTCGGAGTCGTCGTATTCCTCGAAGTAGGGCTCGTCTTCCCAGTCCTCGCAATCGTAGTTCCCGTCGTTCACGAGGGAGAGAGCGATGCTCTCGCCCGAATAGGGGCACTGGTAGAAGGAGGTCTCGGACTGGGTGATGGGGTCGTAGGTTGGCTCGTCGTCGCCCGCTGGGCAATCGTCCATGCCGTCGTTGACGTACGAGAGGGGAATGACGTCGCCGGAGGCGCAGTCAAAGGAGGTGACCTCCTCTTCAACCCAATTCGGTTCGTCTTCGGCGTTGGCGCAGTCGTCCCATCCGTCGTTCACCGCGGAGAGGCCGATGACGGAACCGTCGTCGCAGGCGAAGGACGAGAGTTCCTCCATGTCCCACTGCGGCTCGTCGGAGCCGTCCGCACAGTCCTCGTAACCGTCGTTGACCCAGTTGAAACCGATGATGTCTCCGTCCACGCACTCGAAGAGGACCTCCATGGTGTAGATGGGCTCGTCGTCGCCTTCGGTGCAATCCTCCATGCCGTCGTTGGCCCAGGAGAGTGGGATGTCATCGCCGGCCCAGCAGGTGATGGTCGAGTCTTCGTTGCCGTTGCCGTCGTAGGACGGCTCATCGGAGGCGTCGTCGCAGTCTGTGGTGCCGTCGTTGACCCACGTCCACGGGAGATCGACGTACGGCTCGCCGTTGAACGGGCACCAAAACGCGTTGTCGGTCTCGTAGTTTGTTTCATCGTCGTGCAGCCAGCAATCGACCACGCCGTCGTTGACAGCGGAGAGGGCGATGGTGCTGGAGGCCTCCCACGCAAAGTAATCCCAGCACGTGTAGGTGCTCGTTTCGTCGCCGTTACCGTCGTAGGTCGGCTCGTCCTCGCCGTTCGTGCAATCCTCTGTGCCGTCGTTCACCAAGGAGAGCGGGATGAAGTCGTCACCGTCCATGTCGCCGTCGCAAGGGAAGTGGAACATCTCGCTCATCTCCCCGGTGGTGGGCTGCTCGTCGGTGCCGTCGGCGCAGTCATTGGTGCCGTCTCTCACCTTGCTGAGCAGCACGGTCGTGCCGTCTTCGCACGCGTAGGTGGAGAGTTCCAAGGCGTCGAGGTCGTACATTGGTTCGTCGGACCCATCCTCACAGTCGGCCCAACCGTCGTTCACGGCCGAGAAGTGGAAGTCCCACGAGCCGTCGGCGCAGTAGAACCAGTTGGCCAGTTCTTCGTCGGAGCCGTCGGCGCAGTCCTCGTCACCGTCGTTGACGAGGCGGAAGGCGATTTCGCTCCCGTCGTCGCACGTGTAGGTGGTCGATTCGACGATGTCAGGCTCGTCCGAACCGTCGGCGCAGTCCTCCACGCCGTCGTCGACGACGCTCAGCAGGACCGTGCTCTGGTCGTCGCAGGTGAAGAGGTGGTAGGCGTCCGTGGCGCTGTCGCCGTTGAGGACCTGTTCGTCGTTTTCGTCGTAGAGGTCGGTGCAGTACCAGGTCTCGCCGTCTTGTTCGCAGTGGGACCAGCCGCCTTCGTCGTCGCCCATGCCAAGGTAATACAGGCCGTCCACAAGGAAGGAGGCTTCCTCCGTGAACCCGTCATCGTCGGTCATCAAGCGGTCAACCTGCACCATGCCAGAGCCGTCGTCGGTGTAGGTCCACACAAACAGTTCCGAGCCGTCGTCGTCGAGGAGGGCCATGTGGATCTGATGGTTGCCCGTGGCGGCGTCCACCACCATCCGCATCAGGAAGCCATCGTCGAGGGATTCAATGCCAACAAGCCCAGCACCGTAGGCGGCTTCCGCGGCCGCCTCGGCGTCGGACAGGTCGAAGCAGGACCCGTCGTCCATGTTGGCTTCATCATCGAAGTTGAACGCGTTCTCGTCCATGCAACCGGGGAGGTCCTCCGACTTGGAGGGGTCCCGGGGGTAGAGGTCGTCGCTGTCGTTGACGCCGTCGTCGTCGTCGTCCTCGTCAAGGGCGTCGCAGATGCCGTCGTTGTCCAGGTCGGCCGGGAGGCTGGTGGCGTCGAGCGGGTCGCTGCCGCACAGGCCTTCCTCCTCGTCCGAAACGCCGTCGCCGTCGTCGTCCGTGGACATCGAGTCGCAAACGCCGTCGCCGTCGTTGTCCATGGGCTTCAAGGAGGCCACCAGCGGGTTGGTGCCGCAGGCTGCTTCATCGAGGTCGCTCCACCCGTCGTTGTCGTCGTCGAGGTCCTCGACGAGGGCTGGGTCGGAGGTGGAGGTGCCCACCACGACGTTGGGCATGCCGTCGCCGTCCGTGTCGGTGTCGGCGCTGGCGTCACGCGGGAAGTCGTCGGTCAAGTCAGGGGTGCCGTCGCCGTCGTCGTCCTCGTCGTAGTCGTCGCACGCCTTGTCGCCGTCGAGGTCGGGCGGGGTGGAGGCATCGTCGAGCGGGTCGGTGCCGCACGAGGCTTCCATCACGTCGGTGTACCCGTCGTTGTCGTCGTCGAGGTCCTCGGTCAATCCCGTGGAGGACTCACCCTCCAAGGTGTCGGGCATGCCGTCGCCGTCCGTATCGTAGTACGCGGCGTCGTCCTCGGGGAACATGTCGTTCGGGTCAATCTCTTCCTTGGCGCCGCCGAGGCAGCCGGACAAGATCAACATCAGGGCAAGCAGAAGTGCTGCGGTACGCTTCATCACGTTCAGCAAAATATGGCAGGTTATGAAACATCCTCCGAATCCGAACATATTGACGATTCCGCCGTCCTTCCGAAGCGACTCCGAAGGCCGGTTGGGTCTGCAAAGAAGCGGTTAAGAGGGGGAGCCGGGTCGCATGGCTCGCCGATTTAGCTTAGCTGGTGGAGCGTGGGACTGTTAATCCCAAGGTCGTGGGTTCGAGCCCCACAATCGGCGCCTTCGTAGCATGGAGTGGGGAGCGGCGCCGCTTGTTCGGGAGCATCGCTGAGCGTCGTTCTTCGCGGTTCCTTCGGACCCGCGAACCCCCCACATCGGCGCCTTGTTGTTTGAGTCGGCCGGACAGGGTCAATCGACTTCCACGCCGATTTCCCGCAGGCGCTGGTGGAGGTAGGTCCGCGCATCGAGCGACGGGAACCGTGCTTCTCCCCAGGTTTGGTCAATGAACTAGGGATGGGGTGAGAGGTCCAAGACGAAGAGAGGGTGGAA
>JAURMD010000022.1 GCA_030830875.1 Thermoplasmatota archaeon | reverse complement strand
GCGCCTCTGCGCTGGATGCGGTGCCAATCCCCTTGCTGGTCGCAGCCATCTTGATCACGGCCCTGGTGCTGACGATGCTGATGTCGGCCGGCCGCGTGGCCAAGCCGGTCACGAAGACGACGGTCAACATCGACAAGAAATCCAACGCGGGCACGGTGTACGTTGACGCTGAGCAGGACTTCGCTCCCTTGGAGGGCGACCTTCCCATCGACGAACCCTCCACGGGAGACGTCGATGGGGATGGAGCGGACGCCGACGTTGCTGAGGACGCCGCTGAAGAGGAAGCGGAGACCTCCGAGGGCGCCTCTCCCGAAGCCCCCGAGGGCGACGACGACGCACCACCCCCTCGCGAGGGCCCGATGGCGTGACGCCGTCGGGCCTGTCCAGCGAACACGCAGGCGCGGGGCTCGCGGCAGGCATCGCCGTGCCCCCTGCCCCGGACCTGGAGGCGGAAGCAGAGGCGAAGGCTGAGGCAGAAGCCAAGGCACAGGCAGACGCACAAGCCGAGGCGAAGGCAGAGGCAGACGAGGCCGCTCGAGCCGCCGCCGCAGCGAACGCCGAGGCGGATGCGAAAGCAGCCGCGAAGGCCGCTGAGCGTGCGGCAGAACTTGAGCGGGTCCGGCAGGCCGCCGCCGCCCTCGACATCGCCTCGCTCGGAGCGGTGTCGAGCGCCTCGCTGAACGCAGCGGTCGAGGCAGGGGCAACGCGGCTTCCGATGGCGGATGTCTCCCAGTTCCCGACCCAAGGCACCGGCGTGCTTTCGGACGACGATGGACCGATCAGCATCGCATGGGAGGGCCACGACAACGGTGCCTTGGTTGGCGTGTCGGGCGTGTCCCGCGCAGTCGCCCTCCCCGCCACCCTGGTCGTCAGCGACAGCCTGTCCGACATCAAGGGCATCGGGCCTTTCATCGAGGAGAAACTGAACATGCTCGGCATCACCACCTACGCGCAACTCGCGGAAATGGACGAGGAGATGATGGACCGCGTCAACGAAGCCATCGAATTCTTCCCGGGGCGCGTCAAGCGCGACCGTTGGGTCGAACAGGCACGAGGGTTTGTGGACAGCGCCAACACCGAGGACTCAGGCAAATCCGAGGGCGCCCGGGCATGACCGGCAGCAACCCCTTTGAGCAGCACGAGGTGGGAAAACCATGGCCGTCCCCTTGAACGACCTGATCGGCACCAACGCCGTTGACCTCTCGAGCATTGATGCCCTCGACGGATGGATGCAGGTCGGCCTCGCCGTGCTCTTCGTGCTCGTTGTTGCCGTGGTCACGCAGCGTGTGGTTCTGGGCCTTGTGCGCAAGGCGGTCGGTCAGACCGAAGGGTCGTGGGACGACGACTTGGTCGACGTGGTCAGTTCACGCATTTTGTTCACCGTGATCGTCTCCGCCGTTCAGGTCTGCCTGCTATGGTTGCAACCCGTGCTGGCGGAAACCACCCAACTCTACGCCAACGCGACCCTCATCCTGCTCGCGGCCAGCGCCCTCTCCGCGACCATCAAGGTCGTGCTCAAGGCCTTCCTCGACTCCATGCAAAGCAAGCGTGCGGTGAAGGTTGAGGGATCGAATCCGCTGCTCGTCTTCTTGGCGCGAGGCCTGGTGTGGGCCGCCGCCATCCTGCTCGTCGCAGAGCAGTTGAACCTCGACCTGAGCGGCATCCTCGCCTCCTTGGCCGTCTTCTCCATCATCCTCGGTTTGGCGGTTCAGCACACGCTGGGGAACATCATGAACTCCTTCATGCTCAGCCTGGACCGTCCCTTCGACAACGGCGACCGCATCATCGTTGACGACATCGAGGGAACGGTGATGGCGATGGGGATGCTGTCCACGAAGATTTTGACGCTTGAGGAGGAACTTGTGGTCATCCCCAACAACACCCTGGTGAGCAGCACCATCACCAACCTCGCGCGGGGTGGCGGTGACGGTCAACCTCGACGTGTCGTCCTTAGCCTCGACATCGGTGTGGACTACGACGAGAAAACGCCGCACGTCAAGCATACCTTGCTGCGTGTGGCCAACGATTCCGACATCGTGCTCGACGACCCCAAGCCACACGTCGAATTCGTCGAACTTGCGGAGTACGCCAAGGTGTACCGCCTCTACGTGTGGCTTGCCTCCTTCGCGGACCGCCGTTCGGCGAAGGACCAGTTGTTGTCCGAGATCGACGCTGAATTCGATGAAGAGGGCATCGTCATCCCCTACCCCGTCGCGGTTGAAATGGACCGCAAGATCGTGCCTGGCGAGGACTTGCTGGCCCGGAAGCGCGCCCGTCAGCACGCGTCTGCGGCGCGCATGCAGGTCATTGACCGGCGTGTTGAGCGCCAGCGGAAGAGCATCCGAGAAGAGATCAACACCCTCAACGAACGGCTTGCAGAACGCATCAGCAGCCGGGAGCGGAAGGACATTGAGGAAGAAGTCGGCCGTCTTGAGGCGGTCCTCTCGAGCCTGGACCTCGACTGAGGTGAGGGAATGGACCGGGCGGTGGTGCTCGGGCGCTTCCAACCGTTCCACAACGGCCACGCATCGTTGCTGACCGCCGCGCTTTCGTACGGGGAACGCCTGATGGTCGCGATTGGGTCGAGCACGGAGGAACCTTCGCTTCGCAACCCGTGGTCGGCCGACGAACGAGAAGCCATGGTGCGCGCATGGCTTGGTGCGACCCACCCGGAACGAACCAAGGACGTCGAGGTCTGCCACGTTCCGGACATCAACAACCCACCCCGTTGGGTGGAGCACGCGTCCGCCATTCACGGAACGGGAACGTTGGTGACTTCCGACGGCCCAACGGCCACGCTCTACCGTGACGCCGGCTGGAACGTCATCGACGTGGACCTCACCGAACGACCCTCGTGGGAGGGATGGCGCGTGCGGGAAACGGCGCGCATGCTCAGCACCGTTGGCGACGACGACGCTGTTCGCGCCGTCCTCGGACCCCTCGTGCCGGAATCCGTGCTTGGCTGGCTCCTTGACCACGACGGCCTGTACCGCTTGTCGCTGCTTCGAGAGGGTCCTGTGGTCGGCTGATCATGAGGCCACGACAACGCGGGCCGGGGAAAGCACGCGGTCGTGCAGCATGAAGCCGGGTTCGAGTTCGTCCACAACCTGCCCAGTGGGATGCTTGTCGGAGGCTGGAACCGTCGTGATGGCCTCCATCGTGGCCGGGTCGAAGGACTGGCCTTTCGCGCTGATGCGCGTGACGTTGGCGGACGTGAGTTCGGACGCAAGGCGCTCCCGCAGCATCTGAAGTCCCTCCAGAACCGGCCCCTCCGCGTCGTCGGGCAGGTTGCTCAGGGCACGGTCCACGTCCACGAGGACGCCCGTCATGCGACGGGCAAGGTGCTGCGCCCCATAGCGGGCGAGGTCGGCCCGCTCCTGCGCGAAGCGCTTCCGAGCGTTTTGCAGGTCGGCCTCTTTGTAGGCAATTTCTCGCTCAGCGTGCTCCGCACGTGCGAGGGCTTCTTCCAAGGGGTCGAGCACGACCTCCACGGGTGCTGAGGGCTGTTCCTCCTCATCCACGTGCTCGCCCTCCACCGAAGGCTCGGGGTCCTCATCGGGCGTGTTCACCGAGGGTTCCTCGGTCATGGCCTCACCTCCGGCGGGACCTCCTTCAATCCGTCGATGGGGGGACGCCGTCTTCAAGCACCGATGGGAGGGACCACGCTCCGTGCCCCCACGCCGTCGCTGAGAGGTGCTCCCGCCCGACGACCGCGATGAGGTCGGTGTCGTCGGCCCGGTGAAGCATGTGGATCAGGTTTCCAGCGTTGCGGGTGTGCGCTTCATGCGTGGGGAGGATGCGGGGGTCTCGGTGTTCGTCAAGGGTTTCGCCCAAGGCCTCCCTGCGCTGCATCCAGGAGAGCACGACCGCCTCGACGAGGTCCGTTTCGGTCTTCGTCCGCGCCGCTTGTGCAGCGTCCTTCCACGTGGCCTCCGCGTAGAGGTCGTCCACGTGCGCCAGTTCCCGCCCAAGCAGCACATCGAGGTACAGGAAGGCGCGCCCTTCCCAGACCTCCCACGCGCCAGGGCTGCACCACCGCATGACGTGGAGCAAGCCTTCTGCACCGTCTTCGTCATCACGAAGGCCG
>JAURMD010000021.1 GCA_030830875.1 Thermoplasmatota archaeon | reverse complement strand
TGCACAGCGAACTTCCGAACAAGGAACTCTCGACCTACCGCAGGCCTTTGGGTGTCTGTGCCATCATCAACGCCTGCAACTTTCCCGCAGCCGTTCCTTTCTGGAAAATCATCCCGGCGCTGATTTGCGGCAACACCGTGGTGTGGAAGTCCCCCCAAGACGCACCTCTCCTTTCGTTCGCGCTCGCGCGGATCATGCACCAAGCAGGGCTTCCGGATGGTGTGGTGAACCTCGTGCACGGTACTGGCTCGGGCGCAGGTCAGCACCTCGTTGACGCAGTCGACGAAGGGCGTGTCAACAAGGTCTCCTTCACCGGCTCAACTGGCGTCGGGAAGATGATTGGCGAAGTGTGCGGTCGAAATTTGGTGCATTGCTCCCTTGAACTGGGTGGAAAAAACCCCCTTGTCGTGATGCCGAGCGCCGACCTGGACAATGCTGTCTCGGGCGCTTACTGGGCAGCCTTTGGAACCGCAGGTCAACGCTGCACCAGCCTTGGCAACCTGATCGTTCACGCCGACGTGTACGACGACTTCCTCGAGCGTTTCATGGCGAAGGTGCGGTCAACGCGTATCGGAGATTCCCTTCGCCACGACGGTGTGCTGTACGGTCCGATGCTGTCTGAAAAGTACGGAGCAGACTTCCTCAAGGGCCTCGAGATGTGCGAGGCAGACGGCGCAACGAAACTCTGGGGCGAAGGGCGCATCACCAACGCGAACGCTCCAGAAGGCTTCCTGAGCGACGCTGACGAAGGCGTATACATGTGGCCACACGTGTACGCCGACGTCACGGAAAGCATGCAATGCTTCATGGAGGAAATCTTCGGACCGGTCGTGACCATCGTGAAGGCCCGTGATTTCGACCATGCCCTTCACCTTGCGAACGCTTCACCGTACGGTCTTTCGAGCGCGTGTTACACGAACGATCGCCTCGAAGCGTATCGGTTCAAGACAGGCATCAAGGCGGGCATGACCGGCATCAACAACTCGACCACAGGTGCAGAGGCGCACCTTCCTTTTGGTGGTGTGAAGCAGTCCGGAAACGGCACTCGCGAGTCGGGCATGTGGGTCATTGAGGCCTACTCGTATTGGCATGCCGTCAACGACGAATTGAGCGGGCAATTGCAGTTGGCGCAGATGGACGTCGACGAAGTTCACGTGGCTGAGGCCAAAGTGGATTGGTCCAGCCTTGCTTGAGGCAACGCGGTGCCGCCGCATCCCATAAAGACCCGATGACCGAGCACCCACCACCCGGCGACGGGAGGCATCCCCATGGGACAAGGCGTCAGGCTCCCTGTCATCAACGGACTTGGCCGCACAGACCGTCGAGACGGTTGGTTGGGTCAACCGTTCGTGATGGCCGTAGCGCTCATCGCGCTGATGGCGTACACGGGTTGGCGGCTGCTGGTCATGGACGGTGACATCCACTACGACAACCACCGCGTCACGTCACCGATTTTCTCACCAGATGTGCTTTATCTCTCTGGATTAACGGGCTATCCCGGCTGGTTGAATTCAGCCATCCTCATCTTGTGGCTTCCCTTTGGTTTCCGAGGTACGTGCTATTACATGCGACGGGTGTACTACCGCTCTTTTTTCGCCAGCCCGGTGGCGTGTTGGGTGGACGAACCGGACATCAACAAGAAGATTGGCTACGCTGGTGAGCGCCGTCTCTTCATCTTCAACAACCTACATCGTTACTTCCTGTACGCAGCCATCGCCATTCTCTTGTTCAAGTGGTGGGATGTGATCCATTCCCTCCACATCGGTCATGGGTTTATTCTCGACGTTGGCAGCATCGTCTTGGCGATAGAATCCTTCCTGTTGACGATGTACGTGACCTCGTGCCACGCGTTCCGCCACCTTGTGGGAGGGGTCTTGGATCGCTGGGACGGTGGGCTTGCCGCCCTCCGCGGTCGCCTTTTCGCCATCGTTTCGTCCCCTCGTCTGAACCAAAGCCATGGGTTTTGGTTTTGGACGAGCCTCGGATTCGTGTTCATCGGAGACCTGTTTGTGATGGCCGTCGCGAACGGCACCATACCAGAGGCCAGCATCGTGCTCATCGGGGGTGTTTGAATGTCAAAGGAGCCCTACACTGAACACGAATATGACGTCATCGTCATTGGTGCTGGTGGCGCCGGACTCCGTGCTGCCATCGAGGCGGCTCGTCAAGGTGCACGCACCGCTGTGATCACGAAGTCCCTCCTCGGCAAGGCGCACACCGTCATGGCGGAAGGCGGATGCGCCGCCTCCTTAGGCAACGCCGACGACCGAGACAGTTGGAAGGTCCACTTCCATGACACGATGAAGGGCAGCAAATACCTCGCCGACTGGCGCATGGCAGAGATTCACGCGAAGGAAGCCCCCGACCGGGTTCGGGAGCTCGAGCAGTGGGGCGCTGTCTTCGACCGAACCCCGACCCACGTCATCAATCAACGGAATTTTGGCGGTCACACCTTCCCACGGTTGGCCCACGTTGGAGATTCCACCGGCTTGGAGATCATTCGCACCCTCCAGGAGCGAGGGATTCACGAAGGCATTGACATGTTCACTGAACACACGGTACGTCACCTCCTCAAGGAAGGCGAGCGTGTGACGGGGTGCGTGGCTTATGGGCGCGTAAAGGGCGATTTCCACGCCTTCTCAGCGAAGTCGGTCGTGCTGGCGACGGGAGGAATCACGCGCTGCTGGACCGTCTGTTCGGGTTCATGGGAATACACCGGTGACGGGCACGCGCTTGCACTCTGGGCTGGGGCTGAACTCCGAGACATGGAGTTCGTGCAGTTTCACCCTACGGGTATGGTGTGGCCACCAAGCGTCCGTGGCATCCTCGTGACGGAGGGCGTCCGCGGTGAAGGTGGTCGCCTCTACAACAGCGAGCAGCAACGATTCATGTTCGACTACGTTCCAGCCATGTTCCGAGGGGACCACGCCGACACCATCCAAGAATCAGACCAATGGGTAGCAGAAGTGGTAAGCGGCCGCCAGGCCACCGTACGACGTCCCCCCGAGCTCCTGACACGAGACGTGGTGGCCAAGGCCATCAACGCGGAAGTGAAAGCAGGTCGTGGTTCGCCCCATGGCGGAGCCTTCCTCGACATTTCACATCGGGGCAAAGACGCCATTCTCCACAAACTACCATCGATGTACCATCAATTCAAGGAACTCGCTGGGGTCGATATCAGTGAGGAAATGATGGAAGTTGGTCCTACAGCCCACTACGTGATGGGCGGTGTTCGTGTTGATCCACAAACACAGGAAACCACCGTCCCCGGCCTCTTTGCTTGCGGCGAGGTCGCATCTGGCCTTCACGGAGCGAACCGTCTTGGCGGCAATTCCCTTTCGGACCTGATTGTGTTCGGAAAGCGGGCCGGCGAACACGCCGCGAAGCGTGCAAAGAACCTCGCACCCCCACCCATCGACGAAGCACAAGTCCAGGCGGCGATTGCTGAAATGGTGGAGCCGCTCGAACGGGGTGAAGGAGAGAACCCAGGCAGGATCTACGACGAAATGCGCGACATGATGCAAGCCAAGGTTGGCATCATCCGAACGAAGCACGAACTTGAGGAGGCCGTCGATGACCTTCGTGCCTTCAAGGCGCGGGCTCAAGCCTGTTTCCCTGGCACAGACCGTCGATACAATTCTGGCTGGCATCAAGCCTTGGACCTCATCAACATGGCCGACGTGTCCATGGCTGCGACCCTCGCGGCCCTGACCCGTGAGGAGAGCCGTGGAGGTCACACACGCGATGATTTCCCAACGCCGGACGATGATCACTGGGGTCAACACCTCAACATCGTCTGGATGGAAGAGGGTGAACTCAAGATCAGGCAAGAACGGCTTGAGCCCATCCGTGGTGACCTCGTGGCGGTCCTCGATGAGGTCAAGGCCATGATCAAGGCCAGGGCCGAAGAACAAGGAGGTGCTCGCTGATGTCGTTGAAAGGCCGAAAGCAAGCATTCCGCGTGACCCGGGGGGTCGGCGATGCTGCTGAAATGGAAGAATACGAAATCGAACTCGATGAGGGCATGGTGGTGCTCGATTGCGTTCACCGGATTCAGCATGAACAACAGCCCGACCTTGCCGTGCGCTGGAATTGCAAGGCAGGAAAGTGCGGCTCATGTTCCGCGGAAATCAACGGACGGCCACGCTTGATGTGCATGACAAGGATGTCCGATGTCGTGGCAGAAACCCCGGCGGGGACGCCCATCGAGATCCGACCGATGAAGGCTTTCCCGCACGTCAAAGACTTGGTGACCGACGTTTCATGGAATTATGAGGTGGCCCAGCGTATTGCTCCCGTCAAGGGGCCGGAAGCTCCGAACTGGGAATTCAACCAAGCAGAAGCACACCGCGTCCAACACTTCCGCGAATGCATCGAATGTTTCCTATGCGTCAACACATGCCACGTGCTGCGTGACCACGCCCGATTCGATGCGTTCGCGGGGCCACGTAACCTTGTTCGATTGGCTCAGTACGAGATGCACCCGCTTGACGAAGAGGACCGGTTGCCAGAAATCAAGAATGAATTTGGTGTGGAATATTGCAACATCACAAGGTGTTGTACCGAAGTTTGCCCCGCAGGCATCCGTATCACGGACGACGCCATCATCCCGCTCAAGGAACGCGTCGTAGATCGCTATTACGACCCGCTTCAGCGAATTTGGCGTGCCATCACGGGACGCAAGGTTCGGATGTGAAGTGGCACCCGAACCCGACACCGCTAAACCGATTCGGACGTGTCCCCGAACATGCGCCAAGCGGTGGCTTCCGTCGCCATCCTTGGTCTGCTCCTGCTCTCACCGTTGCCCATGCAGGGTCAGTCCGTGATCGGTACGACCGATGCGTTCGAACAACAGGGGCTCAGGTCCCTGTTCGATGGTTTTGCTGGCGTCACAGAGAATGACGTGTGGAACATGACGCCGTGGTCGGACGTTGCTGTTCCAGATGGCTTTGACCTGCTCTCCGTGCTCGATTACAGCGACGTCGGTGTCCTGATCAACAACAATTCAGCCGAGAGCCGAGCGATTGGATGGGCTTTCGTTGCCGCGAGGAACATCAGCAACGACCGCGTCTTCGTGTTCAACGGGAGCGACGTCCCCTCCTCAGAAACCATCAACAGGCAAGCGTTTGAAACATATTTCGACGGTCCCTTTCGAGGCATGCTGGCGAACAGAAGCACGTCGACCGACCTGAACTTCTTGGTCACGACGAAAGGCATCCCGCTCCGCATCTCCGGTGGAAATGCTGCGGCGAGTTTTGATCAAGAACTCGCTCTGATTGGTGGATCCTACAACGCAAGCATCGGTCAAAATTGGTGGACAAATCACGCCTATGGCCCTTTAGCAGGCAATCCAATGGAGAGGTTTTCACGGGCCGAGCACGGTTTCTTTCTCGTCACACGCTTAACGGGCTACACCCTCGAAACGGCCCTTGAGTTGATTGAACGCGCCAACGAGAGCCTTGGCTCCCGTGGCACCTACGTTCTGGACCTGGCGACCAACAGGAACGGCTCCGGGTACAAATTTTGGAACGACGACCTGTACTCGGCCAACACCACATTGACGGTGGACCACAACGCAAGCGTGCTGTTCGATGAAACCTCCGCCTTCGTCACCAACATCTCTGACGTGCTCGCGTACGCCTCATGGGGAAGCAACGACGGGTCATGGAGCGAAAACTTCCTCCCAGATTACGGGTTCGAAGCGTCGGACCCGTCAACCTCGAGCGGGAGGCGGTCATGGGAGGCCACTGCGGCGACACCTGCCTCCAGCGAGTCGTTCGGATGGGCATGGGACAACGTCACCAAGCGGGGCGGACAAGGTTCGATGTCCCTTCAAATCGGTGCAGATTGCAACGCCAGCACCGGTCGCAACGTGAGTGGACTTCTTGGAGAGTATTTTGACAACGCAGCGGGGGTCACCATTCCCAGCGGTGCGATGCCCGATTTGATGGACCGTTCATCGGACTACGTTCAGGTTGAATCCAACCTCGATCACAGTGTTTCAAACAACGCTTATCCTGGTCTCGATGACAGGTTCAAGCTCAACTGGGGAGCACGGTTTAGCGGCCTCATCGATGTGCCATGGTCGGGAAATTGGTCCTTTTACCTCGACAGCGATGATGGTTCGGAACTCTGGATTGATGGTGTTTCCGTGGTTCAAAACCACGGCATGCACGGCATGCGAGAGACGAACGGTTGGGTCAACCTCAGCGAGGGACTGCACGACCTGCGTGTCGAATTCTACCAAGGAAACGGACCCCATGGATTACGGATGTCTTGGTCGTTCTCGAACCTGAGTAAAACCGTCATCCCTGCCTCCGTCTTGCTCGTGGCGGATGCATGGGTTCCTTCAGCTTCGACCCTCGAACATCATTGGTCCTTCGAAGATGGAAGCGGGACCACGGCTGCAGATTCGGTCGGGGGTGCAGACCTAAGCCTGAACGGCATGAACACGTCAAATTGGCACACGTGTGCCGATGGTGGATGCCTATGGTACGACGGCCAAGACGACTACGCCGAGGTGGACGTCAGCGATTGGAACGGGAACCTTACCGTGAGCCAATGGGTGTGGGCCAACACGAGCGCCCTTCCTGATTACGCCTCGGTGTTCGCTGTGTCGGACAATGCAGGCGCGAACGCATCCTTCCAGCATGCAGCCTTCAGCGGCGAATGGCGGCTTCACAACAACCAGACCCACACGTTCGGTGCCATTGCCTCTCAACAATGGATGCATCTTGTTACGGTCTACGATGGCGGTACCGTCCGGCAATACCTCGATGGCGTGCTGGTCAACACCCATCAGCAACCCTCCGGGGCCCTGAACGAGGTTGAACTCTACAGGCTCGGTGTCAACCGGGCGGGGAGCGTGTTTTTCGAAGGCAAAATCGATGAGGTCATGGTGTGGAGCAGTGCCCTTGAGGACTGGGAAATCACCGCACTGCATCGCACTGTCCTCACCACATGCCAGCCGTTGAGTACGGGCGGAAGCGACGTCGCCCGGCTGGAGCAAACCTATCCCCTTGACAGCGACCTGTTCGACCATGCATGGCTCGGGATCGCACATGGGATGAGCATGGATGGAGCATTCGGTGCGTTCAGCGTCATGTACGAAGGCCTCGACGCGTCCGGTCAGGTGTTGTCGACCAACACCTCTTCGCCACGTAGTTTCACGGCCGCGTGGGCCACGGATGTCTACAGGTTCCGCCCGGATTCGAACGCTACCGCCCTTCGGGTGACGGTCATCGTCGACGTCGGCAGTTCCTCGACGGACGGTGCGTTGTTGATCGATGACGTGCTGCTTCGTGCCATCCGGCCATCAATGGGCTGGTTGCCGGGCGCCATCGCCGAAACGGCAGTCTCCACTGGCGGTAGGAGTTTTACGTGGGGCACCTCGTACGGGCAATCTTTGGTGGCCGATCTTCTCGAAGATGGCGTTTCTGGCGTCAAGGGATACGTGTACGAACCGTACCTTACCGCCGTCGGCCGCCCATCGGTGCTCTTTGACGCGTATGCCTCAGGCTACGGCTTCGCCGAGGCCAATGCCATGGCCAACTTGCAACTGGGTTGGATGGGGGTGGTCGTTGGCGACCCCAAGATGGCACCGTACGCGGACCGCCTCCACGACGCCGTGGTGGTTGACGCTAGGGTGAGGGACAACGTCACTGTTGGGCAACCGTTCTCCGTCGAAGTTCTGGTCGAAAATCACGGCATGAGTCCAGCCGTTGGGACGCTTGCTGTGACCGAACTCGTAGGTTCTGACCTGCTTCTTAGCGTCCCCTCAAACCTGAGTCCAGGCAACGAGAGCGGGTCACGGGTCGTTCAACACCTCACCTTGACTGTGAACAAAAGTGGGTGGGTCGACCTTCAACTTCGACATGTGGCTGCAGAGGGTCACCCGGAGGCTGACCCCTCAGACAACATTGCCCTCCTCCGTTTTTGGGTGAACATGCCACCCTCCGTTGAAGAGGTGAGGTGCCTAACGTCCACCGCTTACCGAGGAGACAGCGTGGTGTGCGAAGTCGACGTCATGGACGATCTTGGCGTGGTGGGGGTTGATCTTGAATGGTCCATTCGGACGTCGGCAGGCCCCTCGACGCCTTGGGTGCTGCTTCCGCTCGGTTCGAGCGATGGTTCGACGTGGTGGACAAGCCTCGTCTTCCCGACCAATGCCTCGACGACCCCAATAGGCGAGGTGGACCTTCGGGCCACAGCACGAGATGCGAGCAACGCGTCAACGTCCACATCGACGAACGCTGTGTTGCAGTTGCGCGATGCCCTAGGGCGATGGTTTGGGCCCCATGTTGTGGGTTTGGACCCCAGTGGATGGACCGGGTCCACGGCGATTGTAGGAACGCCCCAAGGGGGTTTGTCACGCAGTGCGGCCTCCGTGGTGCGGGCATGCGTGGACGACGTCGACTACGACGCGATCGCGGATGCTCCCACGCTCGATGTGCGTACTAAGACGGATGCCTCCGCTTCCCAAGTCTCGATCCTACCGCATCCGAACAGCACCAACAGCGGGACGTTGCACTGTCACGCCTGGGACGTTGGCATCCCTGCAGGATACGCCCTCGACGATCTTGATATCGTGGTTCGCTCGAACGATGAGGAGCGTCTTCGCCGTCGGTTTCACGTTGGTGATGAAGCACCCAAACTTGTGCTGTCGTTGGTCGATGAGGACGGAAACAACCTGAATGCAGCGATTGGCGACGGAAGCGAACGAGTTCGAGTCAAGGTGACCGATGGCGATGACCCAGGGGCTGGCGCAGTTGGCGACGTACGCCTTACTTGGCCCGGTCTCGCCACCACCGTTGACCCCATTCAAATCCCAATGGGCCTTGGCGAGATTGATCTTCCACTGGAAGCGCCCCTTCTCGCCCTTGAGGACGGGGCCCTTTCCATCGAAGTGTCCATGACCGGGGCCAACGGTGCTTCCGTGGTCGCGGCGCTTGAGGTGCCGCTGCGCACAACTGGACCTTCCATCCTCGCCTCTGTGCTGTGCGATGCAACTGGCCCAGTGGACGAACTTCGATTTGGCCAAGAGGTGTGGCTTGGAGCGGCTGTCGACAGCCCTCGACCGCTGACGGCTCACGTCGCGGCCATTGAACAGGAAGGTTGGCGCTCCATCGCTCCATCATGGGTGCCCCAAGACACCGTGGTTCAACCCGATTCAGCATGCGCTTCGACCCTGCCGGAAAGCGGTGCCATGTGGTTCCGGCTCCGTCCGGACGGCGCTTTTGTCAACGGCCAAGCCGTTGTCGCTCTTCGTGTCACCGACGTCGACGGCCGAGGGGCTCGATCCTCCCTCGACCTCCTCCTTCGGCATGCACCTCCAACCTTTGGCGAGCCAAGCACCAATTCGAGCGGTGTAGCAGGAGAACCAGTGTTGATTCAAGTTCCTGTTGAAGACCTCGATGGCATCCTCGAGGTGACATGTTGGCTCAGGGTGACGTCGCCCGGAGGCGATGTCGTCCACGACGATGCTGCTCGCCTCACCGTTTCCGATGAGGTGCATGGCGAGGTTTCAGGTGTCTGGCTGGTCGCGTCCTCCGCCAACGGCACCTACCTTCAGGTGATCGAGTGCAGGGACAGAGACGGTGGTGGCGCAAGCACTTCGCTGAACATCACGCTGCAGCCTGCATCTTCAACGCCTCGTCACGATGGAAACGGGACGGGCGAACCCATCGATGAGGCTGAAACCGGCAAGCTGTTTACCGCCCTTGTGGCTGGAGGGCTCGGAATGTTGGTTGTGCTTGTGCTCACGGTGATGGTCCGCCGTCGTTCGACGGCGGAGGACGTTGTCGAACCTGCCGACCCACGACACATGGACGCTTCCCTTCAGGAGGCCTTGTGGGAGGAGGAACCATCGGCGGCCCGTGCTGTCGCATCGTTGGAACGACCGGAAGGATGGACAAAGGAGCAATACGCCCAATGGCTTACCGGACCCAGCCCAGAGGGTTGGGCGGCTGAACAATGGTTGGCCTTTGTCGGTGAACAACTCCCCCTCAACGACGCCTCCTAAACATCAGCGCAGCCCCTCGTTTTGCTTCGGAACGAGTGACTGCTCTGGCAATGGGGCGCAGTGAGCGTGTTTTTCTCAGCAATGCTCATATACCCTCTTGACGAACGAGTTATTGGAGGAATACCTCATGGGAGACAAGAAGTACTTCGTGCTGATGGAAAACGGAAAGGACACGAGCCAAGTGTTCGCGAGCAAGCAGCCCCGCGGTGCGGCGCTGAAGGCCGCGACCCGCGGCGTCAAGAACATCAAGCTGCGTGAGCGTGGCACCAAGCGTGTTCACGTGTTCACCGGCTCGATCAGCATGGTTGCCAAGCCCGCCAACGGTCCTGCCTGGTTGCCGGACAAGATCAAGAAGGCGAACGTGAAGAAGGTCGGCATCGAGCACCTCGACTGAGGTTCTCGCGACCACCATCGCACGTCACAACCCGAATGGGTCGGCCGCCCCTCTCCCGCTGCGGCGGGGGAAAGGGCCCACATCTTTCCACTCATCATATGTAGTGGCGCCTTTTCGGCAGAACATGGCCGAACTCTACATGGCGCGAACCTGCCGGCATGGCATCCTCCGTGTGGTCGGAGGAGACCCGTGGGAGCACAAGGGCGACGTCCTGATCACACCTGCCAACAACCGGCTTTCCGGTCGCGAGGGAATGGACGCCCAAATTCATGCGAAAGCAGGCCAAGCCATGACAGACATGACCCGCAACATTTGCCTTGAGCAGCGCAAGGTGAACGCACCTCCGTGCGCCGTTACCACGAACGTGGTCACCCCACCCTTCAACCTCTCCGATCGATTCACGCACGTCATTCACGCCGTTGGTCCGGACTGCCGCAGGCCAAATCAGGACGAACAGCGAAGGGAACTTCTCCCCGAGACCTACGCCAATCTGTTCGCTCGCATCCATGAACTTGGGAACATTCGTACCGTCGTTTCTCCACCCATCTCGATGGGTGTCTTCGCCTATCCTCACCGTGAAGGAGCGAAGTTGACCCTCGATATTATTCTTGGACACCTTGATGCCGAAGCACACCCCGGTTTTGAGGAGTTCATCCTCGTGGTGAAAGATCGAAATTTCATCATGAACATGCGAACGGTCTACCGTGAAAACGAGGACCAGTTTCCCGGCATGGACACAACAGCCGCCTGAGGTGATGCCTTGGTTGTGCTCGCGGACCTTGTTGAGTCCGCTCTCTCCAGCGGAGGCGGGTACGACCGAGCGCTGTTGATTGGAACCAACTCGAGGAAATTGCTTGCTTCCTTGGCTCGCCTTCCTCCGTCCTTGCCCCGAGCGGTCTTGACAAGCCAGCGCTCTGTGATGGAAGCCGTGCAGGCGATGAACGAACCATGCAGCCTGTTGGACGAACGTTTGAGCAGCCAACGTCTCGGGATGTTGACCAGCCTGCACGACCTCGTTTTGCAAACAGTCGGTGAGCATCTTGCTACCCATGAAGAGCGCTACCTGGTGGTGTTGGCTGACCCGATCGAGGGGGTGCTCGACATCGATACTGGCTCGCTAGAATCGCACACCTTGGTTCAGCTTGCTGAAGAGGCGGACGTGGACATCGACGTGGTGACCTCCGTCCTATCGATTGCACGCAGCGTGGCAGATCGTGGTCGAGAGGGCCATTCCATCGGGGCATTGCTGGCCATCGGTAGCCTTCCGCAAATGCGTCGTCATTCCAAGCCTCTTGTCTTGAATCCCTTCAAAGGGCACTCGACGGAACGAAGGTCCGTGCTCAGGGAAGAAAACCACGAGACCATTCTCGAGTTCGCGTGGCTTGATGGCGCGATTTTTCTCAACCGCTCAGGGGTGGCAAGCGATGCCGGCCGGTATGTTCAGGTGACCAGTGACGTTCCGATTCATTCCGGAGAGGGAGGGAGGCACCTCGCTGCAAAGGCCCTTTCCTTGCAGGCCGGAGCCCTCGCGGTGTGCGCCTCGTCCTCGGGTCGAGTCACTGTGTATTGGCGAGGGCGGACGCGGTACACGATGCAAGTCCGTTGATCATTCCTCATCCATGCTGGCCACCGCGTCGGCCATGCTGAGGTCACCAGTCGCCACAAGGAGCGCAAGGTGCCGCGGGAGCGTCAGCCTGCCACCCGTCCATTCCCTGCTTCGTCGTTTGACTTCGCGGACGACGCCATCCCATGCTGGATCGGGTGGAAGGTTGTCAAGGGGTCGTCCTCGCAAACGAAGAATTCGTCGAGCAGCGCCAATGTGATCGTGCCGAGCAAGGCCCTTGGATGTGCGCCGCTCGTCAACCAATTCCACGTGGCATCCTCCGGACAGGCACGACTTCAGTATGCGGTTTCGAGGCCCAGCCGAGCCGTCCCCGACGCGCACCCGCAAACGAGCATCTGGATAACGCCCCCAGAGGTCAAGGACGAGGGGCAGCACTTCATCCGGGTGTTCAAGTTGGGCTTGCCCGACGTCCACGGCGTCGATGGACCACACCATGCCGGGTCGCGGGCCTGGATCCACCGCAACGACAAGTTCCGACGCCCCAGTCGCCTGTTGATTTGTCCGCAGCGCCAACAGCAGGTCCTCCTCAAGGTGGTCAAATCGAACGGTTACGCCTTCTTCGTCTTCCCCACACAGCACGAGGTCGACGTCGGAAGGAACTGCATCGGTCGGCTCAAGAAGGACTGCACTTCGGTCAAGGCGACGCATCATCGCCAGCAGCCTGTAGGACAACCGGAAGTCCGAGGTCCTCACCCCTACCCGTTGCACGGTTGCCGCTGGCTACGACAGCCCTTCAAGGGCGCTGCTGAGACTTCCTTCTCTTGGAAGTCTTCAAAGTCCCATGACGGTGATGTTTGTTCATGCCTGCAGGCGGCGCGTACGAGCGGGAGCTCCTCCACGTCTTCAGTGGAACACGTCGAGGGGTGGACGCGGTCACAAAATCCTGCACAACCGAAGAGCGGCTTCGCATGCGAACGGTGATCGAGGCACCCTTCCTTGCAGTCAGGGCTCCGGGGAGTGGTTCTGAAGGTACCGGTGACCTTCTTGTGCTTCGAGGGGACGCATGTTTCCCAATCGAGGTGAAATCCACATCCACGCCGAAGTTGTACCTGTCTGGACGAACGATGGAGCAACACGAGGCGCTCCGCTCAACGGGTGAGCGCACGGGCGTGATGCCGCTCTATGCTCAACGTCTGAAAGGCGTACGAGGTGACTCATGGCGACTGTTTCGTGTCCACACGACCCACATCACTGGACCGATGGCCGCGTTGGCCTCTAGGGTTCCGACCCTCCCCTTGACCTCGTCTGGTCGTCCCCATCTCGATTGGGAACGCGGTATGCCGCTGAACCGATTTTTGCACCTCATCTCCACCGCATCTGTGGTCCGTGACGAGCGGACCACCTCAACACACGCTCCAGCAGGCTCGGGCATGGAGCGAGGGGGAACCATCGACCTGCTCACGTCGTTGCTTCGTGCCAGGACCCCATGATCACCTGATGTAAGGCACGAGGATCATCAGCACGAGCATCAAGAACAATCCCAGCGACGTCATGCTCGTTGCCCGGGTGGCCATGGCTTCGGTCCGGTGCCCACTCAGGGCAAACAATCGCGTTTTCTTGCCGATGCGGCGTACGCTTTCCAGGCTTCCATGAGTGACGTCTCGGAACATGTGACCGCCGTCAAACGGCACCATTGGAATGAGGTTGGTGAAGCCGAGCAGCAGGTTGACCCAAATCAGCCAGAACATGAGGTTCACGAGCATCAGCATGCCATCCAATCCGAGCAGCCCTGCGATGAGGCCCTCGCCGGCGGCCAGCATGCCTTCTTCGATAGGGTGCATCGCCACACCTTGAAGCTCAAAGGGCACGAAAATGAGGGTCAGCGCGTGGATTGGAGTCGCCATGAGGCGGGTTGCCAACGGGGCCTCAACGCCCGGAGCAAGGGGTCCAGCGAGCCGATCGATGCCGATGGTGCCGTCGGCGACTTGCTGAACGCCAAGAAACGCATCCCCCTCCACGATGCCCGCCGCCTCAAGTTGCTTCTCAGTCCATCCATCCTCAGCAAAGTGTGCATGTTTGTCGGTCAGGGTCGCCTCAACAGACCGTTCATCGCCCTCAAGATTGACCACTCGAAGCACCACGGTCTCCCCCGCGGCATGACCATCAAGCGCTGCACGGAAATCGGCATCGTTCACAACGGTGTGCTCATCGATGGCGACGATCCTGTCCCACGGTGCCAATCCTGCGTCTTCAGCCCCCGTGCCGACCACCACGCCCCGAATGTGCACACCGTCGTCCGCCGCAGAAAATTGACCAGCAAGGCCTCCGAGCAAGAGGAGGAGGGCCATGGCCGCAAACAGGTTCGTCGCCGGTCCAGCCGCGAACATCCGGAGTCGCTCGCGCCGAGGTGCACGCATCAATTCGTCCGACTGCGGTTCAGCGAAGGCGCCGAGGGGCACCGGACCGAGTTGTAGAAGCCCGAACGAGCGAACACGCATGCCATGGCCTCGAGCGAGCAAACCGTGGCCAAATTCGTGGATGACCAACGCCACCACGAAGGCAATGGCCCCCCATCCCAACGGAATCACAGGGTTGAGGCCAGGGATGGCGACGAGTTCTGAGGGCGGCGGAGGGTCTGTAGCTCCTCCTTCAAGCATCGTGATGCCAAACGACAGCACGACCAACAGGCCAGCGAGCAGCATGGTGCTGACGCACACCCATGTGGCCACCTCACCGTAGGCACGCCAGAAGCGGCGCGGCTTGGCCAAGCGTTCGAGGAGGCCCAGTCCACGCTGGGTTCGCACCATCAGAATGATGCCCAATGCACGGCTGGCGTTCCAACGGTCCAAGGTTCCGTTCGCTTCCCATCGACGAAGCATCAACCACCACAGCAGGACGGCGAGTACGACCCAGCGGAACTGCAGGTCCACCGCGCCCCACTCGCTCGCCACGCCACGTGGTTGACGTGCTCCCCTTTGAAGTCCTGTCCCGACAGGACGTTTCCTTCAAGTGGGGTGGCGGTGAAAGCGAAGCGTGGCCTTCTCTCCTCTTCGCCTTGACGGCTGGTTTCGCAAGGAATACCCTGAGCACGAGGTCGTGAGTCGCATCGAATGGCACGTCGAAGGCGACATGGGTCAATGGTTCACACGCTTGGACGATCGCGTGGTCCTCGTGCACCTCGTGGCCGAGGGTGAACGTCTCGTTCTCAAAGGAAGATTGGAAATCCCTCTCGATGTTTGGAAACCAGGCTCGGTGCAGGCCACGCCAAAGCCTCGGCAAGGCGTCTGCTTCCGTCACCGTACCAACGAGGTGATTTTCAGCGGAAAGGTTGGCAGGGCACCGGAATACGGCAAAAATCTCGTTGAAGGATGGTTGGCAGACATGCGTTCTGCACGGCATCAACCTCGCACACAAAGCCAGCAGAACGCCGCGCTGCGCGGGTCATTGAACCGACTGGCGAAGCAGTTTGAAACCGCCTCGCTTCGCCAAGCCACGAACGAGGCTGCAGAACTCAGCGAGACATTGGACAGAATCGAGGGGCTGCTCGACGGTGGGCAGCACGATTGATCATTCATCCTCGCTGATTGCCCTGAGAACGAGGTCCATCGCACGCTCCCTCGCGGCTTCTTCGGCTTCAGGTGCGCGTTCGATGAGCCTTCGGAACATCGGATCGATGACCATGGGCAGTGCAAGCACCACCGCCACCATGGCAGCAACACCAACGAAGGCTGAGCGGGGCACGTATTGGGTCCCTGGGCCGCTTGAAGCGAGCATGAGTTTGACCACGCCCAACCAAGGAACCTCAGCTCCCGCACGACCGACGATCCAATCGGTTCGCACCGCATGGACGATGCCTGATGCCTGTCTCCAGACGGATGTACGCCGAGGGTACGCTGGACCGTGGTGGCAATCAAATCACCACGGAGAATTGCGCGCCACCGATGCAATTCGCAACACGGTTCTG
>JAURMD010000020.1 GCA_030830875.1 Thermoplasmatota archaeon | reverse complement strand
TTCAGGGTCCGATGTGGTGGACGTCATGGCGGATGCTTCTGGCAACCTGATTGTCGCCATCCCCGGTGGAGGGTCGGGTTACAGCCACGTCGACCAATGGTCGCCAGCGACTGGAACGACCGTTCTCGCCGACGACATTCAGTTGACTTCTGGAGCGATCTCCTCGATGGTTGGCAGCGGTTCTTCGTTGTACGCGGCCACCTACGAAACCACAGGTGGTTTCAACGGAGGAAGCAGTTCTGCAGCCGTTCTGGTCGGCAGCATCGCTCCGAACGGTTCACTGGCGTGGACCGGGGGCCACCTGCTCCCCGGCAATGGACGTGTTTCCGACATGGTGTTGGATGCAAACGTGCTCCACGTCGCCACCAGCCGGTCCACCACAGGTGGCACCGGCTTCGGAGGCTCGGGAGGCATTGGCCTGCAAACGCTTGCGAACGGGTCGTGGTCGAAAGCCAGCGGAGGCTTGTCCGACGACCTCGACGGGCTCGCCTGGCACGGAAACAACCTCGTCGTCGGCCTGCGCGGAGGAGCCCAGGGCGTCTCTGGCGTTCAGGTGTTCAACCCTCTCGCCGTTGGATTCGTGGATGGAGGCGTGCTCGGCGGGCTCCCGTCGGAAACCATCAACGCGATCTCTCGGTCCTCAACGTCCGACATCGTGTACGTCGGAACGCCTTCGGGCGTCGGACGATGGGACGCCAGCATTGGAGGATGGGACACCCCGATCAGCACGAATGATGGCTTGCAAGACAACAACATCGAAGACGTGATGTCGTGGACGTCCGCCAACGGCGCCTCCTTTGTTCTCATCGCCGGAACGGGAGGTCTCGCGCTCTGGAACGAGAGCAGTGCAACGGTTGATGTGACGTGGGACACCACCAATGGCCTGCTTGAAGACAGCACATGGGCTGTGGTCCGAAACGCTTCGGGCACCGTGATGGTGGCTCACGATGGCGCCGGACTCGGCCGACCCGGGGTTTCGCTCCTGGATGCCTCATCAGGAAGCCTTGGCATCGTTGACACGATGCGTTTCGACCAACTGCCATCGAACGACGTCACCGCTGTTGCCGCAGACTGGTGGGGCGTTCACGTGGCCACGGACACGGGTGCATTGACCCATTGGAATTCCCTTACGGAGGAATTTGAGGAAGGCGTCGGCCGCCAGTCAACCCTTGGTTGGCCGGTGGACCAGATGGAAAGCGACGGGTCCACCTTGATGCTTCGAACGAGCTTCGGCTTGACCTTCGTTGAGGCCTCGGCTTCGTCGCACGCAGCGCGCCGCACGGAAAACGTTCAGACCGTGACGGACATGGCCATCGACGGGTCCGGCTCGCTTTGGGCATCGTCGACCGTTCCGACCTTGTACGGGTGGGGTCCAGCCCCTGGTCATCGCCCGGTCCCGTCCAAGCCCTTCAGCCGAGCCACGCCACTGAACCTTGGCGTCGGAACTGGTTTCGTCAACGCGACCGCCATGCTGCATCCTGGGTTCAGCATCGACCTGCTCGATGCGGTCGGTGCATCCTCGATCTCGATTCCCCAAACAGGTGGTGCACCCCTCGCGGACGGCTTCCTCCCCCTCGTGTTCAGTTCACCCGTTCAGGGGGCTCCTGTGTGGGCCATCAGCCAACGGGCGTTGTGGAACGGGACCTTCGACATGGCCGACGATGGCTTCGTTGAGCGGCTTCAGGCCGCCGTCGACACGAGCCGTTCCGTGGACGGAAGCACCGTCGTCGAACTTACCTTGTTGAGTCCAACAAACGGTTCGCTTGAGGTCCGCCTCTCGTACGATTGGAGCCGAACCGAAACGCCGGTCGACCTCATGCAGCTGATCGACCGCCCCGACGACGGCGGGGGTGCGCTTCGGGCGGGATGGTCGCTCGTTCACGACGAGGATTTCGCACGCTACCTCGTGTTTGCGAAGGCCGGTGGGTGGGCCACACCCCCGACCGCTGTTGACCTCGCAACCTTGCAACCCGACGCGGCGGTGGCGCTGCACAGCAGGTTGGAAAGCGACGTGCTGACGGCCGAGGGCCAACCACTGATGGACGGCACCGAGTACGAGGCCGTCGTTGTCGTCGAATACGCAGACGGGCGCCTCGGCCGTCCATCGCTTCCGGTTGGGCCTGTGGCACCGTCCGACGAAGTGCCACGCCCCCCTGCCACGGGCAGCGCTCAGCCGTCGAACCTTGCAGGAGCAAAGGAGGGTGACCTCGACGTGGAGTGGACGCCGTGCACAGCGATGGACCTCGCGTCGACGCGGGTCTATGCCTCGACGGTGGAACGGACCGACGTGCTTGGATTGACGCCGAAGGTGGACCTGCCCCCTACGGAAGGCAACAGCACCGTCCTTTCGCTGGTCCCTGGGAAGGTGTATTGGATTGGACTCACGTGCGTGGACGACGCCGGTCAGGAAAACAAGAGCGACGTCCTGATCCTCGGTCCAGTGGTTCCCACCGGGGGTCTGAACGACGGCGTCGCACCACCACCCGTGGTCAACCTGAGCGCTGTTGATGCACCGGACGATGAAGGTGGACGCCTGAGCGTCTCGTGGAATCAGCCTCAAGACGTGGTGACCGACTGTGCTTTCCTCACGGTTTGGCTGCACGAACTTGGGGTGGTCACCGACGACTCGACCATCGATGCAGCGATCGACGACCTCAGCGCCGGCCTGCTGCTGATGGAGAAATCGAAGGTCATCACCGATTGCGCACAAACGTCAACCGTCGTCAACGACATCGGCGGACGAGCGTTGGTCGATGGACGAACCTACCTCGTTTCCGTCACGTCGCATGACGCATGGTTGAACGTGGACCTCGACATCGGCGGACGGGTCGAGGTGGTGGATGCCATCCCCTACCGCAACCTCGTGGACAGCGAGGTGCCTCCGGATCGGTTGTCGGGCCTGATAGCCTTCGATCACCCTGCCGATGATGGAAGCAGCATTGACATCGAATTCCCGACGTCGGTTGCTGACGATTTCTCCCATTACATCGTCTGGGCCTTTACGGAAGATCTCAACGACGTGAGCGCCTACGTGAACGACGGGACTCCGGTTGTCGAAGGAGGCTTCATTCGGCTGAACACCCAGCTCATCGACACCGACGGTCGTGCCATCGTCTTGCCGATGTCGGAGGCCCTGCAACCTTCGGCCACCGGCGGAGTCACCGTGGTGCCCATCCAGGCCGGGATGACGGTCTACGCGATGGTCACCGTCCATGACCTGGACGGCAACGCTCACCTCGACAACTTGGACGTGGCCTCGGCCTTGGCCGTCGACAACCTTGCGGACACCGAGGCCCCACCGCGCATCACAGAACTCAGCGCCACCGACCGACCAAACGACGATGGGAGGGCTGTTTTGCTGGAATTCCTTCCATCCACCGCGAGCGACATCGATGCCTATCACATCTACGTGAGCATCAGGTCCTTCGATTCCATCGGCGGCTCAGCATTGGGAAGCCAGCCGATTGTGGTCAACCGGGATGTTCGCTTGCCCGTGGTGATCGACCGGCGCTCCGATGGGGCTGCTCTGACCCCCGGCCAAGAGGTGGTGATTGCGGTGGTCGCCGTTGACTCTGCTGGAAACGCGCACGTCGCCGGGCTGACCACCACGCGCGCCACCCCAATTGACAACGGCGTGTCGGACCCCGGTGCCTACCTCGATGCCATCGTCGGGACGACGGTGGTGTGGGTTGGTGAGGTGGACATCCTCGTGGCTTGGGAGCACACGACAGACGCATCAGTCAACGCCTATCGCATCTACTACGCCGCCTCACCATTCTCGGAGGTCGGGGACGCCACCTTTGCTGGTGAAGTCAAGGCCTCGAACTCGTTCAGGATCTTGTCCTCCGAGCACCCTGACGTCGTGAACACCAGCGGTTGGTACGTTGCGGTGACACCTGTGGACGACGCCTTTGAACGCTTGAGCGTGGAACCTGTCTACCTTGAGCCGCTGTCTCGAGGAGCCGACAATCCAGGCGATGGAGGAGGGGCTGACCTCCGCACCTTCCTCGAGTCACCAAATGCACTGATTGCTGGCCTCGTAGCGGTCGCCGTGCTGCTGGCCTTGCTCGTCCTTCGGCGAGGAGGGGGCCGTTCCGAAGACAAGGCGTATGGCCTCCAAGAGGCAACATGGGGACTCGATGATGCTCCCGTGATGGACGCCTTCGGCCCAATCCCAACGTTGGCACCCGTCCAGACCATTGGAGGACCAAGCCCGCCTGCAATGACGGCCCAGCCTGCTGCTCCCTCGGTTGACCTCTACGCTTCAGCACAGCGAATGGCAGCACCTAGGGTCGAACCCCCCGCACCGTCAGCGTCGGCTGCGCCTTCCGTGAACGACATGCTTGACGGGCTCGACCTCGGTGGACCAACGCGGCAGGCTCCTCCCCAAAGCAGCGGCGTGGACACCTCCTTCCTCGACGACCTCTTCTGAGCGGTGTCCTGAAGCAGGAGGCCCCCTCCGTTGGGGCGGATGATGGGCACACGGCCACGCGAGGGTGTCTTCACGACGCTGCTCTGGGACGAGGACAGGGGCGTTGCGGACCTTCCGTTGCACGAACGTCGGTTGGTTGACCACGGCGCTCGACTTCGCCTCAACCCGGACCTGGCCTCGCTCAGGTCCGCCCTTCATCATGGGATGCAGCACGCGACCGGACAGCGTCTTGTGCGGGCGATGTGGAGTGTGGATGGCTGGACGTGCACCGATCGACCGCTCGATGCAGCAATGGACGATGTGGACGCCATCACTGTGGCTGCCCCTCGCTGGGCAGGTGCTGTGACCGGTACGAAGCATGCCGCTTGGGCATGGAACACCGAGGTGATGGACGCTGCTGAGTCCATGGGCGCCGATGCAGCACTGCTCGTGCACGACCATCGCATCGTCGATGAGCGTCGAAGTTGTCCCGTGCTGCTCGATGAAGATGGAGTGTGTTGGGCCGCACGCGAAGCGGACGGAGGGGTCCAGAGCATCACCCTTGAGGCCATCGCACCGAGGCTCGAACGCGCTGGCTTCCCGGTCCAACGCGGTGACCTCAACGAACGTCGTGTTGCACGATCTCGTGCCATGGTGCTCTTTGGAACTGGGCTGGGAGCCGTTGGGGTGTCTTCCATCGACGGCGTTGGCTTCGAGGAGCCAACCGACGTGCTGCTGGCCATCGCAACGACGCTGATCAACGAGCATCGTGCTTCGCCTTCAACATGGACACGTTTGGAGGGTGATTGATGGACACCTTGCTCGGACTTGTCAACGGTTTACGTGCGGCAGGATGGCTTGGACCAACGGCACACCCAACGGCTTCCCCCGATGAATTGCTGCTCCTGTCTGGTGGGCCGTCCTCCCATCACGCGCGTCATTCCCTGATCATGCAGCCTGCTCGGCACAGAGCGGTGATTCGACAGCCAAGCAACCTGCCGCCCATGCGCCAAAACTCCATCCTCGACGAACCCCTGCTTCAGGCGACGTCAACCCCCATGCTCGTGGAGGTTCAACGTTGGGAGCAGGGGACGTGGCAGGAAGTTCGCTCGTGGGAGGACGACGACCTCGCCAGCATCCTCACACGGTTGGAAGCGGAGATGTTGGGCGCGGAACCTTTTGAGGAACCGCTTGAGGCATGGCCCTCCCGTCCCTTCTTGGCCGGCAGTTTCGCCTACGATCTCGTGCAGTGGACCCAGCCCCTCAGCCTCCAGCATCCGCCCGCGCCTCGAAGCGTGTTGGCCGTGCTTTGGGAAGTCAAGGGCGCTATTGTGATCGATCAACGCACCAAGGAGGTGCATCGGCTTGCTCGTGCAGGCGACCCATGGGGTTGCGGCATCGATGCCTTGGACCACGGACCAATCGTTGACCAAGAGCCCTCACCCAATGAGCCCTCCTCCTCGATGGACAATGCGCAGCATCAGGAGGCCATCGAAGCCATTCGCCAGGCCATCGTTCGTGGGAGGATGTACCAAATGAACGTCGGACGACGATGGTCTGGACCGCTATCGGCCACGCCTTGGACGGTGTTTGAACGACTTCAGAGGTCAAACCCGGCGCCATATTCAGCGTGGGTGAACGCCCCTGACCTCGACCACCTCCTGCTCTCGTCCTCACCCGAGTCCTTGCTCCGCGTGGAACGCGGGCGGGCGCTGGCTTCGCCGATCAAAGGGTCCTATCCTCGAGGAGCAGACGCTTTGGAAGAAGAGGCCTTGCGTCGGGCTTTGGTCAACGACGCCAAGGAAACGGCAGAGCACCGCATGCTCGTGGACCTGATGCGCAACGACCTCGGCGCCATTGCCGCACCCGGCTCAGTCAACGTTCAACGCTACGATGTGGAAGCCTACACCACGGTTCAGCACCTTGTGAGTCAGGTCGGGGCCGACCTTGAGGTTCCGATCACCACGGCCTTCTCGTCGGTGTTCCCCGGAGGGTCAATCACCGGGTGCCCTCGCACGGTCGTTTGTGCAGGCATCGATGCCTTAGAAGCCGAACCCCGGCGCTTCTGGTGCGGCTCCGTTGGCTGGTGGGACCCGGACGGAACCCAAGGGTCTTGGAACATCCTCATTCGCACCATGCAGGTCAGTCGTACCCCAACAGGGTGGACTGCGGACGTTCATGCCGGCGGAGGCATCACCATCGCCAGCCATGCACCCCGCGAACTCGAGGAAACACGATGGAAGGCAGCGCCGCTCTTTGCCGCCGCGGGGTGGGGGGATGCAACGAGCGCGACGGAGGGCTCGTTGCGCATTACGCCCCTGCCGGTTCCTCATGGCGCACCAAGCGGGCCATCATGCGGGCGTCGTCAAGCAACGCCTCATGGGACGGTCTTGCTGGTGGACAACCTCGACTCCTTCACACACAACATTGCCCATGCGGTCATGATGCTGGGTCACGACGTTCACGTTGTGCAAGGACGAGGGCAGCAAGCGCTCGCCGACCCTGAAGCGGCTGTGAGAACTTGGCTGTCCGCTTCACCCACGCATGTGATCCTAGGACCGGGCCCTGGCAGGCCTGAGGAAGCCACCCCGACCATGCTGCTAGCAATGAGGGCCTTGAATGGAGGGCTTCCTCCGCTGCTTGGCATCTGCCTTGGTCATCAGGCGCTTGGTTTGGCGGCGGGTGGGCGCATCGACGAGGATCCTGCTGGCCCAGTGCATGGGCAAACCGTGCAGGTGCTGCACGACGGTACCGGCCTGTTCAGTGGCCTTGCTTCTGGAGAAGTCAGCATGGTTCGGTACAACTCGCTGATCGTCACAGGTCAGGACAGCCGACGGCTTCGCACGAACGCACGTGCAGGTCACGTGACCATGGGCTTCACCAACGTGGACGGAACCGTCCATGGTGTGCAGGGCCATCCTGAGTCCATCGGAAGCCTCGAGGGTGATGCAGTGCTCAAGGCCTTCCTCGATGCAGCGCATGCTTGAAAGGACGGCGACGGGTGGCCACCAACGAGGAAGGACAATGCCGCTCTGCCGCTCTTGCAACGGAACCTACCCTCGCGAGCATTTCATCCACGGAAACGGCCCCCGGGCGCAGATTTGCGGCCGCTGCGGCATCGAGCAGGGCCTTATCTCAAAAGACGAAGCACCGATGCTGTTTGACGATGTCCTCGTCGCTGCTCGCCTTTCCACCGTTTCGCGTCGCTGGGGACCGGGCATCACGTTGCTGCTTGGTTGGAGCCTTTGGATATCGGTCCTGTCTGGCGTCAAACCGTGGGGAACCTACGTGCTTGTGCTCCTTGGTCTTGCCACCCTCGTGCTTCCGGCTCAACTCCTGCTGTACCGAGCGAAGTATGCCGGCGACATGGCCCGGCTCACGCCGGCGCATGAGCGCCCAAAGGGGCATTGATCATCCTTTTGCGTGAATTTTCAACACAGCGCCGTCCTCGACTTCATGGTCGGCACCAACCACGCGCCGGCTACGACCGTCAACACCACGGATGAACCCTGCCTCAAGGTCGCTGTGAACCAGTCCTGCTACGGATTTCGCTGTGATGCCCCTCGGCACGACGATGGCGTCGGGAAGCACACGCCCCTCTCCGTCGATCCATCGTCCTTCGTCTTGCACGGGGTAGACGACGATGTGGTCAAGCCTTCCAAAGACCACGTGATCGAACACGTCCTCAATGCCCGTCCCGTTGTGCTGTGCAAGCGTCGCCCCCATCTTCTCCAATGCTGCGCGTTGGACGTCGGAAAGCGGGGCGTCATCGCTCACAGTGAAAGAAGCAGAGCCCGAACGGTAGCGAAGAAGCCCTGTGGATGCTGCGCGTCGCAGGCCAAGTTCCATGTCCGCAAGGCAGCCTACGAAGGGCACACCAAGGTCGATGTTTCGGAGGGCATCCAGCACTCCTGCAGGTGCAAGGTCGAGTTTGTTGACGGCGACAATGAGGGGGAAGAGGCCGGCACGAAGATGAACGGCCAGTGAAGCCAGCACGTCCCTCGTCCACAACCACGGCTGTTCGAGGTCGGACCGCTCTGCCCGAAGCGCATCAAGCGCTGCTGCTACGCCTGCGGAGGTGGCTCCCAATCCACTGAGGCGCTCCACGAGGAAAGACTGCAAACCGCGCTCCCCTTCAGCCTGAACACGCCGTACACCTCGGGACCAGCCTTCCTCGAGCAATCCCGCGAGCCACTGCTCGATTTCCGCTGTGAGGAAGGTCACTTCACGCGCTACCGACGCTGCCGCTGCCGATGCTTCGGACGCCGGGGAAATGGGTTGACCTTCTTCGTCGGTCGAGGCGGCGCCATCGACGACCTGAATGAGGGCATCACATCCTGCGAGGTCCGCGAGAAACGCGTTTCCACGGCCTCGACCTGCATGCGCCCCTGGGACAAGTCCGGCCACATCCACAAGTTCGATGGGGACGTACCTTTCGTGGCCAATGCACACTCCCGTCCTCGGAACACACAACGAGCCCTCCCGTCCGGGAAGGTTGTCCGGTGCACGACCCTCGTCGGTCATTCGTGCACGAAGGTCACCGCAAGGGCATGGCTTGCGGGCCCTTGGAAACGCCACACCAACGTTCGGGTCGATGGTGCAGAAGGGATAGTTGGCGATGTCCACCTTAGCAAGCGTGCTCGCCGCGAAGAACGTCGACTTCCCCACGTTGGGCTTGCCAACGAGGCCGATGCGCAGGGCAGCGCCCCCTCACTCCTCCTCGGAGGAGGCGGAGCGTAGGCGAGCAAGCACGATGTCAAGCTCTGGGAGGTTGACTTGTCCGTCCCCATCAAGGTCGATCGCAGCCAAGAGGCGCCCCATGTCCCACGGTGGCAGGTTGGCAATCTTCGCGTTACGAAGGGCGTTCTGAAGTTCTCGTGCGTCGATGGCGCCGGAGTCATCGAGGTCAATGCTGCGGAAGAAGGAGAAGACGTCTTGCTTCGTGGTGGTGAGGAAGTCAGCAAGCATGTGCAACTCTTCAGGGAATTTGGCTTCGAGGTCAGGGAACTCCTTGACTTCGTCCCCATGAAGGTCCGCGCGAACGGCGATGACCGTGGAGCCGGAAACGGCGTCTTCGTCGGCCCCGACAAGCAGGACGGTGTCCATGCCCAGACCCCGCCCGAGCAGGGCACGGATGCTCGTGCTGCCCCCGGCAAGCGCGTAGGTGCTCACGTCCGTCGTGGACATAGAAGTGGACACGGATGGGGTGAAGCCATTGCGCACCGCAGCGACCCCGGTGAGCATGAAGCCCATGGCAACGCCGTAGAACAGGAACGACCCGACGAGATCGAAGCCTGCGAGGTTTTCCATCGTCGCCTCAAGCATGTCCGAATCGCTCACTCCGTGCTCCACGGCGCGGGCGGCGAGCGAGCCAAGGACCGTGCTGACCGTCGCCAGCAGACCACCCGCAGCGACCATCCAGACTGCGGTGCTGGCTCCCCCGGTCGAAACGGGTCGACGACCTCCGGCGAGTGGCATGTAGCCAAGCACGGACGAAAGGACGAGCAACCCACCGACGGTGAAGAAAAAGTCACGCGACAAAGAAGCGAAGAGAGCGTCCAGGCTCCCTGCGCCCACCATCGTCTCCATCGCCGCGAAGTACATGCCAACAGCGTAGAGCGGGAGCAGAAGGACGGCCAGAACAGCAGCCACACCTGCAGGTGAGGATGCGATGCTGGAGGCTCCTTGCTTCGACGTCGCAAGCAGGTTGATCGACGTCGCGAGAAGAGGAAGCAAGCCAATCGTCAGCAGGATGCCCGCGACGTTCTGAAGCAGGGGGGCAGCATCAACGGACCTGACGGAGACCACGGGGACGGTGGTGAAGGTCAGGAGAAGCGCGCTTGACGCGAGGGCTGAGGACCACACCGCGCGCTCGGCCATGGCCGGAACGACGGCGTAGGCTGTCGCGAGCATGAGCGCGAGGGGGAGCCAGCCTTCGAGGGCCGCCTGTGCGAACCACACCGACTGCGTCGCGCCGCCAAGTTCCGCGACGATGTACAGCACGGGAGCCAGCACCATGACGACCAAGGCGTTGACGAGGAACCAGCCGCTGTACGCAACAGGGGCTTCGCCGCGACCGGCGAGGGTCATGAGGGCGTTCACCAGCACCGCACCGCCGACGATGCTGTGAAGCACCACTGAGGAGACCGTCTTGAGCAAGAGGTCAGCCGTGGCCGCGTCAAGTCCAGCAAAGCCGGCCACGGTGGGGAGCAGCAGAACGAGGAGGGACACGCCGGTGAACACAAGGGCCATCAGGGAAGCGTTGGCCTCACTGGCGAGTCGCCCTCCAGCAGCACGGCCTGCAGCGGTGCGCGCGGTGCCAAGGAAGACCATCACCACACCGGTTCGGAGGGTGACGGCCACGGTGGTGGTCAACCCGCTTCCATCGTCGTAGCTCCAACCGAGGCTCGACAAGGAATCGAGGGCCCCGCTGTCCCAACGGTGCCAACGTGCGACGAAGGCAAGGGTGGAAGCGAGGATCATCCATGCCATTCCAAAACGAACCCATGTGCGGCCGCCACGTCCTGGTCCGTCGTCAAACAAATCAACGGCCCCGGCCGGAGCCTTCACCAAAAGGAAGTGCCCGAGGGCGTGCAGCGAGGACGACATGCCCCCCACACCGTTCTGCAGCCACCGCGCAACGAGGTACATGATCCCAACGAGGATGGCAATCGAAACAAAAACGGAGACCATGCATCATACCTCCTTCATTCGACGAGGACCTCTCCAAGGACCGTGGCGACGATGGCGGCTGCGCCAACCATCAAACCGATGAGGTAGTACCAAATCCCGCTCCCGCCGAGGTTGCCCAGCAGCGGCACGAGGTCGCCGAGCACCGGAACCGCGTCCCAGCCGAACACGTTCGCAAACAGGGCGAAGAGCCCAAGCAACCCCACACCCAGCAACACGAGGACCATTCGGCCCATGCTTGGCTCTGCGTCCCCCACCGTGGCTTCGTGGATGATCTGTGGGGTGGACATGGGCTCACCACGGAGGTCCCTGAAGGGACACGTCGAGCCACCTGAGGCACGGTGATAAAGATTCACCACGGCCTGACCGAGGACGTCTGTTTCGCATCACGGCGCCTTCAGCCGGTCCATCGGCGGACCTCGACGCGGAGCCGAGAGCCCAAGGGGAACTGGGAGGCGTCGTTCAAGGTCGAGTTCACAGGACCACTCCGCCTCGCATGAGCACGACAGACCGTCGAATTCGAGAAGGTCTCCTGAGACCGCATACCGCTCAATGGCTGCTACCACATCAGCATCGCATTCCCCACAATTGTGAGCGCCACGAACCCGGCCACCGGCTGTTGGATGCACGATAAGGCGGCTGACCTGGTCAGCGTCGCCGTTCACACCCCCATCTGGGTGGACCAGAGGATGCGCGCGTCGAACCATTTCGACGAGGGACCAAAGCCACGGTGGACGGTATTGCCTCGCCCGATGCAGACGGTCGATGACCGTCCCCCCTTGGATGTTCATTGGATTGATGGAGATCTCGTCGGCGCCCTTGGCAATGGCGCCAATCCATGTCACCATATGGTCGAGGGCATCGGCTTCGCTCATGAATGGAGGTTTGAACATCAGGTACGCCTTCACTCGAATTCCGGCTTCATGAAGTGCTTCGACGGCGCGGTCGTACGAGCGAACGCTGAAGCCTTTGTTGACGTGAAAGCGAAGCACTTCGTCGTCGTAGGCTTCGAGGCCAATCGCAACGGTAAGGTCGTTGTGTATCGAAGACGCCCATGCCAACTTCTCTGGCGTCAGTTGCTCCGTTCGGCTTTCGACGATGAGATGGAGGCCGCGCTTTGCACAGTCATCGAGAACGTGCTGCTGGAAATCGACTGGGATCTCACGGTCCTCAAAAAGGGAACCCGAGGTGTAGACCTTCACCATCGAAGCCCCGGCGAATCCATCGAGCTTCCGCACAGCCCATGCCCACTGGGCATGAAGGTCATCGCTGGTCACGTCATCACGTGTGTCGTTGAAGTAACCGCAGAAGGTGCACCCGCTGCTCCACCACCAATGGCAACCCTTTGTCCTCAAGATGACCGTTGCTGCCGTGCACGGCGTTCCGTCAGGCATCATCTCAGGCGTGGTGTACACCGTCGCAGGCCTGGTGGCGTCCCAACTCGCCTGCTTTCGACGGGCTTCAGGCGTGTTCGCTGGAGCCTTGACAAGGTCATGGACCCGCACTGCAGGCTGCGCGGCTCCGACCAACGTGAGCGGACGGCCCATGACGTCAGGGCTGAACCCGCTCGCTTCAACCTGCCGCGCTTCACAAGGCCGCCGCCCACGCAAGGAGCATGGTCTCGTACACGTCGGTATGCGTCAACATCAGCGTCACGTGCGATTCGTCCACCTGCCCGTCGTTGGCACTCATGAACGAAGTGGTGCTTTCCTCAAACCAGCACGACACGTGTTCACCATCAACAGCGTTCGCTCGTGCTT
>JAURMD010000019.1 GCA_030830875.1 Thermoplasmatota archaeon | reverse complement strand
GCCCTCATCGGTTTTGCCGCCTACCTTGAGGTGGTGACGACCGCCTTCGATGTTGAGGTCAACCCGATTCGGATGGCACTCATCCTGCTCGGCCTCATCGTGCTGCTGAACATCACTGGCGTGAAGCAAATCAAGAAAGTTCAGGCGCCCATCGTTTCCCTCGCCGTCGCTTTCTTGCTCGTCTTGTGCGTGATTGCCGTCTTTTCTGGAGAGGCCGATTTCGGTCGGCCGGTCGAAAACCTGCAGCCGTTCTCGGCCGAGATGGGAACGGCCGCTGCCCTCGTCTTCGTGGGCTACTCTGGCGCCATCAAGGTCGGAGCCATCGGTGGCGAAGTCATGGACCCAGAACGGAACATCCCCCGCGGCATGTTCACGTCCCTCATTCTGGCCACGGTGTTGTATGCAGGCGTGGCGTTCGTCATGGTCTCCGTCCTTCCCGAAGGCTGGCACCTTGACGCTGAACACCATGCCATCGAGAACCCCATACACGCCTTTGCAGACCACGTCGCAGGCTCAACAATGGCGTTGATTGCGTCGCTGTTGGCGATCCTCGCCATGTCCTCAATGGCGTTGGCCGGCGTGCTCTCAGCCTCGCGCTTCCTCTTCGCGATGGCGCGAGACAACCTCCTCCCTGCCGCGCTTGAGGACCTGAACCCCCGATTCGAGACACCGCATTGGCCAATCATCACGACAGGTGCGCTCATGGGTGCCGCCATTCTGACGATCGACGTCCACGACGTTGCCGAACTTGCCTCGGGGTTCAACATCATGGTCTTCGTCGCCATCAACCTCTCCGTGGTCGTGATGCGAAATGCAGGACCACGCCACCATTGGAACCCACCGTACCGGTCACCTCTGTTCCCCTTGCCCCAAATCTACGGGTCAGCGATGGGACTCGTTCTGCTCATCTTGATGGGGCAAAACGCCCTGTTCGGGGCCTTAGGTGCGGTTGGCATTGGCGTTCTCGTCTGGCTCGCTTATGGGGCAAGGCACGCACGCGAGGTCGAGCGAATCACCCCCTTCTCCTCCTTTCGCGCTGAGTTCGCGAACCCAACGACCGAAGCCCATGCTCGATTCTATGCGGCCTTCCACGCGGCGGACATTGGTCGAAAAAACCACCTGACGTTGAGCGAATTCCGCTCTGCGGTATCGCTTGGGCTTGGCATGAACGTGACGTGGAGCGAAATCCGTGCCTACTTCCACGTTGCAGACGTTGATGGAGACGGAGTTGTGGACATCGATGAATTCCTTCGCTTCCTTGAAGAAGAGGAATGATCACTCCACGGTCTTCGACCATCCGCCATCCGAACCTACGGTCCAATGCTGCACCGTCCCGCTGGCGTCCACATACCATCCCGTTGACCCTTGCGATGTTCCCTCCATCGCCACCATGACGCCGGTTTTGGCTGCCTGCTCGGACATCGAAGCCAGTTCCTCCGCCGGCAGCGAGGGAGCGGTGGGGGGGCTGACGCCAACGGCTTCCCTCGAATTCGAAGGGGGGAGCGACGCCTGTCGAACCTCAACGCTGTCGATGGAGACCACCGCTTTTGTGGTCGCTGCCTCGACCATCGCCGTCTGGTCCTGAGGGGTGATGCTACCATCGTGCTGATCAGGTTTCCTCAGCATCGCGAGGAGCAGGGCCGCGAGAGCGAGGAGCATCAGGCCTGCGAGGGAGACCACAACATTGGATGATCCAAACACTCCACCGAGCAACACAGCATCGACCTCGTACCACGTTTGCGCGATGAGCCCCTCCGTGCTCGTCACGGTGCAGGACCTGTCATCACCGGCGCGTTCGAGGTCCAAGCTCCACGTGCCTTCCACGAGATGGTCCACCTTGCCCGCAGTGCACGTGATGTCAACAGAGACGTCGTCCACGCCCACGAAATTTCCTTGCGCATCCACGCCGTGCACGCTCACGAGGGCCGTGCCACCTTGAGACATCGTTGTCCCGTTGACCTCGACGAAGAGCCTGATGGCAGGGCCTGGCACGACGGTGAGGTCGAGCAGGAGCACGGCTTCGTCCGAAAGCAGAGGGACGGTCAAGGGTCCCGAACGCTTGGGAAGCAGGGTCCACCAACCCGGGCCCGTCGTGGATGCTTCAATCGTCACAACATCGCGGTCGAGGCTGGTGGTGACGTTGACAGCGGGACCCATGTTTCCATGCAGATCGAGGCGGTCCAATTGGAGCTCGATGGGAACTCCAGCGACCACCGTCGGCCCAACGACGTCATCGAGCACCAGCGTGCTCGCGCTCCCGGGTTCAACCGTCAAGCGAACAAGGCCAAACACGCCATCAGCGTTGGCTCGCACGACATGCCCACCGAGCGAGGTTGGTGCCCAGTGGCCGTCGGAGGCGCGCAAGGCGTCCGTCACGTCCACGCCGTCAACGCTCCAATTCAGATCAATGCCGTCAAGCGGATGGCCGAAGGCGTCGGTCAACTTCGGTGCAAGGTCAACCGGAAGGTCGGCCGGGACGAGGTTTTGCTCAAGTTCGAACGTGATTCGGGCCAAGGGACCCGGAGCGACGTTGATTGACCACGTGGAGGTGTAGGTCACGTTTGAGGTGAAGGACGTCCATGTGGCGTCCAACGACATCACACCGAGCCGTTCGGGTGAGAAGAAGGCCACACCGTTGCTCACAGAGAGGCTCGTTGCGTCTCCCTCCTTCACCGTCCACGTGGCGTTGACCGTGACGTGATTTTGAGCGAGGTCCTCCGCAACCGCCGTCAACACGACGTGGTTCCCTGCGCTGACCGACGTGTGGGTCGATTCAACATGCATGTTCACCACCTCACCAAAGCCAACGGTCACGGTAAGGCTGGCCAACAGCCCTGCATCTCGAACAGTGAGCAGGAAGGTACCCATGTCGGTGGGCGTCCACAACGGACCCTGCGAGCCCGAGGCCACCCTCCCAGAGGGGATGCTCCAATTCGTCAACGGCACAACGACAGGCGCACTCGCTCCCAGTGAATCGCTCAAGAGCGCTTCAAGTTCGACTTCCACGCCTGCAGAAAGGTTGCCGTCGACGTCCCCTTGAATGGCAATTTCCAGCAAAGCAGCGTCCGCAGGAAGAACGGAGACGGTCCCGTTTCCTGTGATGTTGCCTTCGACAGAGCGAGCAGAGACGTTCCATACACCCGGACGATTTGGGTAGAAGACGCCAGTGGCATCGATGACGCCGTGGTTGGTGGACCACACGACCCCACCGACCATGCTCCATGGCATGGCGAATCCGTTTGCATCAACGAGATCCGGTCGAAGTGGCAATCCTTGGCCGCTCCTCATGTGCATGCCTTCGGCAAACACAAAGGCCACGGGCGTGTCCGGAACGACGTTCAACGACGCGCTTGCTTCGATGTCGTTGAGGCGCATCGTCACGTCGTACGTCCCCGGCCGCGTGAGCATCACCACAGGGCTACCGACACCCTTGGCGTCCCCGTTGATGAACCAGGCCACGCCGTTCGTAGGGGCTTCGTTGCCCTGAGCATCCAATCCAACAGCAGTCAAGCGAAACGCACGACCAGCAATTGGATTGCTGCTGAGGTCCAGCGACACATCGACCGGACGCCCAGCCACCACGGTAAGGTTCGTTGAGGCCTCCAGTTCACCGTGTTCCGCTGAGATCTGTACGGTGCCAGCGCTCCACGGAATGAACAGACCCGTAGGCTCGATCGTTCCGTTGCTGACCGACCAATTCACGGCACCTTGGACGGGTTGACCCGAAGCATCCCGCAAATCAGCACTGACGAGAAGGGCCTGATCGGCCGTGATGCTTGAACGAGGAACATGCAGCGACATCGCCACGGCTGAGGTGTACGAGCGTACGGGCTCATGGTCCAAGGCCACATGTTGGGTGCTGAGCGGCACAGGCATCAGCAACACAAGGAAAACAACGATGCTTGCGCTGGCCCACCGCATGCCTTCCGCCGTCCCTCGTTGTGAACATTCAGTCCTTCCACTCGCTCCAGTCGGTCTCGCCCTGCATTCGGTACCACCACACGCCCTGCTCGTCTTCGTACCATTCCGTTCCATCCTCATCCACGTTGATCTCCGCATCAGAGGATGCTTCAGCCGCTTCCTCCGGTACGGCTTCGTGTGCATCGGTCAACGCTGGAACTTCCTTCGCTGCCTCGGGTTCATCGCTCGGACCCGGAGCCGGTCCGCTTGGACCCGCAGCGGGACCGGGGGCGGGGCCGCTCGGACCAGCAGCTGGACCTGGGGCAGTGCCGCTCGGACCGGCAGCGGGACCTTTGGTAGGAACATCATCGTCATCGTCGTCGTCATCGTCCCATTCGTTGTTTGAACCAGAGCGTACGACGCGGAGCAACAACACCGCGAGGGTCACAGCAACAACTGCACCAAGGCCAACACCGATGTACGACACAGGAGAATTCGAAACAAAGAACCCATTCAAGGTGCCTTCAACCGTCAGGTCGAGTTCTGCGTTCACGCTTCCTGCCGTCACCGTCACGGTGTAGGTGCCATCGTTCATCGTCAGGAGGTACCAGGTTCCGACCCCGGTCACGGTGTCGACGCCTTGGAAGAGTGGGGTTCCATCCGCATCGGAATAGAACACTGTGGTCGAAGGTGGCACAGGGATTTGGTTGTCGTAGGCGTCCCACGCACTGACTGTTAAGGTGACGTTCGCCAGTTGGTCCACTGTGCTGGACGACAAGGTCATCTCGAAGCGGTTGACCGTCGTTTGAGGCTCAACGGTGACGTTCCATGTCCCTTCGACACCGTTCACCTCGTAGGTGAGCGAATGGCTACCGGCCCTGCGTGCAAAGTAGTCATAGGTGGCTCCACCGGTGGCGTTGATGTCCGTCGCATCACCAAGGCCCTCCGTCCACAGCACGTCTTGTGGGAAGGTGTTGCCATCAGCATCGATGCCCGTCACGTCGATTTGGGTGTGGTCCCCTGCGAACAGGGCGTACTCGGGCTCCGGAGCGATGAGCCGAACTGCGACACCGTGGGACACTTCAACCTCCACGGAACGGACGACTTCAGCGCCACCGTTCGTCAACCCGGTCACCTCAATGATCCACGAACCAACCATGGTCGCTTCCCATCGCAAGTTGGTGGCCAACAAGGACGCACTGATGTCTGCTTCGCCGTCGTCGCCACGGATGGTCCATGTGAATCCGTCCGTTGGAATGGGGTTCCCTTCAGCGTCGTTGGCCGTCACTGAGAACACAAGACCATCGTCGGCCGTCATGTCGAAGCTGGTGCCGGCATCACCGTCCTCAAGCGTGACGGCATCGAGGGTAATGCCATACAAGTCGCCGTGCACGACGGTGATGCTGATGCGCGCTGTGAAACTGGCCCCATCCACCATATGAACGGCTTCGAGGGTGTACGCGGCCTCATCGGCAAGGACGGGGCGGAACGTGCTGGCCTGGGCGCCCAGTTGCGAGAGCACGCCTTGGTCGCTCCAGACTGGGTGATCAACCGACCAGTTGGCGACGACCGACCATCGGTTGCCCTTTTGGTCCACTGCACGGACCGAGGCGGTCAGGATTTCGTCGGCCGTCATCGTGAACGATTCATCGTTGACGTCAACCGAATCGACCACCATTAGCAACTGCACCATCTCGCCTTGGCTCACCGCGATGCTGACGCTGCTGAGGAAGGTCTCGTACCGAGCTTCGATCACCTTCGCTCCACGCGAGGTCGGCGACCAAACCGCAGGTTGCCCAGCAAGCAAGGACCCGTCCGCAATTCGCGTCCAGTTGTCCTCGGGCAGCACGACCAACAAGCGGTTGCCCCGAACATCGATGCGCGTCGTGTTCAGGTACACCAGTTCGTCCGCTGTGATGGACAAGGAGGATGCACTGACCTCAAGCGCCGCCATCTCGCCATGACCAACCGTGATGTCGAGGGTACCGGAGGCGCCAGATGCGGACGTGACCGAGAGCAACCACGTTCCAACGTGGTCCGCTTCGTACGTCATTTCAACCTCGGAATAATTCCCGTCCGTGGTGGTCCACGTCAGGCCACCTGCTTCCTCAACATCCATTTCGTTGCCGTGCTGGTCGACAACAACATGCGTCACGTCGCACGTGGTGCCTGCAGGAACGGTACCGCTGCATCCAGAAAGTAAAATTTGGTCAGGAGCACCAGGTAGCACTTCAACATCCACCGTGATGGTCGACGACTGCCAAGTTACGTCCACCGTTTGCGCCCCAGCAGACACCGGATGGAAGGTTGCACCGTTCATTGAGCCGTCGCTGGGGACGAAAGTGATCGTTTCTCCAACCACCTCGTTCCCCCAATTGTCGGTGACCATCGCCACGATGTCGAGGGAATCATCTGCGGTGATTGTGGTGGTCAACGGGCTGACCACCAAGGTGGTTGGACTGTTCGGGACCACGGTCACCATGAGGGTGTCGCAGACGGCTCCGAAGCACGCCTTGACCCACTGCTGCCCGGCCGTCACTGGCGTCCAGGTCGCCCCGTTCATGCTTCCATCCGATACGGAGTAGGTGATGCCGGACGGAGTGAGTGGACCGTTCGAGACGTTCACAGCGGAGGCAAAGACGGAGCCTGATGTTCCTGCAGTCAAGGTCGTGCTGCCCATGCCGACGCTCAGTGAGAAGACCTCGGTGTAGTTGAGCTGAACGATGGGGCGGTCGACGTCCACGCCTTCGCTGGTCACCACCCGCATGCTTGCTGCGCCTGTGTTTGGCGTCGCAACAATCAACCAGACATGGTCTCCGCTCAGGGACATCGCTTCGAACGTGAGAGGAATCACCACCCTTCCGCTGAAGCCGTACGCCACCGTGGTGGACCCGAGTGCAGGACCGTACTCTGTCCCTGACGCCATCCCAGGTGCACCCCACGGCACACCGGTGCTGCTTTCGTTCCACGTTGAACCAAGTTCTGTCCACGTTGAGGCAAGGACACGATGCGCCGTCAGGGTCATCGACGTGGTCCCTCCGACACCAAGCCAACCGCTGCTGAGCACCTGCATCGAGAGGTGGGCGGAATGTGCTTGCAAGGTTGAACCCAACGGCACCTGCCCAAAGACCTGTCCAAAGTCAACAGCCACGACCATCCTGCACGCGTCCACCACACTTGAGCCACCGCAGCCCACGCCCGTGCCGAGCGTCGCCGTGGCGGCCGCGCCGTAGTTCGTGCTGCCGCTGGCGTTGGTGATCATGCCCTCGCGTACGCGGGTGTGCCCGAGCGAAGCGACCTCGTTGCCCGTTTGGAAGCGGTAGGCGTAGCGCGTATCACCGAGGTCGCTCGTGTCAGGGTCTCCGAGGGCAAAGGACCAACGCGAGGAAGAAGGACCGGGAATGGACTGGTTGACGCCTTGCACCCACCATTCGTAAACCACACCTTCGCTCAATTGATCGTCAATCCTGAAGCTCGTGTTGGTCAAGAATTCACTGTCAACCCACGAACGGTACGACGTCT
>JAURMD010000018.1 GCA_030830875.1 Thermoplasmatota archaeon | reverse complement strand
CCAGACGTGGTCAAGCATGAACTTGCTTCAATCGCCAAGGGAGGTGATGTCCTCCGCCATCGATTGCACGAGATGGTGGCCTCCCCGGACGATGTCCTGCACCTGATGGAAGGTGACCAGGTGGAGGAAGCGAAATCAGCCGTGCTGAAGGATTTCAACACGTGGACCGACCATGCACCGAGGTATGAAGCGGACGCCCGTGCCGACGGGCGCCGTGAAACGCTCGAGGCCTTCCTCATCGATCACAGGGACATCTACGATGAGGTCTCGGCCATGAAGCGAATGCGAAGCTCCCCCAAGCGAACCATGCTCGATGGAAAGGACATCTATCCCGAATCCGAGGACCTGGACATCATGTGCCTCGCCATGCATCTTGCCTCGTTGCCGCTCGGAGATTTGGGGGCCGTGTTGGTGGCCACCCGTGACGGTGATTTCTCCTTGGTCGCACCTTCGCTGATTGAACGACTGGGTTTCGGTGCCGTCCGCAGCGCAAGGCAACTGAACGATTGGGTCCGATCGTGAGGTTCAGTGGAACACAGGATAGCCATCATCGCGCGCCTTGCGCAGCGGTGAAGGCTCAAGTCGGTCGAGCAATTCCTTACCAAGCAGCATCGGACAACGCAAGGTCGAGCGGTCCGCCCCGGTCATTTCAACGTCGTAGACACGGCGACCAATCCGCACCCTGGCCGAGTAGAGCGGCCGGGTTTGACGCCCCATCGCGTTTCGGACCGTACGTTCTCCCACGTGTTCAAGACCAAGCGCGGCGGCCAGTCCAAGGTCAATTGAGCAGCGCTTCGCCCCAGTGTCGATTTTCGCCTTGATGCGAACGGCCCATGGACGTCCATCGCTGCCAAGCACGCTGACCCAGCGGCTGTCGAAGGAGGAGGTCACGAGCAGCACCTCAGTTCATGTGCGAAATCATGGCCTCGCCGAAGGCGCTGCACGAGAGCAAGGTCGCCCCGTCCATCAGGCGCTCAAAGTCGTAGGTGACCGTGCCAGCAGAAATGGCGCCTTCCATGCCCTTCACGACGAGGTCGGCGGCTTCGTTCCAGCCCAAGTGGCGAAGCATCATTTCGGCGGACAGGATCAGGCTGCCCGGGTTGACCTTGTCTTGACCAGCGTATTTTGGGGCCGTACCGTGCGTGGCCTCGAAAATGGCAATGCCGGTGTCGTAGTTGATGTTCGCACCGGGTGCGATGCCAATTCCTCCAACCTGAGCCGCCAACGCATCGGAGATGTAGTCCCCGTTCAGGTTCATCGTGGCGAGCACGCTGTACTCGGCGGGTCGGGTGATGATCTGTTGAAGCATCGCGTCTGCGATGACGTCCTTGATGACGATCGACGAACCAGTCCTTGGATTGGTGAGGGTGCACCATGGACCTCCATCGAGTTCTGTCGCTCCAAACTCGTCCTTGGCCAAGGCATAGCCCCAATCCCTGAAGCCGCCTTCTGTGAACTTCATGATGTTCCCTTTGTGGACCAGCGTCACGCTGGGAAGGTTCTGCTCGATGGCGTATTGGATGGCGGCCCTTACGATGCGGGACGTCCCTTCTCGGCTGATGGGCTTGATGCCAATGCCTGAGGAGTCAGGGAATCGGATCTTGTCCACGCCCATTTCGTTCTGGAGGAAAGCGATGACCTTCTGCACACCTTCGGTGCCTGCTTCCCATTCAATGCCGGCGTAGACGTCTTCGGAGTTTTCTCGGAAGATGATCATGTCCACGTCTTCAGGCGCCTTCACTGGAGAAGGGGTTCCTTCGTACCATCGAACGGGACGAACGCACGCAAAGAGGTCGAGTTGCTGCCGGAGTGCGACGTTCAACGACCGGATTCCACCACCGACCGGCGTCGTGAGCGGTCCCTTGATGGAGACGAGCCCTGTTCGCATCGCTTCCAGCGTGGCCTCTGGCAACCATTCGCCGGTCGCGTTGAAGGCCTTCTCACCGGCCAACACTTCATTCCAAGCAATGGACCGTGCTCCACCGTACGCCTTGGCGACGGCCGCGTCGATGACGCGCATCATGACCGGAGTGATGTCGACCCCGATGCCATCGCCTTCGATGTAATGGACGATCGGCGTGTTGGGCACGTGCAGCACGCCGTTTTCAAGGGTAATCCGAGCACCTTCTTCTTGGTTCATGAAAGCGCCACCCGACCTCCTTTCTTCAATCCCACCCCGGTCCCGCGCTTCGGCCTCACGCCACACTCAAGGAGGAGAAGGTGGAGGGGCAGGCATGGAAGGGCACGTGCGGTGGACCGGTGGAACAGGCCTCGACGGTGTGAACGCAGCAGGTCAGACGGTGACCATGGATTGGTCGAACGGTCCTTCGCCAATGCATCTTTTGCTGCACTCCATTGGTGCATGTTCGCTGGTTGATGTCGTAGGTGGGTTGTCCCGCCGGAGCGTCGAGGCCGTCTCCGTTGACCTCCGTGCTGAGCGACGAGTCGAGCCACCACGGAGCATCACTGCGCTGCACATGACCTACCATGTCGACGGTGATGTACCAGAGGTCTTGGTGCGTCGCTTGATTGAGAAGAGCCACAGCACCTATTGCAGCGTCTCAAACTCCCTTCGGGAGGACATTCCTATCACGTGGGACCTCGTGCTCAACGGTTCGTGATCACGCACGCCAAGCGCCGCCCAAGGCGGCGTCCAATTGCTGAGCACCGTCGGCAAGGCAGGCTGCGAGTGCATCGTGCATCGGGTGCCATTCAGGCGGGAGCGACTCGGGAGCAGGAAGTGCTGCGGCGCCGTTGTTGGTCAGCCGGACGGCCGCAAAGGGATGCATAGGCGTTCCATCGATGCGAACGTCAGCACGGGCCACCAAGAGATCGTGGTCACGCTCAACGTTGACCCGATGCACGACAACGTCCGCGCCGTTCGGCAGTCCAAGCCGACGTGGGTCGACGCCAAGTCCACGCTCGACAAGGAGGGCCACAATGTTGCTCAACATCGACTCGCTCAGGCTGTGGGTCGGTGCGACCGGTTTTGCGTCCACCACGGGCAGCGTTGGGGGGGCCTCTGGTGGTGGGATTGGCTCCGCGTCCACCACAGGGAGGATTGGCTCTTCGAGGGGTGCTTCATCGTCCATCAACGCCGCGAGCGGATCGAGCACTTGGGCCGAGGGTCCCGTTGTGTCGTGCTCCACGAGCAATCCAAGCAGGTCATCGTCCTCAGCCGCAGGGGCGCTTTGCATCGGGGCAACACCAAGTTCTGCGAAAACATCGATGTCGTCGTCCATGGCCGTGATGCGGTGCGACAGGCGTATCAACCCCGCCCCTCCACGTTCAATCGCATGACGACCGTCGCCCGACGGGCCTTGCTCGTGTGCATCATCCTGATGCTCGTTCCGGGCGGAGCATCCTTCCCGTCAGGCGTTGGTGAGGTGGCCAACGAGGGCTGCCTGTGCCATGGTGCGCAGGACGATACCCTCGCCCTCACCTTGGACGGTGTCCCTGAGGTCTACACACCTGGCATGATCTACGCCCTCTCGTTCAACGGTCACGGCAGCCACGAAGGGAACGGCGGATTCCGCTTGCTGGTGGACGATGGCACGCTTCGTCTTTCCAACGGTTCCGGAACGCAGGTCCTCGATGGTGGCGTGACGCACACCGCTCCCGCCTCGTCGACCACGGGGTGGAACCTCACCTGGACCGCACCGGAGGCGGTCGACGAAGCCGCGCACTTTGTGTTGCACATCAACCATGTCAACGGCGACGGCTCAAGCGGTGGGGACCGCTGGACGACGTTGGAGGTGTGGTCGCTCGGTCCAGAGGCCGTCAAGGAACCCGCGGAATCGTCGTCTCACCTCAGCACCTTCGGTGCAGAAGCCTTTGCGCTGGTCGCCCTTGCAGGATTGCTTTTGATGACCAGGCTGGCCTTGACCAGCGGCGGGAAAGCCTGAACGCCTTCGCCCCCTCCCAGCGACGAGGCCGATGTTTGGGATGGGCGACGCGGGGCAGGTCATCCTGCAACTCGAACGCTACCTTGCTGACGGCCGTGAGGAAATCACTGAGGTCATGGCGCGGGATTTGATCGAGCAACTTCGCGCAAAGCGCCGTCCTGAGGTAACCGACCACGTGCACCTTGTCAAGGCCCGCCGTCTCCTTGTTGACGTGCTCCTCGTTCGCGGAAAGGCGGCAGAATCGATCAAGGAACTCAAACACCTTCATCGCGCCAGAAAGCGATTGGAGGCCACGGTTCGACGTGGTGACCCGTCCCTCCTCGAACGGTTGACTCCTGCATCGGAAGATCACCTCCGCGCCATGCGCGCTTCTGCGTCGTTGGGACGGGCATCTGCAGCACGGAGCGCCCTTGGGAAGGCCGAAACCCTCCGTCCTGGTCAGTTGCGTGGGGCGGTAGAGGCCGTGGAACTCCTTGGAGATGTGTCAGGACTTGGGAAGGTGTTGAACCACATCGCAGCCGCGTCGGGGCAGGTCGTTCAGGGTGAACCAGGAACGAAGGTGGTCCCTCCAACGGCAGAGGACCAATCGGTCGATGCTGTACGGCTCATTGCAGCCCTAGACCAATGTGGAGGTGGCACGCTGAGGGAGAACTTGGCGATGCAACATCAACGCCTCGTCGAGGCCGAAGCCGTGTCTGCGGCCCGGTTGAAAGCCGCGATTGAATCGTTGCAGCCGGTCGTTGATTATCACGAATATGGCTGAAGATGTGGTAGCGAGGGATGGATTTGAACCATCGATCTCCGGGTTATGAGCCCGACGGGATATCCAGACTACCCCACCTCGCTACACCGACGGCCGTGCCTCTCACCTTTCAACCCACCGCCACGGGGCGGTCTTCCCGTTGGCGCGACGTTTTAGGCACGGACTTGGCGTCGTTCTGCCATCAGTTCTCAGGTTAGTGAAATCTGAACTGAAAGTGAACGAGAGGTGAACGTCAACGTCGTCGGTCACGCCCAGCACCCTTCAGCACCGATGAGGGGTCCATGGGTTCTTCATAGGTGGAAGCCTTCACATCGGGTTCAGGAGCGTGCACCAATGGCATCGACGACAACAAAGGCAAGCAGCAGCGAGACGAAGGATGATGGAGTCACCGATGAGGCGGTGCTCATGGTGCACGAAGAGACGGAGGTCGCCATCGAAGATCTCCCTGGTGTTGGTCCCGCGACGGCGGAGAAACTGCGCGAGGCCGGATTTGACGACCTGCTGGCCATTGCCGTGATGTCCCCCTCCGAATTGGCCGAGCAGGCAGAACTCGGCGAAGCGGTGGCCGGCAAGATCATCGCAGGAGCGAAGAAGATGGCCAACATCGGTGGTTTCGTCTCCGGTGCGGCCCTCCTTGACCGTCGCCGAGAGGTGCTCAAGCTCTCCGCAAAGGTCCAGTCGATCGACGACCTGCTTGGCGGCGGCTTCGAGACTCAGGCCCTCGTCGAGGTGTACGGCGAGTTCGGTTCCGGCAAGACACAGATTGGCCATCAACTCGCGGTCAATTGCACCCTCCCCACCGAGGAAGGCGGCTTGGACGGTGACGTGTTTTACATCGATACCGAGGACACCTTCCGACCTGAGCGCATCACGCAGATGGCACGCGGTCTTGGCCTTGAGCCTGAGGCCGTGCTCGGTAGGATTCACGTGGCCCGTGCCTACAACTCCGCCCACCAGATGTTGCTCGTTGACGAGATCAAGCGCTTGAGCCGTGGACTCAACGTGAAGCTGATCATTGTTGATTCGCTCACCAGCCACTTCCGCGCTGAATACGTTGGTCGCGGGATGTTGGCTGAACGCCAGCAGAAGTTGAACCGCCATCTCAAGGAACTAAAGCAGACGGCGGACATCAACAACGCCCTCGTGCTCGTGACGAACCAGGTCCACTCCAAGCCGGACGCGATGTGGGGCGACCCAACCAAGCCGGTCGGTGGTCACGTGCTGGCCCACGCAAGCACCTTCCGCCTCTACTTGCGGAAGGCCAAGGGCGGTCGTCGGATCGCTCGGTTGGTTGACTCTCCAAACCTCCCGGACGGCGAGTGCATCTACCAGGTCACCGAAGAAGGCCTGCGCGACTGAGTCGGCGCTGAACCCTACCCCCTTGAACTGAAGGGGCCGGGGGCGTCACGGGCGGCACCTTCAAGCCTTCATGGAAGGGCATCACGTCGATGCGTCACCTCATCGAACGGGTGCTCGAACTCAGTGAGGAGGAACAGGCGGCCGTTCAACCGGCTTCACCCGTTGGCGAGGGCCATGCGACCAACGAGGAACTCAAGCACTTGTTGGAGTCGCTTCAACCCCGCATTGGTGTCTACGGTGTTGGTGGCGCGGGATGCAACGCTGTGAACCGCCTCCACGATGAAGGCCTTTTTGGGAACACGTACGTGACGGGCTACGCAATCAACACCGATGCTCAGGCGTT
>JAURMD010000017.1 GCA_030830875.1 Thermoplasmatota archaeon | reverse complement strand
GGTCGCGGTCGGTGATCCCCGTGAAGGTGTCCCTGTGGTTGATGGAGAGGGTGAAGGCGGAGCGGGTGTCGTACTGCAGGTCGTTCGTTTGCAGCACGTTGAGCACTGGATGCTTGGCCATCAGGGCAATGTCCGAGTGGAGGTCCTGCAAGTAAGGCAACCTGAACGCCTCACCCACTTCATGCCCGATGGCGAGGAAGAGCAGACCACCGCATGCTTGTCGAAGACGCCGCATCACCGCAGGATCGGCGTGTGCACCTGGATAGAGGAGGTCGGTTTCACCTTCCCTGTTTTCTGCATCAAAGACGCACACTGGCTGGCCCTTGGCGAAGGCAGCAAGGGCATCGGTCAGGCCTTCGCCCATGCGGAGGCGTCCTTCCCATCCTTCAAGAAGAGTCGTATCTGAAAGGAAGCGCTTCGACGGGTGAGGTGTTCACCGGAAAGGGTTCTTCATGGGGGACCATTTCGGCGGCGATGGGGGATGGACATGAGCGTCAAATTTGGACCCGCCGGCGTACCCCTCTCGTGCAAGGGTCGAACCATCGTCGAAGGGATGGACGACATCATCGCGCTTGGCCTCGAAACCATGGAAGTCCAAACCGTTCGCATGATTCAACCGCAGCACTTCGACCAGTACTGGCAGGCCGGTGTGCTGGCCAACAAAACTGGCTTCGAGATGAACATCCACGGGCCGTATTATTCCGAATTGCTGGGGAACCGGGTTGAACTGGGCCGCTCCCTTGCGAAGATCGAGGCCACGTTGCAGGCCGCGCGCACCATCAACGCCAGGCACATCACTCTCCATACTGGGCATTACGGTGCAAGCGGTCGAGGTCGTGAAGCCAACGAGCACGTTGCGAACATCTTCGCAGGTGTCGTCGAGCGACTCGAAGCCATCTGGCACGACGACGATGATGAATTCCCCGTCTTCCCATGGATCAAGAACGGCACCCCGTCCAAGGTCGGTGTGGAAACCTCGGGACGGCAGGACCTGTGGGGCAGCCTCGAGGAAGTGCTCGAAGTGGTCAATCACGTCGAAGGCACGGTCCCTGTGCTGAACGTTGCGCACATTCACGCCCGCGGACACGGAAGCATGCGCACGTCGGAAGACTACGGCGAGCTGTTCGACAACGTGCGCGAGACCATCGGCACCAAGGAGTTCTACTGCCACTTTTCTGGGGTCGACCATCGCAGTGGCAATGCGCAATTCTACACGCAGATCAAGAAATCCGACCTCAACTTCGAGCCTCTCGCTGAATTCATCGTCGAAGACGGGGGCTGGCTCGACATCACCCTGATTTCCGACTCGCCGCTGCTTGAACACGACGCGATGTACATGCTGCAGAGCATTGAGAAGTCCCGCCACAAGCAGATTGAGCGCAAGGCTCGAGAAGACCGCCGTCGGGCCCTCTCGGCACAGACGGGAGCCAGCCTCGAAGAGCTTGAAGCCCGCGAAGCGGAGCAGGCTGCGTTGCGAACAGGGGGCGACCATCTCGAGGCGGAGGAAGACGCTCCCTCTGATTCGGCCTCATCGGTGGCGCAGGACGAAGCCAAGCCGGCACTGCCCGAAGTTGAGGACACCACCGAACCGACTCCCACGACCAATAAGGCCAGTCCAAAGGAAGACGTGTTTGACTTCGATGACGACGACGACGACCTGTTCTGACCACGCACGCTCCTCTACGTAATCGAGGTCTGGCCCGACCATTGCGGGAATCCGCTTAAGGTAGGGAGGGGGGCCGTCACTCCGGTCGTTATGGCTCACATCGGCGTTCTCGGCCTCGGCAATTGGGGCACGGCCATTGCTCGCCTTTGGCTCGCTGAGGGACATGTGGTCAGTGGATGGACCATCGAAGAGGAGGTGTATGCCTCCATCATGACCACCGACATCAACGAGCGGTACCTGCCGGGCCGGAGCCTGAAAGGGATGGACGTGACCATGCGTTTGGACGAAGCCGTGAGCGATGTGGAGATCATTGTGTTGGCCATCCCTTCGGCCCACATCCTCTCCGTGGTCGAGGACATCCTGCCCTACCTTCGTCCTGGGCAAGTCTTGGTGGACCTCGCAAAAGGATTGGCCCCCGGAAAGCGACTGATTTCGCACGCCATCGGTGAACTGCTTCGGGGGGCGGGGCTGAGCAATCCCCTGGCCGTGGTCACCGGCCCAACCATCGCGCCCGAGGCTGCCGACGGTGTGCTGACCACCGCCCTCGTCGCGAGTGAGGACATGTCCGTTGCACAACGACTCGCGGCGACCTTGAGCACAACGACGTTCGTTCTGCATGCAGCCAGCGACCCGGTCGGAGCAGAACTTTGGGGGGCGTACAAGAACGTCGTCGCTCTTGCATGCGGACTTGTTGATGGGTTGAAGCAAACAGGGACCATCGGCGGTGACAACCTCAAGGCGGCGATTTTTGCCGCGGGATTCCGTGAAGGCTGCTTGGTGTTGCCTGCTTTAGGTGCGTCCGCGGAGGTCGCTTTTGGCCCCGCAGGACTTGGCGACCTGTACGTGACGGCCACTTCGCCGATGGGTAGAAACCGCACGATGGGTGAGAAACTCGGGACTGGACTCAGCCTTGAACAAGCGCTGAACGAGATGACCATGGTGGCCGAAGGTGTGCGGGCGGCGAGGATGTTCAAACGTCGCGAAGAGGACATGGGGCTCGACCTCCCCTTCGTATCGGCGGTGAACGAACTTCTGGATGGAATCATCGATGCAGAGGAATGTTGCCGTCGTATCGTCAGCCTTTGACGCTGCGAATCCGTTTTGTGCCGAGCGCTCCTCGACGGAGCATGGCCGACCTGACCGACCTTGAGGCACGTCTTCACGCCTGGCTCGTGGCGAGCGACTTCGAAACCGTCCCATGGAGCACCGTTAAGGCGGCCAAGGCGTTCTCATCGAAGGAAAAGGTCGTGAGCGAGGACGATGTGCGCCATGCCCTCGCAGCGCTCACACGCAAATTGCCTCAGAAGATTCAGATCCGCTACACCGACGGGAACGTGCACGTCGCTGCTGAAGACTGAATCAAGCCATTGGCGCGTCTTCCTCGCCAGGAGAATGGGCTTCGTCCTCACGCAGGTAAAGCCAACCAAGTGTGCTTGCGTAGACCGCCCAGGTCAGGACCTCGAGCAACGTCGGATTTCCATTCCATCCAAAGGCGGCAGCGAAGAGACCACCGATGGCGCCCTTCTCATGAAGGAGTGGAGCAGCACCCGTCCCATCCCACGCAGGGTTGACGCTCCACAACTCGTCCACAAAGACCGGGATGAGTCCAACTTCATCCTCTTGCAGTTCGTGCACACCATGCGCTGCGAGCCCAGCCCCAACGAAAATGAGCAGCACGGTGGTCACGCTGAAGAGCCGCTTCACGTCGACTCGGACGCCGCGCTCAAGGATCAGCCATCCGATGGTCACCGCCGCTGCGATGCCGAACAGCAGGCCAAGCAAGGCCCACGCTGTTTCCGTGCCAGCCGACATGAAGACGACCGTTTCAGAGCCTTCCCTCCAGACCGAAAAAAGGGCAATGAACATGGCCCCACGCCCGGGGTCAGCCCCGGAGGCCAGCATTTCCTCAATTCGAAGTTCGATTTCG
>JAURMD010000016.1 GCA_030830875.1 Thermoplasmatota archaeon | reverse complement strand
CTCCCATACCCTGAGAAGATCGACGACCCGCAGGACATCGATTGCCTTGTCATCGTGAAGTTGCACCATGCCCAGAAGAAACTCGAGCGGGGTTTCTTCACCTGCGCTTCCTACGAAGAGTACCTCGAAAAATCCAACACCTTGCTCAAGGAGGGGGTCATCGACCAAGCGAGCCTTGACGGAGCCCGAATTGAACGCTACGTGATCGGCCCTGTGTTCAACTTGAATTTCTTCCACAGCCCGCTCGCTGACCGCGATGAAGCGCTTGAACTGCTCGGGGTGGACTGGCGGTTCGAATCCTCCCTCGACGGGCACGTTCGGCTGCCTGCACCACAGCAAATGACGATGCCAGCCCACCAACAGATTCCGGAGATGACCGTGGTCGGGCACAACACCGCTACCATCCGTGAATCCCTCTTGGAGACCGCTTTCGAACTCGGTGAGCGGTTTATCGAGGCCTCGAAGGAGCACTATGACCCTGGTGTCATCGGGCCCTTTTGCCTCCAGACCTGCATTGACAAGGACATGAACTACGCCATCTACGACGTGGCACCACGACTTGGTGGAGGCACGAACGTCCACGTCAACGTTGGGCACCCGTACGGCAATGCGTTGTGGCGCAAGCCGATGAGCAGCGGTCGCCGCATCGCCATGGAACTTCGGCGTGCTGCGGAGCAAGACCGCCTGCTCGAGGTCCTCACCTGACAGAAGTCACATAAAATGGAGTTGACCGTTCCAAACAGAGAACGATGCCCCGGATTGACACCTCACCCGAACGTGTCCTCGTTTTCATGATTCAATTCGTCCTCGCCGTGTGGGTCATCCAGTTCTATCGAAAGCAACATGCGCGTGCGGCGGACCCGAGGGAGCTCCTTACGTCCTCTGACTCGACCTTCACCAAGGCGTACGTCACCCTCCTCACCATTGCCTTGGTGTATTTCTGCATCGAACTGTACAACGGTGTGACCGACCGAGGCGGTCTCACCTGTTTCTTCAGTTCGGACTACGCGCCGGCCGGGCCCTGCTATGACCCGGAGAATCAATTCTACAGCGGCATGTTTGGTACATTTAGCCAAGGGGACGATTTGTTGTGGCTCGCAGGGGTCCTGATGTTGATCAATTGGACCGCTTACGCGCTCTTTCAGGAATCAGAAATCAACAAAATCCACGCGAGGAAAAGGGTTGAGGGAATGCCAATCACTTGGGGAAACCAGCCCACGGAAGTTGCTGCCACCACGACGCCTGAGCCAGAGGAGGAAGAGGGTCCTCTACAGAGGGACCCTGATACGCCGGTCACCTACGAAGACGTGCTCGCGGCCATCGAGGCGCAATTGGCGGCGGCCTTGCTTGAATCGGAACGGTTGAAGGAGGAACTTGGGGAAACTCGACTTCTCGTCACCAACCTCGAAGAGCAGCTCTCGCAGAAGACCGAGGAAATCGAGCAGATCACGGCCTCACGAGCCTCCTTCAACGAGGCCATGTCCCTCGAAGAACAAGCGTCTGGAAAGCAATTGAACCTCACCGATTCGGTGATGGTCGGTGATTCAGTGATGGGTGGAGTCAAGATCGGCAGCCAAATCAACAACGACCCCAACGCCATCGCTCAAGCCGTTATTTCTGCCTTCAAGCAGGGCATGGACGAGCGTTCGGCCAAAAAGGACGCTTGATTCAGTAGCGGTAGGCGTCGTTCTTGAACGGGCCATGAACGTCCACGCCAATGTAGGACGCCTGATCCGGATTGAGCGTGGTTAACTTCGCGCCAATGCGGTCAAGGTGCAGCAAGGCCACCTCTTCGTCCAAGTGCTTTGGAAGCAGCATGACCGATGGTCCGTACGAAGAGCGATTGGCCCAGAGGTCCATCTGGGCGAGCACTTGATTCGCGAAACTGGTGGACATGACGAAGCTGGGGTGGCCCGTGGCGCATCCAAGGTTGACCAGACGTCCCTCTGCAAGGAGGTAGATGGAATGGCCTTCAGGGAAGTCGTACCGGTCCACTTGAGGCTTGATGTTCACATGCCCGACATCTGGTGCTCTCTGGAGTGGAGCAACCTGAATTTCGTTGTCAAAATGGCCGATGTTGCACACGATGGCCTGATCTTTCATCCTCCGCATGTGTTCGAGGGTGATGATGTCCTTGTTCCCGGTCGCCGTGACGTAAATATCGGCCTGACCAAGCGTGTCCTCGACCGTGCTTACGGTATAGCCTTCCATCGCCGCTTGAAGGGCACAAATGGGGTCCACTTCCGTGACCACGACACGCGCGCCTTGGGCTTTCAAGGCCGCTGCGGAACCCTTTCCAACATCGCCGTAGCCACATACAACGGCCATCTTTCCTGAAATCATGACATCCGTGGCCCGCTTGATGCCGTCGACAAGGGATTCACGGCACCCGTAGAGGTTGTCGAACTTGGATTTCGTCACGGAATCGTTCACATTGATTGCTGGGAACAGCAACTTCCCTTCCTCAAGCATTCGCTTGAGACGATGCACGCCGGTCGTGGTTTCCTCGGACACCCCAACCACTTCAGGAACCATGCGCCTCCAATGCATCGGGTTGTCGGCGTGAACTCGCTTCAGAAGGGCCTTGATGACACCCTCTTCCTCCGATTCGGACGGGGTGTCAACCCATGTGGAACCATGCTCGAGTTCCCACCCTTTGTGAAGAAGCAAGGTGGCGTCACCGCCGTCATCCACGATGAGTTGAGGCCCTTGGCCCCCTTCGTGGCTCAGCGCCAGCATGGTGCAGTCCCAATACTCCTCAAGCGACATCCCCTTCCATGCGAAGACCGGCACCCCCGTCGCGGCGATGGCGGCAGCAGCATGGTCCTGCGTTGAGAAAATGTTGCAACTGGCCCAGCGAACCACAGCACCCAGCGCTGCAAGGGTCTCGATGAGGACCGCGGTCTGGATGGTCATATGGAGGGAGCCGGTCACGCGTACGCCTTCCAGAGGGCGTTGTGGCGCATAGCGTGCTCGAATGGCCATCAAACCAGGCATTTCGTGCTCTGCGACGTCAAGTTCCCTCCGGCCAAAATCAGCCAAGCTCATGTCCGCGACACGGTATGGCACGTCCATGGAACCTGCTTGCATGGGGCCAAGGCCGGTTCCCGCCCTTCAAGAGGCTTGCTCAGGCCTCAATCCACCGTCATCGTCCGAAGGTGGGGAAGTACTGCTGCGTGTACATCAGGGCTGAAGCGTGGTCGTAGCCTTGAGCAACCAGTCCTTCGAAGTAAGCCCGAGCCGCTGGATCTTCGACGGGAGCCAAGGGTTGAGCAGGTGCGAGGCCAGGTGGCATCGCCACGGCAGCAGGAGCGGGTTGAGCCGACATGTTTGGCATTGCTACCGTGCTCATGCCGCCACCGTAGGGCTGCGCGTTGAAATCGGGCATTCCGAGGCCCGGCGGCATGGCCACAGTCGCTTTTTCGCTCATCGCCTCGTTACGCCCTCGCAGCGCGAGGGCCACGCCCATGCCCGCAAGCACAAGCAAGACACCACCCACCAAAGCGATTTGGATGACAGAAATGCCCTCAGTGCCCTCAACCTCAGCCTCAGGTTCCCACTTGGTCGGGTCGTTGGGGAAAGCATCCGCCCCCATCTCGACCGTCCACGTCCCGTCAGGATCGGACCAGCCATCACCGTCCGTATCGAGGCAGCCGAAGCGATCTTGCGTCGAAAGGACAAGAACGTCGTAGCCTGCATCCGGGCATGCATCAGCCCCCATCGCCACAGTCCAGTCCCCATCAGGGTCAGAATAACCATCGAAATCGCTGTCGGGGCATCCTTGCCGGTCGATTCCGTCAAGTCGGGTTTGCACGTTGGCCGCCGTTGGCGCATCGGGACACATATCAGCAAAGTTTCCTTCGGGGTTGTCGTACCAAAGGTCACCGTCCCTGTCGCTCCATTGGGTTGGATCGTCCGGTGCCACGTCCAAACCAACGCCGTCGAAGGGGTCCGACCAACCGTCTCCGTCGTAATCGGTGCAGCCGAAGCGGTCCTCTGTGGAGGTGCCGACTTCATCTGGGCATGCATCGGGTTGAACACCGGAGAGGTTGTCACCAAAACCGTCTCCGTCCCGGTCTTCCCATTGGCTTGCTTCCGTTTGAAACGCATCGACTTCGTTCGCATATCCGTCACCATCGGGGTCGGGGCATCCCATGATGTCAAGCTTGGAACTGGTTCCGGCGACAGCAGGGCAGCGGTCGTAGTCGCCGACAATCGCAAGGTACTCCCCGGGCCACGATGGATTTCGGTCCGTCCAATCCGGGTCGTTGTGGTTGTCGCCGAGGCCATCGCCGTCGAAATCTGACCACTGGGCCGGATCCGTCGGGAAGGCGTCGGCACCGTCGTCAAGACCCCATGCGCTGTCGGGCGAGGAACGTCCGTCCGCATCGGGGTCGACGCAACCGAAGCGGTCCACCGTCGATGTACCGGCAACGGTCGGGCAGGCATCCGGCTGGAATCCGTCGACAGCGTCGCCGAAACCGTCCCCGTCCATGTCCGACCATTGCGTCGGATCGTTGGCAAAGGCGTCCTGGGCGTCAGCCCAACCGTCCCCATCTTGGTCAGGACAGGCGTTTGTACCGTTCGCGGTTGAGTTCCCAGCCAGGTCGGGGCAATCATCGAGCACATCAGCCCAGCCGTCCATGTCCATATCGGGGCAGCCCACCATGCTTCCCAACGTCGCGTTTCCTGCTTCAAGCGGGCAAGCATCCGCTGCATCCTCCCAGCCATCACCGTCGTCGTCGAGGTCCTCGTCCACGTCTCGGCAGCCGTCTCCATCGAGGTCGTTCGTGGCGTTGGAGACCCATGTTGGACGTGGTGGAGCGTAGGAAGTGTACTGGCACTGGTCGTCGACGTCCTGCACCCCGTCGTTGTCGTCGTCGTCGTCCGCAAGGCCATCGTGGCAACCATCGTTGTCCCAATCCGTCGAGGATGCGGGTTCTGAAAGGTCCTGCATCGAGGTCCAGTTGTACTGGCCGTTGCGCGGGCACAGGTCGGGGAAATTGTCGGTCAACCCATCGTTGTCGTCGTCCGAATCGCACGCGTCCCCTTCGCTGTCCATGTCTGTGTTCGCTTGGTCCGAATTGCTGACGGTTGGGCAGTTGTCGTTCACGTCGGGGACGCCATCGTTGTCGGTGTCCAGCAGGGTAGCAGGGTCAAACCCGAAGATCATCCCATCGATTCCACCGCTGGTGGAGATGGAATTGCCCGAAATGCTGAGGGTGCTTCCGAAGCCACCAACCATAATGGCCTCATCGGACATGTTGACGGCGAGGTCAAAGGCATAGTCGTTTGACGTCGTGGAGACGCGTTGTGCCCACGTCCACGTTCCAGAACCTGAGAGGCCCGCGAGGACGGCATCCGTTCCGCCGTGCAGGAGCGTCGATTTCGAACCGAAGGTCGCGGACGCGGACATCGTTGTGGCCACCACGAGGTCGTTCGTGCTCGTCACGCCCATGCCCGATACCGTGTCGTTTTCGCTCGAACCCGCGCTGGTGATCCAACCGCCCGTACCGGACGCAGGTTTCTGCATCACAAAGAGGTCCGACTTGCCTTGGGATGCAGTCACGGTCCCCGCGGGAGCCGTGAGCGTGCCCTTGAAGGAACCACCCATGTAGACGTCTCCGCCGCCGTTGACGGCGAGTTTGGTGATGCTCGTGGCTTCGTTGGCAACGCCAAATCCGTTCATTGAGAGAATGGTTCCGCTCCCGTCCAGTTCGAGCAGGATCGCGTCTTGGGTGCCAATCAGGGAATACAAGGTGTTGGCGGCGTTCACCGTCGCGCTCGCCGTCAGCATGGAGACGACGATGTTGCCCATTGGTGTGGTTTCAAGCGTCAGTCCAATGTCGTTCCCCAGGCCTCCCACTGGGGTAACCCACCCCAAATTCCCGGTTTGTCGGTCGTATTTTGCGACAAAGGCTTGGAGGTCACTGACGTTGATCGACTGACCACCGAAATCCGTTTCTCCGATGAAATAGCCCGTGACGTAGACGTTTCCTTGCATGTCGGTCGCGACGTCGAGCACGCTGGACTGCGCACCAAACCCGCCGTCAATAGTGGAATAGCCCACGGCCCAGAGCCAGTTCCCCATCGGGTCGGTCTTTGCGACCCATCCTTCGAAATTCTGCGAAAAAGGCTGGTTTTGGGAGGCCGGGTTGAAGACCAAGCCACCAGCGTATTGACCTCCTGCGATGGCCTCGCCGGCTCCACCAGCGGCCACGGAGACCGATTCCAGAAGGCCGTTGCTTGCGTCGATGGTCGTGCCCCAGCCAAAGGCTCCGCTTTCGCTCACGCTGATGATTCCAACGTCGCAAGGACCGACCTGTGCCGCGTACGGGCAGGACGTGGACAAGGTCGAGGAACCGTAGGTCAGGGTGTCGCCGTACATGATGGCCGCCACCGAGCCTGTGGTGTGGGCCGCAACGCTGGTGAAGGCCTCTGCTTGGGTGGTGGTTCCCGCAGCGATCAGGAAGCCTTTCGACGCGGCGCGACCGCTGACGTCAAGGACGTTAGCAGGGGAAGAGAACTCTTCAGCAACCCCGTCCGCATGAAGGAGGGGGGCGGAGGAGGTCAGCAGAAGCGCGACAAGCAAGAGGGTGGCCGCTGTGCGACGCATGGCCCGATGCCGGCCGCTTCCCTGATAGAGCCTTCCGCTCGTGGTTCAGAGGTTTGATTCAAGACCAAGGAGGTCGCTGTCCCCCGCGTCCACCACACAGATGGTGGAGATGCTGAAGGGCTTCCCTACGGCCACACCGAGGTCGCGGTTGACCAGCATCGCCCGATGAATGCTGACTTCGGGGTGCTTTGCGGCGAGGCCATCGAGGTAGGCCTGAGGACAATTCGCAGCGACGATCACCAGTCGCGCATCGCCTGCGGCGCATGCGTCCATGGTTTGTCGCTGGCCAAACAGAAGTCGGCCAGTGCTGGCGGCGGTTTTGAGGTGTCGGCTGAGGTCCATATCTTCACGTCCATTCTCCACATTCGCTTCTCATGGCGGGAGGATCAGGCGTCGGGCACGTAAAAGAGCTCGACGCTACCGGTTCCGAGGGCAATCGGTTGCCCGACGATGATGTTCTCTGCGACACCCGTGAGGTGGTCGCGCTCACCGATGATGCCGGCCTTCAGGAGGTGGTTCACCGTCACTTCGAACGCCGCACGAGCGAGGATGGAGTGCTTCGTACCGGAGACACCGTGGCGGCCAATGGCACGAACCTCACCTTCGGAGGTCATGACGTCGGCGACGATCAGCAAGTGACGGTCGTCAACTTCCAGGCGCGCCCCGTCGAGGGTTTCCTTGAGCTCGTCCACGATGGCTTGTCGTGCAGCCTCAATGCCGAGTTGGTCGTAAATCTCGATGATGTTGTTGGTGTAGGTCCGCGTTCGGTCGATGGCCTCAATTTCGTTGATGCGCTGCAGGTTGGAGCCGATCGTCGCGAGGTAATGTTCGCCGGTCTTACCGTTGAACTGGACGTTGGCTCGCTCCACGCCGGGAACGCCTTTGAGGCGAAGGTCACGGATTTTCTCCTCGAGTTGGAGAAGCATCGTGTACGACGGTGGGTTCTCCGCCAGCGTGTCGAGGTCCTCCGCAGAATGGACGTTCGGAATGAGCGTGAGGGTCTTCGGCGACTTCTCCTTGTCCGGAATCACGTACAGGCGGGTCGCGCGCTCAAGTTTTTCGCGCACCTCCATGCCGGTCATGTTCTTCTGGTCAAGGTTGGCTTTGTTCAGGTGCAGCACCAGGCGTCGCTGGGCCACGTCGGTCTCGATGGTGGCGATGTTGACCGTCGTTGTCACTTCAAGCGACGCGGCGAGCTTCTGAGCGTCTTCCGCGGTGGCCTTGATGCCGTCCTTGAGGTAGATCTTCATGGTCGGGGTGTTGGGAATCTTTCGAGCATCCACAATCTCGATGATTCGAGGGAGACCTTGCGTCACGTTCACCGTGGCCACACCGGCATAGTGGAAGGTACGCATCGTCATCTGCGTCCCCGGTTCGCCGAGGCTCTGGGCCGTGACGATGCCTGCCGCCTCGTACGGATCGATGCGTGAGCGGGTCAATTCGGACGCTGCATGCGCGATGACCTTCTCCGCCTGTGCTGCTGTCAACTTCTTCTTGCCGCGCTTGAGGATGGCGTCCGTCAGGTCTTCGAAAATTCGCTCCGTCAGGGAGATGCCGGCTTTCTCGGCCGCCACTTCAAGCGCGTTAAAGACGGGGTCATCGGCCAACGCGCTCCGCATCGACTGGATTTTTCGGCTCGCGTTGTAGGTTTGCAGGTCGACGTCGGCCTTGACCCGACGGCTTCGGCTTTTTCTGAGCGTGACCTTTGTGGTTGGTCCGCCTCCTTCAGCCTCTGCCTCGGCACCCTTGCGGTCCGCAGCATGGATTTGAGCGTGGACCTTTTCTGCGGTTTCGGAATCGGTTTCGCACATCTGGGCGATGTCCTGCACGGAGAGGACCTTGACGTCGTCCCACTTGCGGTCGTTCGCGAGGGCGTGGGCGAAGTTCTCAGAGACCCCAAGGTCCTGCAGTTTCTTCTTCGTGGCGCTCTTGACAACCATCAGTCCTCACCTCCAACTTCGATTTCGTCCTCGTCAAACTCCCAGCCACCGAGGTCATCTTCCTGCTCGTCGCGGTCGTAAGAGTCGTGCGCGAATTCAATGGCCCCCTTGGTTCCAAGGGCTTCATCGACGACAACGTCGACGTTGAACGGCGAACCGTGGACACCGCGCGACGGGTCAATGCCGTCCTCGCCGTAGGAAAACTGGATGATGCGGTTCGCGGTGTTGCGCACCGAGAGCATTTCATCGTCGAACACCTTCAGGTCGTCCATCGCGTTGATCAATCGTCGCTGCATGTAGCCGGACTTCGCTGTACGAACCGCCGTGTCGACGAGCGACTCACGGCCAGATACGGAGAGCATGAAGAACTCCGTGGGCTGCAGTCCACGCTTGAAGGAGGACGAGATGAAGCCTTTCTGGCGTCCACCCTTGTCTCCGCGCCTGAAGTGAGGCAGGACACGGTCTTCGTATCCTCGCTCAAGGCGACGTCCACGAACCTTCGCTTGGCCGATGGAGCCAGCCATCATGGTCAGGTTGTCCATGGATCCACGGGCGCCCGAAATCGCCATGTTGACCGCAGCGTTGGTTGAACCCGAACGGTTCAGTTCGTCCTTCGCCACGTCACCAGCCGCTTGCTTGCCCTGGTCGAGGATGATCATGATGTTCTCCTCCAGGGTTTCCAACGGGGTGCGTCCTGGTCGAACCTCATACGAAGAGCCGTCCTTGCCGAAGCTGTCGAGTTCGGCGCGCACTTGCTCACGGGCATCGGCGTTGGCCTTTTCGATGGCGTCGATGGCTTCCTGCGTCAGGTCTTCATCGTCTATGCCGGTGGTGAATCCAAGCGAGGTACACGCTCCGATGGTCAGGCGCGTAAACGCGTCGAGGAATTCCGCTCCTCGGCTTGGGCCGTTGGTTTGAATGATGGCGTCAAGCAATCGTCCGTCCTCAGCACCAATGGCGCGCTTGTCGAGGGTTCCTGACACTTGACCGGCCTCGACCGTCACGTCGTCGAGGGAACGGCTGCGGAAGCGCATGTTGATGTTTTCCGGAACGATGAGGGACATGATGTCCTCACCGCGGAAGCAGGCTTCGCCGTCCCCGTTCTTGACTTCCTTCGGGAGGGGGCCACGGTACCGGATGTAGCCGAGCATCTCGAGCGCGTTGCGCTTCGGGATGAGGCCTTGGTCGCCACCGCGCGTCAAGAGGTACGCACCCGAAATGTGGTCGTGGATGCCACCAATGACCGCACCGCCATAGCGGGGCGTCAAGATGTGCTCCTGAACGCGGATCAGGATCTTCGCTTCGGCACGAGCCTCTTCGGACTGGATGACGTGCAGGTTCATCTCATCGCCGTCGAAGTCCGCGTTGTACGGGGTGCACACGGCGAGGTTGAAGCGGAAGGTCTTGCCTTCCATGACGCGCACTTCGTGCACCATCATGGACATCCGGTGCAGCGATGGTTGCCGGTTGAAGATG
>JAURMD010000015.1 GCA_030830875.1 Thermoplasmatota archaeon | reverse complement strand
CGTCGTCCTTCTTGAGCAGGTGTACAGGGCGACCGAGATACAACGCGGCAGCGCCTACCATCGTGCGTGAGCCGTGGCGCGTGAAGCAGGCTGAAAGAGGGCGTGCACCTCGGCGGAGCATGGGACCCTTCGTTGCCGAATCGTCCCTCGTGGCCGTGCTGTTGTCGTTGTGTGCCGCTGTTGGACTCTCCCTTCTCGCTTTGTCTCGGACACAACCGTTTCCCGAACCGTCTCGACGCTTTGGAGGCATGGTGCTGTGCACCGCACTGCTCCTCATGGTGGGGACCACCGCCCCGAGGCCGCCTGGTCTTGACGGGGTGCTTTGGATCGCGGCCCTCCTCGGTGGATTTGGCGTCGTGGTCGGCCTTGTCCACATGGTCCGAACTCGACGCGATGTGGTGGTGGCGCCGCTCTCAGGATTCTTGCTCTGTGCAGGGGTTGGTGGATTGATGGCGAGCACGTGGGCCGACTTGTCGAAGGGCGAGCAATGGGTTGATTTTGTTGCCTTGGTGATGTTGACGATGGGCCAAGTCTACCTCGTCTTCCGAGGCCTGTTGATTGGAAAATTACCGCTTGCGTGGAGCCAAGCCGGCCTTGTGGCGTTGCAACGTGGGCAATTGGAAGGACCACGGGGGGCCATCGCCTGCTTCGAACGTGGGTGGGCCGTCGATGAACCGCATCTAAATCCGATGGCCTATTTGGCGCTCGCGCGGATTGAAGCCGCGCTCGGGCACTCGACCAAGGCCGAGGCGTGGTTGGCCTCGTTGGCCTCCAGCGGTGGCGAAGCAGCCGTCGCCCCTGAGTGGGTGAAGGCCGTGGAATCTGCGCTCATTGCCCACGTGCCGGACGCCGCGCTCAAGTGGTCATCGAAGCACGTATGATGATGCTGGGGACCGCTGGATTGATACGGCTGGAGGCTGATGTGGAGGCGTGGACAACAGGGATGGACGATTGGGCTGGCTTTGGTACGGGATGCTGGTGTGGTTTGCTGCGAACCTCTTGTCTCAATCGCTCTACATGGGGACCTACGGTGTGCCTTACGATGCAGAAGATGTAATTCGAGCCCTCGGGCCGTACTACATTCCAATCCTGTTCGTTGAATCCCTCGCGTGGATCTTGGCCGGCGGATGGCTGTTCAAGCATACCCTCCGCCGCCGTCCTGATCGCAATTCGATTGGGCAGGGCGGGGCTCACGCGGTGGATTGAAGGTCCGTCAGACGGGATGCACCGACAATGACGTGGGAAGAGCGTGCCCTCAGCGGTCGGCCCATGCCACCGTCCTCCATCGCCAGCACTGGCGTGGTTGGGCTCGGCTTGCCACGGCGCGCCTTCCTTGTGTCCATCGAGCAAGCGCGCGCCTTGCTTGTCGACGCACGCCGAAAGGTGGCCGTGCTGCAGGCCCTTCACGACGAAGTGGGGGCCCTCGCAGAGGAGATGGAGCACCTCCTTCAGGGGGCACCCCCAGAATCGGAAGACGTGCAAGAGGTGGCTGCACTGATGGCATGCACGATCGACGAATGGCAGACCGAAATCGCAGGTCTTGAGGCCACAGGAACGCATGTGTTGAGCCTTGAACCCGGACGTTTGGTCTGGTACGGTGTTGTGGATGCCCACGTTGTTGCGTATGGATGGCAACAGGGCGAGACGGGCATCGAGTGGTACCACGAGCTGCACGAAGGTTTTGATGCCCGCAAACCCTTGATAGAGGCTTAAACGGAGCCGATGGTATGGTCCGCATCACCAAGGTCCACACCGGAACCGGGGACGACGGCACCACGGGTTTGGTCGATGGGAGCCGACGTTCCAAGGCGGATCTTCGGCTCGAGGCTGTTGGAGGTTGCGACGAAGTCAACGTGGCCTTTGGTTTGGTCCGGGCCGCCGTGGACGGTCTTCCTTCCCAGCATTCCGACGGAGGCTCACGGGCCAACGTCGTTCGGGTAGTTGCGGTGGTCACCGCTGCCTTGGATCGGATCCAAAGTGAAGTGTTTGATCTTGGCGCAGAGTTGGCCACGCCTCCGGGAAAGGTTCCTGATGGAATGGCGTTGCTCAACGAAGGTCACGCCGATGTTCTGCTCGAGGAAATGGATGAGATGCTCGAGGAATTGGACCCGCTCTCGAGTTTTGTCTTGCCAGGCGGTTCGGACCTCGTGGCACGACTGCACCAAGCGCGCGTGTTGACCCGTCGACTTGAACGGACCGTGGTTCAGTTGCGAGACAGCGAAGTCAACGGGGCACGTTCGGTCGTTTTGGTGTACATCAACCGCTTGTCGGATTGGTGTTTTGTGCTCGGTCGTTGGTGCTCCCACAGGCTTAGGGAAGACGAAGTCGTGTGGCGACCGCTTGCGCAGCGTGGCACGGAGGACGGGGTGAGCAGCATGTTGCGGCGTCAGCGTGACCACGACACCGATGTTGAGGGCTTGTGATCAATCCCTTCCGAGCGCCTGCATCACTTCAAGTGCAGAACGAAGCACGGCGCGGCTTTCCTCGTGGCTGAGGACCTCCTCCGCCTGCTCCCAATCCAACCAGAGGTGGCCTCGATGTTCATGGGACAGCCGAACGACAAGCGTCTCGGTCTCAGCAAGCAGCCAATGAACCTCTTTGTGCACCATTTTCCCCTTGTGCCGGAAGGAGTACGCGCTTCGTTCACGGAAGGCTTCGACGAATTGAAGGTCAACGATGCCGGTCTCTTCCTCAACTTCGCGCCGGACCGTTCGTTGGTGGTCGCCTCCATCACGTTCTTCCACGTGGCCTTTCGGAAAATCCCAGTGGCCCTGAGGATACTGGAGGAGGAGGACGGCGCCGAGGTTGACCAGCACCACACCGCAGGAGGTCTCCATGTCAGGGCCTCGGAAGCGCCGCTGATGGCCTTTGCGACGTTCTCGGCATCTTGATGCCCCGCCCATGCCTCCCTCCAGCCATGCAAGCCTACGACCGCATCGTCGCCGATGCGGATCTGGACGGTCTTTGCGCTGCGGCGGTGTTGAAGCAGGCCCTGCCCGAGGCGACCGTGCGTTTTGCCCATCCCGCCCTCGTCCGAAGCGGGCACCTTGATGACATCATTGACCGCCGTACGGTGATGGTCGACCTTCCCTTTCATCCAGCGTGTGGATGGTACGTGGACCATCACCACACAAACCGGCCGAACGACGACGAAGCCTCTGCCTTTCTTGAGGCCGGAGGGCGCCTTGATTGGCAGGACGCACCATCCGCTGCAAGGGTCGCTTACGACCTGATGTCCCCCCTTCACCCAATGCCACATCTTGAGGCGGTGATGCCGTTTGTTGACGCGTTGGATTCCGGAGGCATTGAACGTGCAGTCTTCCTTGAGGACGGTCCTCTTGTTCGTTTGTCACGGTGCCTCGGTCTCTTGAACGAGCCCTTCATGCACCACGTGCTGGACTTGCTTGTGTCTGGCGAGACCATCGAGGCGCTGTTGAACGACCCTTGGGTGGCGGACACGGTTGCCGCTGCGCGGCAGGACCGAGCCCATGCCCTTGCGATGGTGAAGGCCCACACGACGGTCATCGATGGCCTTGCTGTGTGCCGGTTGGATGGGAAGGATGGACGTGTATCGGGGTACCTGGTCACGGCTCATGTCGGGAGCGCTGCCGATGCCTGCTGCATCATTCACGGGCATGTTGATGGAGCCATCGACCGCGCGGACCGTCCGGCCCTTTCAGCCTCCTTTTACGCGAATTCCTTTCATTCATCCCGCCGGCGGGTGGATTTGTCACGCTTGGCCACCCTCTTGGATCCGAACGGTGGAGGCCACGCCAACGCATGCGGGTGCAGGGTTCAACCCCTCGGTTCGGACGGCGAACGGCAAGACCGGGAGGTCGAGGCCGAGGACGTCGATCGCAACCTTTCAGCGTGGCTCCGCCTCTGGCGAAGCCTGCACGCCAAGGCTCCTCATTCGTCCTCGTGAAGTCCTTGGTGCCGTTCGAGGACGGCGAGCACGTGCTCGAGGTTGAGACGAGCGGGCGTCGGTCCTTTGGACGCTGCCGCGGGGACAGGTTGGGGGAGCCACGACGGCGACCACCAGTTCCACGACCCCATCAGGCGCATGGCGGAGGGCACAACCAAGGCGCGAACCAGGGTGGCGTCGATGAGGATGGCTAAGGCCAAACCAAAGCCGATTTGTTTGATGATAACGATGGAGGACAATCCGAACGCGGAGAACACCACGACCATGATGGCGGCTGCACCGGTGATGAGGCGCCCTGTGCGCTGCAGGCCGTTGGCGACGGCAAGCGTGTTGTCGCCTGTGCGCAACCATTCCTCGTGAATTCGGCTGAGCATCAACACCTCATAGTCCATCGACAGACCGAACACGATGCAGAAAATCAGGACAGGATTCGTGACGTCAATCGGTTGCGCAGAAAAATTCAGGAGGTTTTCTCCAAAGCCCCACTGGAACACAAACACGAGCATACCGAACGAGGCGGTGATGGAGAGGACGTTCATCGTGATCGCTTTGAAAGGCATCACGATGGAGCGCACCTGAACGAAGATGAGCAACACCGTCGCGGTCAAGATGAACGCGACCGCTTTCGGAAGGTTCTCTCCAACGGCGTCGAGGATGTCTTGGTTGTAGGCCGCAAATCCACCGACCATCATGGCACCGTCAACGGCCCCGAGTTCCTTCAGCAAGGTGTCCGCGCCGGATCGAACATCGACCACCACGTCGCGGGACGCGGGACTCGTTTGTTCGCCGCTCATCGTGAAGGCGAACCAGGTCACGCCGTCGGCGACAAAGCGTTCCTGCAAGGCCTGACGTGCGCCACGTGTTGCAGGGTCGAGGTAGGCTTCGGGCGTCGTCCAGAACGCGACCACATCATCCGCGCTCATGCTGGCGTCTGGGAGGCCTGGGCCGACCACTGTGGTGACCCGTTCGTCGTCGAGCAGGTCGGACATGTGAGCGTGAAGGACGCGAAGGCTGGCCTCGCTCAGTGGGTCGACCGCCCCGATCTCAAGCACCACGATGCCTGCGTTTTGGCTCGCTTCCGGCCACAAGTCATCGATGAGTTCCAAACCCTGCCTCGCCTCGTCTTCGGGAGGCAATGCTCCGGTACCTGAGAGGGAGAATTCTGCATAGAGGAAGGGCAGGCCCGCCCCGACCAGCAGCAACACAACCGGAATGAAGACCGCCCAAGGCCGTTCCATGACGGTGGTCGCAATCTTTCCCCAAAAGCCGTGCTCGTCGTCACTGTCCATCGCGAAGGCGAAGGGAATTCGCACCGACTCCATGCGAGGGCCAAGCACCGCCATCAAGGCTGGGAGGCTGACCACGGCGTACACCATGGCGATCGACACGGCCAACGTTCCGCCTAGGCCAAGGGACGGGAGGGCGGTGTGTTCGAAGAACAACAGGCCCATGAGGCCCACGGCAACGGTGACACCAGAGAACAGCACCGCGCGTCCCGCGGTGGCAACGGTCATCGCTGTCGCCACCCTCGCGTCCCTTCCACGTCGAATTTCTTCGCGGAAGCGGTTCACGAGGAACAACGAGTAATCGATGGAGACCCCGATGCCGATGAGCGAGATGATGTTCAACGCGTAGTTGTTCAAATCGGCGATGTGGGACAGCCAGATGGTGACACCCACGGCAGACAGGACGGTGAACACCCCGACGGCGACGGGCAAGAGAGCTGCGACGAGGGAGCCGAACACAAGGCCGAGGATGATGAGCGAGAGGGGGGCTGAAATCAGTTCAGCTTTCACCAAATCTTCGTGGATGCGGTGCTCAAAGGTGTAGTCAACCGCCAATCCATCGGTCACCCAGCCCTCGAAGCCGTCGGGCGCATGGATCTCCTCGGCCACGGTGCTGAAGAGTTCCTTCGCCTCGCTTCGTGGAAGGTCGATGCTAACGTGGGTCAGCGCCCAGAACCCATCGTCGGTCGAGGTGACCCACTCGTCGCGCACGGCGTCGGCCACGGTCCACGAATGGTTCACACGCACTTCTGGGTGGCTGCTCAGCGGGGCCAGCATCGCTTCCACGGCCTGTTGCCAAGCCACATCGCTGTCGTTCAGGTTTGGATGGTGCATGAGCACGACGAAAGACGAGGCAGCACTCTCGTTGCCCGTGGCGAACGCCGCGTCAAGCGCGTCCCCCGCAAGGAGCGATTCGACCTCACCTTCTCCGTAGGATTCCGCCCACTCAGCGCCGCTTGTGGCCAATCCTGCCAGGAGCACACAAAGCAGCAACGACCCAATCAGCACAAGCCGAGCACGGTCGTGAATCTGCAGCCCGAGTTGGTAGAGCAAACGGTGTTCGACCTCAGAAGGGTCCGTCGCTCCTTCCATGTGCCGCCGCGTCCAAGCGCTGTATTTAGTGAGGTGTATTTCCAGAATCAAGGCCCGCCGAGCACCATGAAGGTGTACAGGAAGCCCAGAAAGGCATGCAGTCCCACCAGAATCAGCATGAGGTCTGCTGCCCGGCCGTGCACCGTGCGATGACGGCCGAAGGATTCGCCGGAGTTCATCGCCTCCAAGGCGCGCCGGCCGTGACGTACGGTGGTCCAGAGGATCCACAAACCAACGGGTCCGCTCCACCCATGCAGGCTCTGAGGCATCAGCATCGCCGTTGCACTTCCTGCTTCCAGCACACCCACTGCGGCACGGGCCAGCATGGCCACGATGATCACGCCGCTGGTCGCCAACAGGAGGCGTTCTCCGTCACGAACGTGCTGGGCGAGTGCAACCTGTCGTGCCTCGCCTCGGAGGGTGCCGCCCGCTTTCCGCCAACCGTGCTGGCGAACCATCCACAACACAACGAGCAACGCAAGTGCTGGGTGCACCAGCAGCAGGAGGGTACTGACGGTTTCCATCGTGCCCCCGTAGCCTCCTCATCGCCGTTGCCTCAAGACGTTTCGTCCTAGGGCGCACGTCAGCGTACGTGGACGGTGCATTGAAAGAGCGCCGACCTTGCCCCCGTTCCCACCGGGTGTTCATCGTGCAGGAGCGGTATCTGGCGGCCTGCCTCGAGGCTGGCTTCGCCAAACCGATGCTCGCTCGCCAACGCCTTGCCGTCGTCTCCCGTGAAGATGAATTCAAACTACTGGAAAAACCGTGGCAGGGCATCCTGCTTCTGGCTTTGAACGAGGTCGCTCCACCATCGGCAGACGACGACGAGGAAGGCTCCCCTTCGATGCGTGGCCAGCGTCCGATACGTGGTCGCCGAGGTGGACGCAACACCCGGAGTTCCTCCTCACCGCTGGACAACCTACCGACGGCGCTTGAGGTCTCGGAACAGGAAACGCTGAGTCCAGCCTTTGCTTTCGCTGTGTTGACCGCGCGGAAAGGCATGGAAGCCGAGGCGTGGGACGACGCAATGAACGCCCACCTCGACCGCCTTCGCGATCGTTGCCTCGCAGAAGGTGTGCACCCTGTGTGGCACGCCATCGCCCGCCGCTCACCTTTGTTGGCCTTGCTCGGTGGATTTCCCGAAGGTGAGGATGTTTCTGCAGTCGTCGACCTGTCAACGTTTGACGTGACGCTTGGGGCCATTTCCGGTACGGACATGACCGAAGTGCTTCGCCTGTTGACCGCGGCTGCCCCCTACGTCGTGGAGGCCTCCCAGAAGGTCGCCCTCTCAACCGTAACGGCTCAAGCAGAATCAGGGCGTGGCATGAGCCTTGACCCCTCACTCCTTCACCTCGAAGGTCCCTTGAGCGTGGTGCCTGTTGTCGTCGCCCAAACGTGCAATTTGCCCTTGCCCGAAGCCGCCATCGAGCGCCTCAAGGTGAACGATGAGGCCCTGGCGACGGCCCATTCTGACCTCGCAGACCTCAAGCAAGGCAAGGTTTCGTCATGGTCGACGAGCGCCGCGGCTGGGGACGCCACCTCCCTCGACCGAGCACGGCGCATGCATGCCTGGAGGCATGCTCCGGAAGCGGCGGCAGAGGCGCCTTCAGACACACTTCAGCAGGGCCTCGACGTACTCAGTACCCTTGACGGCGGCGGGCGTGCTGTCGAGCGCCTACGATGGTGGCACCTTGGCGCCTTGGTCCGAGAGGGCGAAGCCGACCGAGCCGCTGCTGCGCTTGAAGGGTTGAGCGTCGATCCTGATGCGGACGTTGAGGCGATTGTGAACCTCATAATGACGATTGGGACGCCTGCAGCCATGTCGTGGTTCGAATCCTTGCTCAATGGACTTCATGGCGACGGTCTACGATGCGTCGTGCAACATTCGCAACTGCCATCCGAGGTCAGGCTGCAGGCCCTTCGCCGAATGCAGGACGCTGGTGAGGACGCCATCGACGCGGGGCATGAGGACGTCATCCCCTTGCTGTTGGACGGGATGGAACTCCGACGGCTTGCCCACTTGTTGTCCGATGATGCCGTCGCAGACGCACATCCCTGGGAGGTGATCCTCTGCGCCCATCTGCTCGCCGCCAACCGAGACATCACGCTGTACCACGCCGTCCGCGCGCAGCGTGCTCGATTGGTGTCCTCCTTGCACGATGCAGTGCCACCGTCCTCATTTTCGGAGGCCACACCACACCTCCTCCGTTTGTTGGAAGGAGGGCAAGTGGCGTCCGACCTGTTCCAGATGTCCAAATCTGCGCTCAAGGCCTTCGGACAAATCACCAAAGCACTCGCCGAAGAAGGGAACGGACTGGTCGACATCAAAGCCATCGATGTCTTCGAAGATGAAGCGTCCCACCTGCCCCTCACACCGCTTGATGCAGCCCTCGTGCGCACCTTGCTCACCACCCTCCGCCTCAACGGAGCGATCCACGCGCTCCAAAATGGGACAGCCAACGAAGCGACAGCAACGATGGTCAACGCCCTCGTTGCAGAAGGCAACGTGCCCACACGCGTGGTTCACGCGGTGCGAAACCTGCTGTTCGACCACGATTTGCCGCTTCCTGCCTTGGTCGCGTGGTATCAAGAGCATGATCCTACATCTCCGTGGAGCATCGTCGCACGAGCGACGGTGGCATCGGCCTCGGGACAGCACCTTCGTGCTGCTCAGGAATACGGTCGTGCCGCAAAGGCGGGACACGAGCGCGACGTCATCGAAGACAACGAATTCGCGTTTGACTTCGAACACCGTGTCGCACTGAACAGGAAATCGCTGATTCATTTCGCCTTCGCCGGCGAATGGAAGCGCGCGATCGAACTGCTCGACGAAGAAGCCTCCCTGCGAACGGCGATGACGGAACGGTTCCAATTGTACCTCCGCGTGTCACATTTGGCGGCGATGGGCCGCACCGATGACGCCACCCAGATGATTCAGCAGGCGGTCCTCGAACGGGAAGTCGTCCTCGAAGAAGACGACGAAGGCAACGTCATCGAGCGCCGTCGGACGTGGTTCAACGAAGACGTGCTGGACCTGTTGATGGCGTACCCTCGTGGCCATGCAATCCCCCTGCCCGAGGAGCCATTTACCGGACGTGTGCGAGCTGCGCAGAACCTTACCGCGCAGCGTAGCCGCCATCGCAGGAACGCAGACCAGCGCTACGCCCAACTCATGGTTGCCTCGCCAACCCCAGAGGAGGTGTACGAACTTGCGAGTCGCGTCGCGGAAGGGCAGGCGCTGACGGGCCTGATGTACCTTGAACGTGCCCTTGGAACAAACTGTTTCCGGCTGACACAGCAACGTCAACTGAAGCAGTCGATGCACTCCTTGTTCACCATGAAGCGAGGGGAAATTCCCGTCCGCGACCGTCGTCACCTTCGCCACCTCCCGCTTCCTCCGCTGGTTATCGTCGACACAAACGTGCTCGTTGATGCCCTGCTCGACCGGCTCATCCGAGGAACCGGACGTCACCTTGGAGTTGGTCTGGCCATCGACGCAAGCCGAGACATGCACCATCACCTCGAACGCCTTGGTCGTGAAAAGAAGGTCCGTTTGCTG
>JAURMD010000176.1 GCA_030830875.1 Thermoplasmatota archaeon | reverse complement strand
TCCCTCGAACGGGCACCACGTCGCCCCATGTCACAGGGGTGTGTTCGCTAGGCTCCAACCGTAGCACATCCCCGCTGAAGTTCGCTCCGGTACCTTCGGCCCATTGGTGGGGCGGGTGCCTGGAAAGAATCAGGCCTGCGGCTTCCAGAGCAGCGCATACCGCGTCCGCGAGTTCCATCATCTCCTCGCGCACCCGTACCACGGCTTCGTCCTGGGTCGTGCACCCGTCGTCTCCGACGATGTCAGACCTCCCGTGGGCCAAGCCCCACTGCTTGGCACGCAGGTGCCCGTACGAACCGGCGCCATGCACCACGACGATGCTCACGCCGTGGCGCCGTGCTTCAGCCAACTCGCTCGCCAGCCGTTGAATGACGGCAGGTTTGCAGGTGGTGAGGTTGGCCTTGTCGGTGATGAGGCCACCTCCGAGTTTGACCACCACGAGCGGCTCCATGCGGTGCCCACCGCCTCCCGCTTCATGAGGCTGCTCGCGAGGATTGAAGACCGAGGTGGCGCAGGTCAGGGCATGACGGACGTTCCTACGGTCGATGTGCTGCTCCGGCACCTGCAGGCCGAACTGGAAGCGAGTGCGTCCATCGCCGATCCCCTTGAACGCGCTCAACGCCAACGACGCCTAGAGGCAGCCATCCAAGAAGCCATCCTCTTCAGCACCCGCTTTGCACAACGCGTCCGCCTTGGTCTGGACCCAACGGTGGTCGTTGACGCTCATGCGCAGGACGGAGAGCGTGACCCTGTCCCAAGCGTGGTGGTCGGGGCCGCTGGTTTGTGCGAGCACTGCAGCGCGCCGCTCGATCCTGACCTGGACTTTTGTGCACGATGCGGCGGTCGCTGATTCACTCTTCCTCGTCCCAACGGGCAAAGGCGTCCTGAATCGTTTGGTCGTCGGCCTCGACCTGGAACAGCGCCGAAGGAGGCACCTCTTCCGTCAAGAAGACCGTGGTCCCTGCGCGGAAGATGGTGTGGCCCTCAGCCACCGCTCGAATGGTGTCGACCTCGAGGATGGCGGGTCGGTTGATGTGCACGCGACCGGCTTCCAAGGCATGACCGATGGTCAGGGAGAGGTGGATGTGCTTCCGGCTTCCTGAGAGGATACCAAACTGGAGCAGGGAGTCCACTTCGCCTTGCTCACACGGCCAGTACAAGGCATCGGGAATGTCGTCGGTCGGAAGGTCGAGTTCAATCTCGATCGAGTGACCGTAGGTCGCGCGGATCATTTCGTTTTCAACCTGCCAACGACCCTTTTCATCAGCGTTCGCGATGGCCTCAAAGTGCCATGCGCGAACCCAGTGCAGGTGTCGGCGGCTGTTGGCGATGGCGTTTGATAGGTCGCGGGTGGAGACCCACCCGTTGATGTCCATGTCGACGTTGAACTTCTCAGGTGCATGGCGAAGCACAAGCGCGAGAATGCGACCGAGCGAGTCGGCCTCCCGGTCGGACATGATGAATTTCCCTTCATCGTTGCAGACAGGGCAGTTGGTGCCGGAGAAGTGCCCGTGTCCCTTGCATTGGCGCAGCATGTCGTGATGCCTCCGCGCCTCGTTCATTACATCATCGGCCCAACACGACCGCGAGGGTCAAGTGCCAGCGGAGCGTGCAAGGCCCATGGTGGACGTGGCGGTCGTCGGGGCGGGCCAAACCGCCTTCGGGCAGCACCCCGGTGCGATGAAGGACATGTGGTCCGAAGCGGTGCGTGCCTGCGTCGAAAGCGTGGATGGGGACGTGAGCCTAAGCCACGTTGAGGAACTCTTCCTCGGCTCCACCGCCTTTGGTGGTGGGCAACTCGGCAACACAGCGGCGTACCTCGGAGAACACGCCGGCATGGCCGGGGTTCCAGCGCGCCGGATCGAGAATGCCTGTGCATCCTCGGGTTTTGCCTTACGGGACGGATGGGCGGCCATCGCCAGCGGTCGAGCCGACCTCGTCGTCGTTGGCGGTTTGGAAACGATGAACGACCTTACCCCTGAGCGGAAGCGGTACTGGCTTGGTGTCTCAGGGGATACCGAATGGGAACGCCTTGCTGGGTTGACCTTTCCCGGAACCTACGCCATGATGGCCCGGCGCCACTTTCACGAGCATGGAAGCAGCCACGATGACCTCGTTCACATTAGCGTCAAAAACCACGACCATGCCGTCGACAACGAGCATGCCCAGTTGCGAAAAGCCGTGACCTTTGAAAAAGCGGCAAGTGGCTCAATGATTGCCGACCCGCTCACCCTGTACGATTGCTGCCCAACCTCTGACGGTGCCGCCTGCCTCTTGTTGGCGTCTGCTGAAGTCGCCCGTTCCTTGACCGACACCCCCGTCTGGATGCGCGGGTCCGGTGCCGCGTCCGATCACCTTGCCCTCCATGACCGCCCTTCGTTGACCTCGCTTCATGCCACCAAGAAGGCCGCGGCGCAAGCGTATGCGGCAGCGAACATCGCCCCCTCCCAAATTGACGTGGCGGAAGTTCACGACTGCTTCACCATCGCCGAATTGTTGGCCACCGAGGACCTCGGATTCGTTGAAGCTGGTGGTGGAGGTGCCTTCGCCAGCGAAGGACGCGGTCGGCGGAACGAGGGAGCGACCACGGTCAACGGGTCTGGCGGTCTCAAGGCCAAGGGCCATCCGCTCGGAGCCACTGGCGCAGGGCAAGTTGTCGAGGTGTTCAAGCAACTTCGAGGTCAAGCGGGGGTGCGTCAGGTGGACGATGCAGAAGTTGCGTTGACGCACAACGTTGGAGGATCCGGTGCAACCTGTGCCGTGCACATCTTTGGGAGGGGCCTCGCTTGACCACGACACGGACCTTCAACGGAGGGGCCTTGTGTGATGTGGCAGGTGGTCTGCTGCTTCAATCTCGATTTCGTGTTCAAGGGAAGGCCGTGTTCGCACCAGATGCAGATTTCACCACCTTGACGGTTGATCTGTTGGAAGCGTGGTGCAGCTTGGGAGGCGAGCCGTGCATCGCCGGCTTGCCGGATGCGGTGGCGGCCGACGTGGTTCGGGCCTCCCTTCCACACCTCGTTGAGGATGCGGCATCCCCGTGGCACCTTCACGTGTTGGACCACGCCGTCGCCATTGTGGAAGGAGATGCTCCGTTGCTTCCAGCGCTGAGCGGCGACGATGTCATCGTCATGGAACCCGCGATGCATGAAGGCCTTGAAGACGCGTGGCGTGAGGAATGTTCATCCTCCAACGTCTCCCAAGGCGCCTACGTTTCCGACCGCACGCATCGCCTCGGAATGACGGCTCGTCTTGCCCTCGCCGCGCAAGTTGGACCAACCTGGCCTCCCCGAGGGGCTGACCACAACGGCCAGGTCCTCGCCGAAGGTGGCAACTTGGTACCGTTCGGGTCGGTCTACTCTTGGACGCGATTGGTTCCCGCCGGTGCTCCCTCCGAGTTTGCGTTGCGTGCCCCGCTGCTTGGTGGTCTGACCTCCATGGTGGTGGAGCTTGACGATGGGCCAAGGGGCGTGTTCCTTCATGCCGATGGGCATGAGTCTGTGGTGGACATCGGTCGTTCAGTACGGCTTGTTGTTCGGCGGCTCTACGCTCAGGACGGCGTCCTTCGTTACGGCCGAAAGGCCCTGAGTTGAGCCAATGGACATGTTGAAGGTCGAAGTCGTCCTCTTCATCCCATGGCGGCGTTTGACCCTCGACAAGGACGACGCGAGGCGGCGGAGAACTTGACCTCGCAAGAGGGAGGGGATTGTGCCCGCTGCGGTGGAGATGGGCAACCTTCCACGATGGCGGGATACCTCGCATGCAGCCGATGTGGCTACGAATGGAAGGACCCAGACCACGTCGAGGCAAGGTCCGGTCCGGTTCGGGACGACCACCATTTCAACGCCGGACTGATTGAACAATTCAAGCAGGAAATGAAGACCGGTGAATTACGAGGGATGTTGGGCATCGACAAGGGACTCTCAGGGGAACAGGAAGCCAGCCTTCAACGCCTCGAAGAGAAGTGGATGAGCGGCATGCAAGGTCAATTCAACGCCGCGGTCGAAGAACGAAAACCGTTGATGATCAACTTCGACGACGATGACAACATCGTCTCCACCACGGTCGCTGCCTTCCACATCCTCACAAACGACTTCGACGGAGGGGAAGAACTTCGTCTTGAATACCCCGGATACGGAACGGAGTTCTACGCATACAACGAGACGAGTCCAACGGGGTGGAGACGGGGTCGAAGCCGTGAGGACACGGCGAGGTCGATCACGAACGCCATCAACCGGCATTCCCGGCTTGTCTACGCCAACCTCGAAGGCCACATCATCAACCTCGAACTCCGAGAGGCCAGCCTCAATCCGGCGGCCCTCGTGGTCTTTGTCGACGATCCCGGAGGTCAGGACATCGTCGCTGAAAAGGGAGGTGTCCTCCTCGACCACCGTGAGGTGCAGGTCATCGCCGATTACCAAGCCGTCGTGCGGCTGGTCCTTGAAGACGGGATCATATCACCTTCCGAAGACCAGCTCCTTTGGGCGATGCGTCAAGAACTTGGTATTGACGACCACCACCATGTCAAGATCGTCCTCGACATCTTTGGTGACCAAGCCCAGAAGGAATGCACAGGTTGCGGTGGAATGGCCGACCTCTATCCGGAGCATGCAGCATGGTACTGCCACGCATGCGAGGCGTGGTGCTGAGCGTCACTCCTCCTCGGCATTATTGATAAGCACCTTCGGATTCAGGCAACTTGCGAGCGTGAGCACATGGCCAAGGAAACCCTCTACATCGGCATTGACCTCGGAACCTTCAGGTCCGTGATGGTGTCGTCAGCCTCCCATGAAGTTGAGGAATTGACCGTCATTGGAACTCCCAAGGACCCTGTCGCTCGAAACTTCCTGAAGCGCGATGTTCTCTTCGGTGAGGAGGCGCTCAAGAACCGCCTCGCACTCAACCTGTTCCGTCCCCTTGAACTTGGTGTGATCAAGGATACCCCCGAAGACCGCGAGTTCATCGCTCACTTCATCACCCATCTGATTGGGTTGTCGGACCCTGAAGAGTTCGACCGAGTCGTCGCCGTGATTGGGGCACCCGCCGAAGCGAGCCACGTTGACAAGACCGCGATTTTCGATGCCGCTTCGGGATCTGTGAACGCGGCGATGATCATCTCCGAACCTTTCGCGGTGGCGTACGCACTCGACATGCTTGAGCACACCCTCGTCATCGACATCGGTGCGGGTACGACGGACCTGTGCCGTGTCTACGGCACGATTCCGGGTCCTGGGGACCAAATGCACACGGGATTTGCAGGTGACTACGTCGATAAGCAGATCATTGCTGAAGTGCAGTCGAAGTACAACGGTGCCCAAGTCACGAAGGACATGGCACGCCGTTGGAAGGAGCAGCACTCGTTCGTATCCGCTTCCCCGCCTGACAAACCCATCATGGTCGACTTCTCCATCGAAGGTAAGGCGATGACCCTTGACATCACGGACTGCATCCAGCGGGCCTGCGAATCGATCGTGGAACCCATCGTCGAGAACGTCAAGAAACTCATCATTGGTTCCAACCCTGAATTCCACGACCAATTCCGGCGCAACATGGTGTTGGCTGGCGGTGGCTCGGGCATCCGTGGGTTGGGCGCCATGATCGAGCGCCGCCTCTCGGACATGGGCGACGTGAACGTTCACGTGGTCGATGACCCCGTTCGCCTTGGCGCCATGGGCGGCCTTCGCTTGGCGATGGAAGTCCCCGAAGACATGTGGAAGAACCTCACCCTCGCCTCGCGGTGAGGGCGTCACGACGGTAATTCCCGGACCTCGGCCTCGCGGTCGAGCCTCATCACGTCCTGTATGAGGTCGCCTTTTCGAGCTGCAGGAACGTCGACGATGGCCACCCAGGAGCCATCGGACTGCCACTCTTCGCGTTGAAGGTCTGGACGAAGCATCGCTTGAGCACGTCCGAAGGCTGCTCCGCTGACTTTGATCGCCAGACGTACCCGTTCAAAGGAAAGTGGAATCAGCGGCTTGAGTACAGCAATGGCCTCGTTGACCTGCACCTCAAGGCGCTTGAACGGGTCGACGGAAAACCTGCTCTCGTCCAAAGCCAATTCAATCCTTGAACGAGGATGTGGGGACTTCGTCCGTGGGTCCACAGCCTCGCTGTGGATGCGATGGACGATGCGCTGACGCATGGCCTCGACCCGTGCTTTCCGTTGCGCCGTCGTCAACTGGATGCTGCCTCGTTCAAGGATGATGGTGGTGATGGTCAACACGTCATCTGTGCCGAAGGCCGAGCGGAGGTCGCCCACGGTGGGTCGCTCTCCCTGCCTCGCGTCATGAAAGACGTCTTCAACGGCCATCAGGTCATCGATTTGCACCGTTTGGGGGTCGTCGCGAAAGGCTTCGACCACGTCGGGATTGAGAAGAACTTCGAAACGGTGGCCGCCGTGCTCCCAACGGGCAATGACGGCCTCATCGAGCGAAACCATGCACCTGCACCGCGTCATTCCTCAATGGGTTTGAGCCGGTCGATTTGCTTGTTCACGGCCTCCCTGTCGAGGATGGAGTAACCTTCGGCTGTGATGCTGGCCACTTCGACCGCTTCCCGGTTGAGTTGCCCATCGTTGGCGTGACGGAGGGCTTCAAGGCCCAACTTCATCGCGGCATTGAGCGTCAACCCTTCCTTCCACTTGTCCTCGAAGTATTCGATGACCGTGTTTCGTCCTGAGCCGATGGCCCCAGCGTGGTAACTTTGGTAGGCGCCGGAGGGGTCCGTTTCGTAGAGGTGAACGCCTTCGTCGTCCACGCCACCAATCAGCAGTGCGGTGCCAAACGGCCTCGAACCTCCATACTGGGTGAAGGACTGCTTGAAGTCGCAAATACGCTTGACCAGAACATCAATGGGGACCTTGTCCGCGTAGGTGATGCGGTTGATTTGCGCTTCCACACGTGCGCGTCCAACAAGCTGTCGGGCGTCGGCGACAAGTCCCGATGTGGCCACGCCGACGTGCTCGTCAACCTTGAACACCTTCTCGATGGATTCGGGGATGATCAACCGAGAGACAATGCGCTTGTCGCAGACCAGCACTACACCCTCACGGAACTTGAGTCCTGCCGTGGTGGTCCCACGCTTCACCGACTCGCGAGCGTATTCGACCTGAAACAGGCGGCCGTCGGGGCTGAAGGTCGTGATGCCGTGGTCGTAGCCGCGTCCGCTTGGTTGCATATGGTCACCTCGTGGGGCGGTCGTCCGCCCACGTTCTGACCGCGTGTCCACCCCATTTGAACCCTCTTTCCTCGGTGACAGACTGATAGGTCACAGCCACCCCTTCCCATCATGCGAGTGGCCGTCCTGTCGTCTGGAGGGAAGGACTCCACAGCAGCATGGTGGTGGGCGTTGTGCCGTGGGTGGGAGGTGAAGGTTGTCCTGACCCTCATCGTGGAGGGCGATTCTCCAATGTTTCAGGTGCCCACCACCCACGTCGTAAGGCAGCAGGCTGCTGTGGCTGGTGTGCCTTGGGACCATCGGCGCATCGATGGGACAGAAGGGCCGGACCTTGAGGCGCTGGCCGCCATGCTCTGCGCCTACGAAGTGGATGGATTTGTGAGCGGAGCCTTGCGGTCGGATTATCAAAAAAATCGGCTGGAGCGGCTTGGGCATGACCTGGGCCTCCACAGTTTCACGCCCCTGTGGCACCAACCTCCAATGCAGCACCTCCGAGGTTTGGTCGATCACGGATTTTGCTTCGTTGCATCCGCGGTGTCCTGCGAAGGCCTTGATTCAGGCTGGCTCGGCCGTGTGCTGGATCACGATGGCCTCGATGCCTTGGAGGCGCTGGCGGCGAAGCACCGCTTCAACGTCGACGGCGAGGGCGGCGAATACGAAACGCTCGTGCTGAACGCCCCATTTTTTTCGACAGCCTTGACGCCAACGTGGACCACGTGCTGGGACGGACGAAGAGGGCACCTCTCCATCGAATGACGTTCAGGCGATGGCGGTCCGCGCCAGCGCGACCGCCTCGTCCACAAGTTCCCCCGCAACACCGAGGTGGTTGCTTGGCTCGAACATCTTCGCGAGTTCGTCTGCGGAGAATACGGCAACGATTTCCGGTGTGCGGAGGCAGACGTCCAACAGGTGTTCTCCGGAGTCCACTGCACTGAAGGACGCCGTACGCATGATTTCGTGCGCCTCGTCGCGGCCAACGCCATGCGACGTGAGTTCAATCATCACCTTCTCTGCCATGACCAAGCCCTTCTGCGCCTCGATGTTGGCACGGCAGCGGTCCGCGTCAACCCACATGTCCCGAAGCACAAGAGCGGTCTTCGCCAACACGTCCTCACAGAGCGCGGAGGCGTGGGAGAGCGTGAAACGCTCAGCGCTTGAGTTGGCGAGGTCACGTTCGTGCCAAAGGATGGCGTTTTCGTGCGTTGGCACGATGAAGGAACGCACGATTCGGGCCAAGCCGCATGCATTTTCGCTGGTGATCGGGTTCTTCTTGTGGGCCATCGTCGACGAACCAACCTGCTTCTTGACGTCAAATCCTTCCCCGGCTTCGGCAATTTCGGAGCGCTGGAGGTTTCGAACTTCCTGGAGAACTTTCTCGCAGGTCGTTGCAACAGAACCCAGCCAATGCATGTACTCGATATAGCGGTCCCTCCCCACCACCTGCGTGGTCACCAGCGGAACGCCAAGCCCAAGGTGCTCGAGGATCAGGCGCTGCAGTTCCCTCGCGTCCGCCCCCTGTGCCGCCCCTGTGCCTACGGCGCCGAGGAACTTGCCCACTGCGATTCGCGGTGAGGCCTCGTCGAGGCGCACAAGATGGCGCCGCAGTTCATCAAGCCAGACGGCGGCCTTGAGGCCGAAGGTGATGGGTACGGCGGCTTGTCCATGGGTGCGGCCGAGCATCACGGTGTTCCGCTCCCGCTCAGCGACATCGGCACAAACGCGGATCAACTGAACCAACGCTTCTCGTAGCAACACCATGCTGTCCCGCAGTTGGAGGCCCACGGCGGTGTCCACGATGTCGTTGGAGGTTGCACCGAGGTGCACGCACCAACCCGCCTCACCTGCCGCTTCCGCCATGGCCTTTGTGAGGGCCATGATGTCATGGCGCGTTTCCGCTTCAATGTCCGACACCCGCTGTTTGGTCACGACCGTTGGTGTCGCGATGGCCTCGACGGCCGCATAGTCTTCTGCGGAGACGCGCCCAAGTTGATGGTGGGCCCAGACAAGTGCCCGCTCCACCTCCAGTTGCCGTTCATGCCGACCGTCCTCGGACCAGATGTGCTTGAAGGTCTGGCACCCGTACCGGTAATCCAACGGACAGAACGCCATGATGCTCGGCTCAGACCCCGCTCCATCAACCTTCGCTGTTTGTACCCTCGCCGAGCATGTCGTGCTTTCGGGCTTCCGACATGGCCAAGCGGACCATTCCGAGGGCAAAAACGGTGCCAACCAGAAAACTTCCACCCACGTAGTGCGAAGCACTGGTCCAGAGAACCGCCAGTCCGAGGACCGACACGTACGCCAGCAGTTGGCAGATGCTTGACAGACGATGCAGCGTTTGCTGCTGTTGGGCACCAAGGTGGGGGCCGAACGCGATCTGGTACGTGTAGATCATGAACCACACCGCCTGGAAGGGAAGCGTGAAGGCGATGATGGTCAGGGCGAGTTCACGCCCAAACCTAGGATAGAGTTCTTGTTGCATGCCGTGAAAAAGCATCACGGCTGAGCTCGAGCCGAGCAACGCCGCCATGATGGTCCAACGCCGGTCAAGGGCACTGGCGATGGTGATCTGTTGGGAGGTCGGCTGAGGCCCGACGATTGCTTGGGCCATAGGCAAGGTGCAGCAGGGACAGGGGAAAGCCATTCCCGTCAGGACGAGCGAAGAACGAGCAATCCTAGGGAGGTGATCGCTGCGACAATGAACAGAAGGACCATCATGCCAACAGGGCCGTACTGGTTGCGGTCATCGACAGCCGTTCCAAAGAGGCCATGCGTTCGCAAGGCTTCGCCAAACGAGCCAACCTCCGTGAATTCCGGTGCAGGCCGGCGGGGGATGCGCTCATGCTCGCGAATCTCGTCGGCCATGGCCGGAGGTATCGTGGGAAGGTGATGAGCGTTTCCAACCACCACAAGCGTCTTGCTCCATCGCCGTGCATGGTGCAGCATGGGAGGATGGGAAGCGGCCATTCTATCGTCGTCGGCCTACCTCGTTGCCGAATCAGGGTCCGGAGGCACGTCGGTTGGACTCCACCTTGCCCGCCATTGCCTCGAGGACGGAGGGCGCGTGCTCTGGGCGGCACCCGAGATGCCAGACCCCACGAGGTTTCGCCAAATCTTAGGGTCCATGTCGTTGGCCACGTCGTCCCGGTTTCATGCCATGAACCTCATTGGACGCATGGATTTGATTGCGAAGGCACTTGAAGACGCAGCACGGGATTTGCCAGGCGTTCGGCTTGTGGTCCTGGACGATTGGGCGCCAGACACTGGTCGGATTTCGACGTCAGACCTTGACGCTGTCGCCGGTTTGGTCAAGGCGATGTCGAAGCCTGTGAGCGTCCTGCTGATCGCCAAACCGGGCACGGACATGGAGGCCGAAGACGGCATTCGGATTCGCGGACAAAGCGAATTGGAGGCTGCGGGGTGCATCGTCTGGAGGCTTTGGAAACCACACCAAGGTCGCGTACGCCTTTCCAACGGTGACATCGAGGTGGAACTCGAGCCAAACGATCACGGATTCACGAGAACCTGATCAGTTCTCGTCCTCCGCTTCGTCGAGCAAGTCTCCCATCATCTCGAGGTCTGCTTCGGTCGGTTCTTCGAACGCTTCGGGATGGCGTGCTCCACCCTCCAAGGTGTCTTCCCCAGCCACCTTTGGAGCGAGCGCTGCCAAGGCTGCGGCTCGGTTTTCCCGCGCGCGTCGGAGCATGAACGCGATGAGCCCGAGGAAGACGAGGAGGGCAACGACCGTCGCGACGTTCGTCGTTTGTTCAGGTGTCATGGTGCATGCAAGTGGAGCCGACATAGGAAGGTGCCGGTCAGGAAACGAAGGTGATGTGGTCAGGTAGTCCGTAACGGAGGTCAGGGCTGAGATGCCGACGTCGATCGATGGGGGGTTGAATCCATGCCGTCGGGGTCACCTCGACGCCGACCCAACGGGCTGGTTCACGGTGGTTGCAGGTGAGGCAACGCAATCCTTGCTGTTGTCCCATGGATTTCAATCGACGTTGGCAGTGTGGACACATTGGACGTCGCGGTGAACGCATCGGGCCAGAGACATGACGAAGGGCCTCAAGGTGAACGACCCCGTCCACGAGCATGCCGAGGGCGTCCACGACATCCTCAGCTCCGAGGCTTGAGGCGAGCGTGGCCACAGGACCTGAAGGGCGAAAGGCAACCATAGCACCGTGGTTCGTTTCGATGAAGACATGTCCCCCTCGCTTGACCTGCACGTTGGTGACGGTCGTGGATATCACGGAAGTGAGGTGGTCACCTGACGCTTGGTTCGTCCGATGCACTTGCCATCCGCATGCAGGTTCCGTCGCTGCAGCGTTGAGAAGCAGCGCTCCTCCCTTCTCCACCGCTTCTCGAGTGGTGCCTCGAAGGCCAAACAGGACAGGCGATGCGCCTCGTGGTGCAATAAGGCCGCGACCTTTGCGAGGGTCCCTGCAGGCGAACAACGAGGGGTCGTCGTCCAAGGAAGCCAGAAGGTCGGCATCGACGCGTCGCTTACCGTGCTCTTCCTTCCGCCATGCGATGCCTTCCCACGTGGCCTCCGTGCCGTTCCATGCCACCGCCGCCGTGGCTCCGATGCGTCCCCGCCCCCCGGCGCTCCACTTCGCTTCTGGAAGGTCCCTTTCGCTGAGGATTTCTCGAACGGCTCGGAGGTAAAGCGTGTGGGGTGGAGGGTCATCAAACCAAACCATTCCGGGGTCGCTCGGGGACTGCTGCCGTTCGTTGTGAGTCGACGGTGTCGACCGATCACCCAACGGTTTGATCTGGGTACGCCACGTATGTTCCAGCCATCCGATCCACGATTCACGAGCACACTTCACCTCAATCTCAGCGGCGAGGGCCGCGTTTCCACGTGTCCGATGTGGAGCCGCCGGGTGAAGCCGGACAAGACGAGGTGCATCCACGAGGACCGCGCCCTCCGGCAACGATGCGAGCAGGCGATGCATGGTCCACGTGGTGCATCCACCACCAAGATGGTCCGTGTCGTCGAGACCAAGCCATCCCATACCCTCACCTCACCGCATCGCCAAGGTCATCGTGGTCCAAGAGCCGTGAAAGGAGCGGTTGAAGGCCCACGTCAGGTGAGGCGTGAAAACTTCGTGCGCCGTGTGCGTGTCCAGCGAGCACATCGCTTCGTCGATCACCGACCATGATGTCCTTCCACTGTTGACCGACAGCACCGTTCTTCGGTACCGGGAGTCGAGCACGCAACGCTGCGGTCCAGCCGACGCCTCGAATGAGGTGTTCTCCAAGGCGGAGCAGCCCCGATTCAGGCTTTCTGCAGGTGCAGCCGTGCCATGGGGTGTGGGGACAGGTGAGCGTGAGATCGACTCGTGCATGCGGGTCTTCCGCAAGCAGGAGGTCGACCAAGCGGTCGTGAATGGCATGGATCTTTGCCTCAGAGGTCCATCCTCGATCCACGCCTGATTGGTTGGTGACGATGCAGATCACCATACCCGCATGGCGAAGACGAGCGATGCAAGAGGCCGCCCCTGGGACCAATCGTAGTTCGTCGGGGTCAGAGATGTGGCCCTCCACGCTGAGGTTGAGCACACCGTCTCGGTCGAGGAAGGCGATGGGTGCATGTGGGGTGGCCCGCCTTGGCGCAGCTGCATGCGCAAGGGCCCCTCCCATGGGGTGAACGACTGCTGCTTCCCCTTGAGGTTCACCTTCCCGCCGCACAGGCTTCAAAGTGAAGCCGTGCAAGGGTCGTCCATGGCCGGCATGCCCGCCTCCTCCATGGTGGCGCTTACCTGCGGTATGGCTGTGCTTCTGCTCTCCCTCGTGCGAATGGGGCCTTGTTCCAAGCTGGCCATGATTGGATGGCCCGTGGTTGGTCTAGGGTTCTTCCTGATGGCCGAGGGGTACTTGCGCGGAGGGGACCCCGTGTTGACCGTGATGCTTTCTGCAGCCTTGCCCGCAGGTCTTGGGCTTGCATGGTGGGAACACACCGTGACCGATGAGAAGGACAAGGCCGCCTTGCAGTGGTTTCGCGGAGCCGTGGCCTTTGCCGGTCTCCCTTACCTCGCAACATTCCACGTGCCTTGGCTGAGCCGTCTCGCCATCGTTTCGATTGCTGCACAAACCGCGTGGATGATGCGGTTCGCAGGTGCGGGAGACGTGGAAGTTGGCGAAACATGGGTCAGCACGATGGACGGGCCTGTGGCATGGTCCGACTGGGACGGAAACCGCTGGTTTTGGCTTGACCCGGTTGGTGAGTACCCCATCCGAACCGACCTCGTGTGGGCCTCCGATGGAAGCAGCGTCGGCGTCAACATTGTACTGGCGTGCACCGCGCTGCAATCCATGATTGTCTTCGTCGGTGCGATTGCAGTGCTCAGGCTCAGTTGGAGGAGGAGGATGCGCGCCTTGCTGCTGACGTTACCGTTGATTCACGTGCTGAACGTGTTCCGCAACGCGGGCATCGTGTACCTGGATACAGTCCACGGCTCAGTCAACGTTTTTGGTCTGCGAATGTTCGATTTTGCCCACACCTATGCCGCTCGTTTTGTGGCCCTGTTCGCCATGTATGGCATGGCCCTTGTGATGTTCCGATTGCTACCAGAACTCCACGCCCACGTCCTCCGCCTGATGCGCCCGCTCACGCAGGCCGTGAAAGGACGCGGATGACCTACCGCTCGAACCAAACGCTTGCTTCGCCGTCTGGCCCCATGGCCCGCTCGTCACCGATGCTTCTCGGAACCGTGGCGCGCCCGTCGTGGTGAGTCGCTGCCGTCAACCAGTCCCGAAGCCCGTCCCCTGAAATCCGGACCTCAAAGGTCCCTCCGAGCGGCGGGTGTCCCGGAAGACCGAACGCGACCTTGCCTGCAAGGGCTGCGACGCGTTCAAGGCCAAAGGTTGTGGTCTCGCCCTCGATGTTCACGGTCATGGCATCAAGGGCGGTATCCAAGATGCGTTGTTCTCGGACGCAGCGGAACAGGGTGTCCAACGGCACGTTGTCGACCGAAACGGTGGCGTCCGCTGCCGTAGGGTAGGTGGGTGCGGGCGGCCAGTCAATGGGCGGGGCGTCTGGAAAAATGCGAAGAAAGGCGTCTGCGATCCTTGAGGGGTCGTCTGCACCTCGGATGCGAGTCGTCACGTTGACCTGAAGTCCGTCATCGACACCTGTCAGCCGTGGACGCGGGGTGGACATTGACGTCGCTCCATTGTTCGAGTTCTTGACCTTGCCTCGCCATCAGCAACAGACAGCATCAAGGTCGGTCCGACCAGGCTGGTCCGTATGGGGTCATCGGACCACGGGCGCATCGCGGTCGTGGTCCCTGTGTTGAACGAGGTCAGCGGCCTTCGCCTGCTGCTTGACGACCTTGCAAAACAATCCCTTTCGCCATCCGCCTTCGTGGTTCTTGTGCTTGACGGGGGTTCATCCGACGGTACAGAGGAGATGGCGCAAGGTTTGGTGGGAACGCTCCCGTACGAGTTGCTGGTGTTGAGGAATCCAAACAAGACCGTCCCCCACGCACGGAACCTCGCGTTGGAGGTGCTTCCAGACGACATCGTGTGGTTGGTGGAGCTCATCGGCCATGTACGGGTTGACGCAGATCACCTCGAACGTCGTCTTGAGGCGTGGTGGTCGGCGGAGGCCGAGCACGGCCCGGCCCTTGCAGCCGTTGGGGTCCGTGTGCACGGGCCAACCGAATTCAGAAGCAGGGCTCAGGGTTGGATCAACGCCGCCCTTCAATCCCCTTTGGGCCGAGGTGGAGGTCAATTTTCGGCGTTTGAGCACGTTGGGCTGACCAAGGTCCCTGCTTTTGCAATGCACCGGCGAAGAGCCGTGACGGAGGTAGGTGGTTGGGACCCTGCGTGGCCGACAAGCCAAGACAGCGACCTCTCGATGAGGTTGCTTAAGGCCGGTCACGTGCTGGTTCGTGACCCACGCGTGTCGGTCCGAATGGACCGAAGAACGGGGCTTCGCCTGCATTGGCGAATGTCGGTTCGCTATGGGTACTGGCGTGGACGCCTGCTTCGAAAGCACCCTTCGCGCTTTGACATCCGTGAATCCCTTCCATTGGTCGGACTCCTTCTGACGGGTTTGTTGTGGCTTGCCATGCCAGCCTACGTCGTGCTCCCAGCAGCAGCCTACGTCGTTGTCCTCACCCTTGCTGCCCTCTGGTCGATGGTCAGGTCACGGGATTCAAGCCACATCTTCGGTCTTCCGCTTGCCCTTTCCATCCTGCATGCTGGGTTCACACTTGGTCTACTTTGGTCGCTGTTCGGTCGGCCACCGAAGGGACCAGACCGCTGAACACCTTGCACGAACTTCTTTCCCCCTCTCGAGGACCGAGAAGCATGGCCGTTCGCTCTGGAGTAGGGGTCGGGATGCTCGTGCTTCCGACGTTGATTGGTCTGAGCCTCGATACAGCCGTGGACCCTCTCAATGGCATGCTGGATGCACTTCCTTGGGGACGTTGGGTGCTGTATCCTGGCCTGTTGGGTCTGGGGGTTGTTCTCTACAGGCTCACGGTTCGAGAGCGAGACCATGAGCACCGAAGAAGCACGACCTTGCACGGCCTTCGCCACGTGTTTCGGGCTGAGGATGAAGGCCTCTGGGAGTCGTCCGCACCGTTGCCCGTCGGACAACACCCTTCCGCGTTAGCAGGTGAACGTGTTGGGGTCTTGACAAAAGAAGCGCCTGACCGGGAGACAGATGCAGAAGTCGACGTGACGACCGTCATGGGCCAACTCACGACCATGGATGGCGATGAAGTCGAGCGTTCGGTTGGCGCGACGATGACGGAATCACCCATGGACCGGTTCATCGATGGTGTGCAGAACCTCTTCACCGGAGACGGAGGTGCGGAGCGACGAGCAGCGCGCCGTCGCCAGCAACTCGCAGCCCGCGCTGAAGCGGACCCTATACGAGCGGCACGCCCCATCGCCCCCCTTCCGAATGACGTGAACGAAAATCCGTCCGTTGAAACGACCTCGTTCTCAACCACTGTGCCCCCGCTTCTCCCATCCGGACGTTCGTGTACGGCGTGCGGTGCTGGTGTTGCTACGGGTGAACGCTTCTGCCCTGCATGCGGATCAACCACACCATGAGGTCTCAGGCTCCTGCGTTGGGTTGAAGGACAACTGGTTGGCCCACGGGGTGAGGGCTGTGACCAAGCGTGACTACTACGAGGTCCTCGGTGTTGACCGAGGAGCAGACGAGAAAGCGTTGAAGAACGCCTTCCGGCGCCTCGCTCGCCGTTACCATCCTGACCGAAGCGATGAGCCGGATGCAGAGGACCGCTTCAAGGAGATTCAGGAAGCCTACGCCGTGCTCTCCGACCCTCAAAAGCGCGCTCAGTACGACCGCTTCGGACACGACGGTCCGGGCATGGGTGGCTTTGGAGGTGGGGGCATCAACATCTCCGACCTCTTCGGTGGGTCGGACATCTTCTCCGCTTTCTTTGGTGGCGGGGGTACCAGTGAACGCGGCCGTGGAGCGGACATGGTGTACCATCACACCGTCCGGTTTGAGGACGTGATGAACGGCTCGGAGGAACAAGTGGAGCTTGACCTCCCGACGTCCTGCCTTCCGTGCGAAGGGACCGGGGCCGAAGGGGCCTTGCTTGATTCGTGCGATGCATGCGGTGGCCGTGGCGTCACCTCCCGCGTTGTTCAGATGGGACCCTTTCAGACCCGTCAGGACAGGGCGTGCAGCATGTGCAATGGTCGAGGTCGAACCCCCCGTGCATCATGCGGCTCGTGCCGAGGACGGGGCCGCGTGGACCGTTCCACGACCCTTCGATTCAACATCCCTCCCGGAGCGGAAGACGGTACCCGCCTTCGACTCAGGGGCAAGGGCGAACCCGGGAGGGACGGCCAAGCGGCTGGAGACCTCTTCGTCGAGATTGACGTGGCTCCTCATGCGTGGTTCGAACGCAACCGCAACGACCTCATCATGTCCCTTCCGCTTGGCTTTGCAGACCTCGCCTTGGGCACCAAGGTCACGCTTGACCACGTTGACGGCTCACCCCTCGAAATCATCGTACCAAGGGGATCATCGTCGGGAGAGACGATTGAAATCCCTCGGCGTGGCCTCCCTCGTCTACGCGGCGGGGGCCGAGGTGACGTGATTGTGCTCCTGAAACTCCACATGCCTGCCACCTTGTCGAAGTCCACGAAACGCGCCCTTGAAGACCTCCGCAAGGAGTTGGCCCCCCAAGACCTTGAGGAACGAATTCGCTCAGAGGCGAACGAACGTCGTCGAAACGGGTGATTCACTCGTCTTCTTGGACCCCGAGGACAAGGCTTTCTGTGGCCCTCGAGGCCTGAGGCCGCCCTTCGACCAAACCGTTGATCTCCACGTCAACGTAGGTTGGACCTCGCTCGAGTTCCACGGTGAGGAAGGTCACACTGTTTGCGCCGAGGGTGTCGAGGAAGACCTCCTCTCCTCGATGGTGGAACCGGGGTTCAACAGAGACGATGTTCACGGCTTCACCTAAGGGTGCGTCCAGCCGAAGCGCGACCACTTCCCACGACGCACCGTTGTTCGAGAGGCCGATGAGCAGTCGTTCCCCGTCATGTTCGGCGAGGCGCGGATCCAACCTCCAGCATGCCAACGCGATGCCAGAGGTGCGGTAGGACACCTCGGGTGTACCCCAACCAGAGCAAGCCTCGTCAAAATCCAACATCGCGACCGCGTCGAGGGCTCGGCGAAGGTCCCGTCGCTCAAGTTTCGGTTCACGTCCAGCATCCAGTCGAGACGAGATACGGGACAACAGGGCGCGTTGCATTGCGATGGTTTTGGACAACCGTACGCGCTTTCGTTGCATGAGAGCGAACCCAAAGGCGGGGATGAGGAGGGAAAATCCAAGGATCCAACGCACACGTTCACCCCACACTTGGGCCGTTTCGTTTGGAGGGAACCACGGCTGTTCACCTTCATCGATAACCACGTGGGTGATGGTGACGGAATAATTCAACGTAGCCAAGGCGTTGCCCCATGGTTCGGCAAGGGTTGTGTTCGAATCGGGCACGCTCAGGCGGAGCAGGTGCGTTCCACGTCCAACTTGTGTGCTGATGCTGTCCTCTTCGTTCATCGTGATGGTTCTTCGTGCCTCCTCGTCGATCAACCCCGTGGTGGGGTCCAAGGGGACGAGGTCGACAACGACGGCTCCACCAGGTGCGTGCACGGTGACGCTCAGCAAGTGGACGCTGTCCTCCCACGCGTCGATATGGATGGGCAGCACGTCGGCCACGTCGTGAACAGCCCGAACGAGGTGTCCTTCTGCACTCCCGTTCAGAGGGAGGAACCCAACAAGGGTCCCGTTGAGCACGAGGTTCGACGTGACGTCCAAGGCATTCGGAGCATCATGCCCACTTCCTACGTCGCCATAATCACGCACCTGGCCAACGGCACCACAACTCGGAGACCCGCATGTGAACCGAAGGGCGACAGCGTTTGGCAGTGGCCAAACTGTGGTTGAATTGCTAATTTCGAACACTGCGTTTTGGAGCCATGCTCCATCGACGAGGTGCTCAACACGAAGCGTTGTTGGCGTGATCGGCGTGAGGGTGAAGACCTCAGAACCTCGAACATCCACCACCGTCCGATCGCCACCGTGCCCGACAAGGAGGAATCCTTCGTTGCTGTCTTCGAGGAGCCGTAACTCGCCTTGAGCCGGATGCGCGACCAAGTCCACAGCCGAGGTTGCGGTCGGGTATGCGGTGCTGGCCTGCACCAGCACGCGTTGGCCAAGGCCAACTGCAAGCCGAGCCCATCGCATCCCATCCCCCTCGCTCCATTGTACGTCCAGGTTTACCTCAGAGGAACCTTCGTGCAGTCGTACGTCGAGCACCGTGCGGCCATCGCCTGCACGCTCGACGAGGTCCAACCATCCAGGTTCGGAGAGATTGACCAGCACGTAGCCGTCGGTGTCGTGGGATGGCTGGAAAATCACGCGCTGCGCGGTGCCGAGGTCGCCTCGTGGGCGGTCAAGTTGCCCTCCCCACCAGTCGATCCCAGGTCCCGTAACGTCCAGTGTGGTGAAGGGTGCATCCGTAGGTTGAGGCCGTTGGGTGCTGGCGGCCAGCGTCGACGTAAGGAAGGAGACCTCGGCGGTTTCCGAGGTGCCAAACTGCAGTTCAAAGTTCAGCGAGCCTGCTACCTCGAGCGGACGCACGTCGGTGACGCTTCCCGTGCCTGCGAAGAGTTCTGTGCCATCGAGGCTCAGGACGGTGGTGCACGCCTCACACGCAACGGAAAGGAAGGCGGTATCCCCGGCCTGAACGATGGTGGAGGTGGTCCACGTGGCTTCCGCCGAACCGCTTACACCAACCACGAGTCCATCCCGCAGAAAAACGACAGGTGCATTGCTGGCGCTGACGGCAGCGAGACCTGGTGCAAGCAGCACCAGCGACAGCAAGACGACGGCTCGCCGCATGCACCTGCCTCAGCGCGGAGCGTTTCAAGCCCTCGTTCACCCTGATGCTTCAAGTGGTGGTCCTGCCGCAGCGGTGCATGGGTGAGGGGCTCGGCCGAACCGTCCTCGCTCGGGACCGATTCGCACGTTCGTGGGGGTTGGGCGATCGACGGGCACCAGCATCCATCACACCAGCGTTGGTTTTGACAGAAGGCGACCCTGACCTCGACCCTGCGCTCGCGCCTTTCAAGAGCACGAGTACGCGTCAACTCCCTTCCGTGCTCTCCGTTACCGCTCGGCTTCCGCTTGAGCCCCCACTCTTTGATGCCGTTGGGCCGATGTGGGAGGTCAGCGTTGGGCACGTGCTGCCGCCGGAGATGGAGGAAGCCAATGCGGGCGAACGTGCAGGTACTGGTCCGTTGTTGCCCCTGAGTTGGCAGCGAATGCGTCATGATGAGGCCTTGATGGATGCGAGCCTCGACCCCTCCGTGGTCGTGTTGACCGACGCCGTCGCCCTCGCCAGCCGTCCAGAGCGATTGATCGAAGCCATTGCAACACTGAAGCAACGCTTCCCGGGAGCGTTGCTTTGGACCCCTGGACTTGGAGGTCCGGACAACCTCGCACTCCTCGTCTGGTTTGGGGTGGACCTCTTCGACCTTGCACGTTCAACGCGGGCATCGTTTGCTGGTGCATTATTGGACCGGGGCGGCCCACGGCCACCGGACCGCACCCTTGGCGAGAACGCATCCATGGCGTCTCAAGTGGTGGCTTGGACGCATGCTTTGGCCGAGGTCAGGCAACACCTTTCCATGGGCAGCCTTCGAACCGTGGTTGACCGACAAGCCATGGTGGCGCCAAGCACCGTCGCTCAGCTTCGTCTCCACGACGCCCTCGCCTCGGAGCTGCAAGGAATACGCTCCGTCGTGGTTGAACCCAGCAGACGGTTGCTGTGCATGTCGGAGGCGACGTTGCAGGACCCGGCCGTGGTGGCTTGGGAGCGCTTCATTCGAACGAACTACCGAGCACCGGATGGACTGGACAGGATCCTTGTGCTGCTTCCTTGCTCCGCAAGAAAACCGTACCGGTCGTCTCCTTCACATCAGAGGTTCATCGAAGCCATCGGCACCAACGCTACGCATGAGGTCATGGTAACCTCTCCCTTAGGGCTCGTGCCGAGGGACCTGGAACAGGTGTGGCCAGCTGGACATTACGACCTGGCCGTGACCGGTCGCTGGAGCGGTGACGAGGTGGCTCGGGTGGCTCGAATGCTTCGTGACCTGATTGCTGCCCATGGGTACGTGGCCATTGTTGACCACTCTGGGCTCGGTTTGCCCGACGACGTCTACGGTGGACTGCCACGCGTGGAGACCCGGCAAGGGTCAACAGCAGGTTCTGCGGAGGCGCTGGAGCGCCTCGGAAACGCCGTTCGTGAGGCCATCAGAACCTACGGTGCTCGGAGGCGCTCAAAGGAAACGATGCTCATGGATGAGTGGAAAAGCGTATCGAGGTTGCACTTTGGTGGCGACGCGTGGATGTCCAGCGTCGAGGTCCGAGGTCGCCCCCCTCGATACAAACTGATGCACGAAGGTGAACAGGTCGCGCAGTGGTCTCCTGAACGTGCCTCACTGGCGCTGTCCAAGGCATCGGTACCGCTTGTTGAGCATGGTGCAGGCCTCGCAAGGATTCACCTGATGCCTTCAATCACCTGGAAGGGTGATCTTCATCGTGGCATCGTCGAAGAGATTGAGGGAGAGGTGCTCGGAGGTGCGGACGTGCTCGTTCTGCAGAACGGTGTGGCCGTTGGCCTTGCACGTGCGTTGGCTCCAGGGTGGGAATGGGCCGGGACGCCCGGCCGTCTTGCCAAAGCGCATCAACGCCTGTGAGACGCCGTCCCTTCGTGACGATGCGGTTAAGAGGGGGGAGCAGGTCGGCGGAGCGTTCGGAGGTCGATGCATGGCACGAATGTATTCCTCGCGCAAAGGCGTCAGCGGCTCCTCCAAGCCTTACGTTACGGCGGCTCCAGCCTGGTCAAACACGGACGTTGCAGCCATTGAAGGGCTCATCCTCAACTACCACAAGGCCGGCCATTCCGCAGCGGAGATCGGTGCGCTTCTGCGCGACCGGCATGCCGTGCCAAACGTCCGACTCGTGCTTGGACGACGCATCACTGCTGTGCTTGCTGAATCAGGTTCCATCGGGTCCTATCCAGAGGACTTGATGAGCCTCATGCGACGTGCTGTGGGCCTCATCGACCACATGGGAGCCAACCACAAGGACCTCCACAACCGTCGGGCTTTGGAACTCACAGAGGCAAAAATCCGGCGTCTCGCGTCCTACTACATCGGCGAAGGCCGATTGCCATCGGACTGGCGGTACAAGCGTGACCAACTCCGCCTGATGGTGGAGTGATGGTTGGCGCACCTTCAAGCCACATCGCCCAAAAGGTCGGGCGTGGACGCGCTCAGCGGTATCCTCGGTCTTGAGCAGGCCTCGGCGTGGGCGAAGGGCACGGCTGCTGCGATCCTCGCAGTTCCAATGGTGGTGCTCGATGCTCCCGGGGATTTGGACGACGCCATTGCACTGACGCAGATTGAGGCCGCCTTGCTCGACCTCGGTCGCCCGTACCGTCGGAGGTTGACCGCTCCTCGACGCTTTGTCGACGGCGACACTGGCCTTGAGGTGCCTGAGGACGAGGGTGCTTTGGTGGTCGCCGTCCGAGACGGTCCCGAGGCACATCCCGCGCCTGAGGCAAGTGGCGCTTCAAAGGTCCTGCTTGTTCCTGTATCGGCCTCGATCCCCATGGGACGAGACGCCAGCGATCGGCATGCAGCGCTGAGTCCGTCGTTGATGGCGGCGCTGGTGGCTGAACATCTTGCACCCGCAGGTCAGCGGGTGCGGCGGGTTCGGGCGTTGGTGCTCGTTGCCCAATGGCGCCGTGGCGCCTTGGATGCGACATACGACCCAATGTACACGGTGCTTCGCGACCACTTTGCAGGTGATGGCTCGGTCCGTGTGGTCTCACTCGCTGAGACCGATGAAGTTCCAACCCACTTGCCGCGCGGGCTCCAGCGTGCCCTGCTTGGGAGGCTGAGACGTTCTTGGGCAGGATTGGACCTTGAAGCGAGGGCAAAGGGCATGTCCGAAGTGGTGCTACCAAGCCTTGTCGAGTCGAACACAGCCACGGCGCGTTTGGAAGAATTGGTGTGGCACAGGCCAACCGTACCGGGCCACAGACACGACCTCCTCGACCAGGCGACGTCAGCGGACCATGACGTGAGCAATGATGCCGACGCCGCAGTGGTGAGCATGAGCAGGCGGATGGACCTGATGTTGCGTGAGGGACGACTTCACCTTGACGCGTGACCAATGCCTTCAAGGGACGGGGGAGGATGACGTAGCATGGCCATCGAACGGCTGTTGACTGGGGGGGTTCGCGAGCAAATTCGGGACCTTATGGCGACCGAAGACCTCGTGATTGAAACCTTTCGCGACCTTGTGAAGGACGAATTGAAAAATCACATTCGAAACGTGATTGATGAGGATCCTGACCTAAAATCGGAAATCAAAGAAGCAGTAGGGTATTACTTCCAAGCGAAGGCACGTTCGGTGTATGCCGAGCTGAAGGCAAGCCGAGCAGCAACACGCCTTGGCCTCCGTATGCTTCCTGCTGACTTGCAGGCTGAGGTTGGGGATGCCCTCGTCGGGCTCTTCGAAAAAGAACTCGGAACACTCTTGGAACGTGCCTTGTGAGTCTGGTTCGGATGCACCGCTCCTTCGTCGTCTTGGCCGTGCTGCTCATATCAGCCGCCGCACCACTCGTTCACGCGGAAGAGGTCGCCGCCGAAGGCTTCTGTTGTGGAGCCAGTGAGGTTGAACTGTTCCTCCTCGGAACATCGGATGCTGGCTCGTTGAGTCCCTTTGCGGAACGTTTGGCGGAATCGGCAGAAGAAGTGGTGATTGCGTCTTCCATCAGTTCAGAGGAAGTTGTGGCCACATGGCGACTGGCCGACCTCGGCGGTGGTGAAGTGCCTGAAGGCACGTGGCAGCTGCGCCTGCCGGTCCGTGTGGAAAACGCCGGGGGCGCGCAGATCAACCTCACCGTTGAAGTGAGTTTGGGACGAGACGTGTACATCGGCCAATTGCCTCCTCAATCCACCTTCATTGGGCAAGGTTCGAGCACGCTGAGTGTGGATGTTCCTGTCGAGGCGACGAGCCTCACCGATGGGTGGGACCTCGAAGTGGTGCTGCTTGCTCGCACCGTCATTTTCAGCGTCCCCCAAAGCGACTCGCAATTGGTTGTTGAATGGGGCTCGGAAGACGAGGATGCTTCCCTGACGGGCGAAATGCCGGCCGTCCACATGGATCTGCTCGACGTCGAAATCGAAGGGGAAGACGCATACTTCGGCGTGGTCATTGAATCGGCCTTCGGTACGGACCTCCTCGCGTTCAGCGATGACTTGAGCCTTCGAGTCGATGGAACAGCGTTGACCGGCGACCCTGTCGAGACGCTTTCGCAGGACGGCGTGCGAGTGACGTGGACCTGGACGGATCCGAATCCCGGTGAGAAAACCGTGACCGTTGAAGTCGTGCTGCGCTTGCAGTCGGGGAGCGCCACCCTGAGCAGCGAAGCCGTGCCGTTGACCTTCACCACCGTGGGTGGTGGTGGTGGTGGTGGCACCTACTACCCGGTGGATGAACCCCTCCGCACCACGGGGGCCGGTTCTGCCTTGGACATTGTTGCCACGGCCGACCTCGCCACCGACCGAGGCCAACTCATTTTGGAGCGTGAAACCAGCCTGACCATCGACGGTGAAATGGCGTTCTGGATGCGTTGGGCGTTGGACCACCTTGGAAGCGATGACGTGACCCTCTCGCCAACCATTCGTTCCTTCTCGACCGACAGGATTGGTGACGATGAGCGGGAGAGCCGGGTGGTCGAGACCGTCGAAGTACAGGAATTCGAGCGTGAAATGGGGAAGTTGCACGTCTCCTTCTTGGCCAATGGATTTGGCTTGGATCCCGAGGAGTTGATCGGTGATTCCAGCGCGTTCAGTTCTGTGAGTATCTCACTTGACCTCCACGGGGACGACCGTGTACGCACGCATCCATTGACCCTCACGATCCTTTCCCGTGAAGTGGTCGAGAACGGGCAGGACTACAACCTCGTCCGTGATTTCATCGTTGTTCAACCCGTGCCGTATTGGTCCGAGTGGTCCATCGACCTGACAGCGACCGGTTCCGGCTTGACTTCCTTCTTCAGTGCCACATTTGACGGCGATGAAGGTCTGGAACTTTCAAGCCGAAGGTACCCGTTGGGAGAGGTGCTTCGCCTTGAGGGTGAAGGGTTGGAGCAAGGCGCTTCCTTTGGAATTCAAGCCACGTTAACCAGCGCTCCGTTGCATGCCCCAATGCTGATCAGCGCTGCGTTGTTGACGATGTTGGCAGGAGGTCTGTATGTCGCGCTCAGATTCACACGGCAAAAGATGCGGAGGTTGTTGCTGCTCGAGGCCAGTGTGATGGTACCGATTACCCTTGCCATGTTTGTCCTCGCCTACCAAACGGAGCTGGTGCTTGCATCGGGGGGTGTGTGTGCAGTGTTGTGGTCTGTCTCGGGTGCTCTCTCCCCGTCGAAGCCTGGGGTCGGGGGTGCATCGTCATCCACCCCACTCCCTACAATTGCGTGTCCTGCGTGTGCTTCGGTGATTCCAGTGCCATCTCCCGTACGACCGCTACGTGTGGTCTGCCAGGGGTGCGAACGGGGCATCACGATTCAGGGATGATTCCATGAGCATGCGATTGGGTGACCTCGACCTCGAGGACGAACACGTTACGGTTGGACTTGAGGACAGCCTCATGGAAGCAGCGCATCGATTGATTGACGTCCCAGGGGGTGTGCTCATCGTGCTTGACGACGAGGGTTCACCACATGGCATTGTTCGTCCAGACCACGTCTTGATGCATGTTGTGCGCAACAGCGACCTCACATCCACACGATGCCGTGACGTGATGGAATCCGATCTGCTTCGAATGTCCCTCATGACCCCGTTGGGCGAGGTGATCGCTGCTGTCGAAGCACGAAGTCCTGCTGCTGTTGTGGCGGTCGACGAGAACGGTGAATATGCGGGCTGGTTTTCACCTTCGGATCTGGCACGAGCCCGTGAGCGGCTTGGTCTCTTACGGGAACTCGACCGCGCCCGCCGTTGATCATTCATGCATCAACAGAAGGCGGCCGTCGTCCAGCAAAATGGCATACCCGATGCGCTCCAACTGAACGATGGCTCCTGGCTTGAGCGCATGAGGCTCAAGCCGTCCTTCCACCTCAACGATGTGGTCATCGATGGCCATCACGAGAACGCCGATTTCGGCGTCGAGGGTGGTCCAGTGCACAATCCGACGTGCGTCTGACCGCGCCAACGATGAAATGCGATAGGCTCCATCCTGCTCCTCAACGTCGCCGAGGTCCTTGAGTCGGAAGGGGGCGTGGTCCGTGAGGTCCTCGGCTTCAACGAACACTTGACCATGTGAAAGGTTGAGACGACGAGGATTGCGTTCCGGTTCGTTGGGATACGCAACGAGTGTGGCCGCTGGAGGGGCGTCGTTGAGCGTGATGGGGACGGGATTCCGTACGAAGGCAAGTCGGTGCGCATCGGCGTCGACGGCCGACGTGTTGTGTGAAAACAGCGTGGCCAGAGGAACTGCGATGTCCTTCTGCGTGATGGCAAGTTCCAGCCAGAACGCCCTCAGCGCATACGGTTGAATCCCGCGACGTCGGAGCGCAGCAATGGTCGGCAATCGTGGGTCGTCCCACCCTTCGTAGATTCCAGATTCAATGTCGGACCGCATCGCTGAGGTGGAAAAACCACCCCATTCGTGCACTTTGACACGCCCCCAATACATCGTTTCTGGGTAGGTCCATCCAAAGTGAGCATAGAGGAGCGTCTGCTTCCGGGTGGAGTCCATGAGGTCTTTTCCTCGAATGATGTGGGTAACGCCCTGAAGGTGGTCCTCGACGGCGCTTTGGAAATCCAACAACGGCCAGACCCTGTATTTCGATCCAACCTCTGGGCGAGGGTGAGGCGCCGTCGTCGTCTCTTGGATACGGAGGGCCGGCCAATCCCGGAGCGCCGGGTTGGGTAGGTCCATGCCGGTTCGAACACGAACGACGGCTTCTCCTTGAGCGAATCGACCGTCGAGCATCATGTGCCATCGCTCGATGTTGGTCGCGGTGTCAATTTCCCGGCATGGGCATGGCGTCATCGCGACACGAAGATCGCGAAAGGCCTCTGCGCTGCACGTGCAGACGTAGCCCCCTTTTCCTTCCAGCAATCGTTCAGCATGTTCGTAGTACACCGGAATTCGATCGGAGGCGATCACCACCCTGTCTGGTGCTCGTCCAAGCAACCACGTGGCTTCGTTCACAATCCGGTCGTAGGCTTCGGGGAGCGGTGGTTTCACCACGGTATCGGTGTCGTCAAACCTGAGGATCAATTCACCATCGTAGTCTTCCGCATATTGCCCGTTGATCACGATTCCTCGGGCATGCCCAAACGACAAGGGGCCGTTGGGGTTTGGAGCGAAGCGGAGCACGACCTTTCCCTTCGTGGCCTGTGGAAGTTCGGGCAGACCCTCCCTCCGTTCGGCTTTCTGGCGTGGCGCGAGCAGGTCCGGTGAACGTTCCCGAAGGATGTTCTCCGCCGCTTCCAAGCCCTGCTCTTTCACAAAGGCGTTGGCCTTGGCCACGGACTGCGCGACGGCGGGAGCAAGGGATTTTCCATGCGCTCGAAGGTCGTCACGTATGCCCATGATTCGGCCAATCACCGAACCAACAGCCGCGTGACCATCATATTCGACGGCGTTTTGCAAGGCGATGAGTTCGAGGAAATCGAGCACGTCGGGGTCAGGCGTCCACGACATAGAGGTTCCCTCTTTCCCCCCTCGTTCGGCCCCTTCATGAGGATGGCGGGTCAAACAATCGTTGTTGGAGCACTGTTCCGTCGACCGTTCGAAGTGGAATCGGACCTGCATGTATGGTCGACCACGCCCGTTTCGTGGTGGCCCACGACCAACGGAGGACGGTGTGGGGTTCAGGCCCCTGAAGCAGACCGGGCAACGCAGCCTTGGTGGCTGGGTCGCTTGGGTAGCCAGAACCAAGCGGAACGCCAAGGTGTTCCGAAAGCGCATCCACCGCCGCGTCTCGTGCCGTTTTGGCAAGGATGCTTGCCGCAGCAACGTGGGGGTCGGTGTCGTCCATTCCATGGCGCGACTGCACCTCCTCTGGTTCCAAGTGGTGACGGCGCAACAGCGAACTCACCCGATGACCAAAACGCTCCTCATCGACATCGCACGCGTCAAGCACCAAACTCGGAACAGCATCGGTTGGCCACACCACCGCAATGGCCTCGGCAAAACCTTCCACCTCCAGCCAATTCAAGCCTGGACCAGCCAAAGCCACGTCGATGCGCTCTGGAGGGAGGAGGATCGTGGTCATGCGCCATCCTCGCTCCGCTCCGATTGAAGAAAGACGCGATGCCACCTCTGACCGTCGAACGGAACTGAGCCGCTTTGAATCCTTCACCCCGAGTTCCCTCAGGATGCTGGCGTCCTCCTTTGGGGCGCAGAACGCACCGACGACCAACGGCCCGAGGCAGGGTCCACGACCTGCTTCGTCCACACCGATGCGCATCGCGTTCACTCCAAACCGAGGTCATCGAGCAAATGGTCGATGTCGCTTTTTTGATGTGGAGTGCCAAGCGATGCGGCGATCGCATCGATCTTCCGAACCGCCTCGTTCGCGCCGTGACCATCAAGCACGGTGGATGCGGCGAAGGTTAGCCCCGGTTCTGGAGTGGGCGTGACAGGCGAGGGCGGTTGGGAGCGCGATTCAAACGCCGTTCGGAAGGCTTCAGGATGAACCGTGCGAGATGGTACAGGTTCAGGTTGAGGTGTTGGTCGGCTGAACGCGGCCATCCAATCTTGAACACGC
>JAURMD010000175.1 GCA_030830875.1 Thermoplasmatota archaeon | reverse complement strand
TTTCCGAGGTGCGTGTTCGTCACCTCGATGAACCAACCAATCTGTCGGTTCTGCCGAATTTTGAGGCTGCTGATGTCGAGTTCACGTCGAAGTTGTGCTTCGTAGGCTTCGAACCACTCCGCACCCTCATCGCTGATCGTCCTCAACCTGTCGACTTCTTCGTGAACCCCCGTCCGCAGGAGCCCTCCCTCTCGCACGGACATCGGGGGGGCGTCAACGAGCGTTCGCGCGATTCGGTCTGCCAGCGTCTGGAGGGCATCAAGGCCTTCACCGAGGGCGTTCAGCAGGGGGTCGTCCGTCTCCATACAGGCTTCTTGCAGTGCAGGCAGGCGATCAAGGGCCAGTCCAGTTGCCACCACATCTCGCGCATTGGCTCGTCCATGCCCTGCGAGCGTGGCCAATCGTTCCAGGTCCCGCATGCCCGTCAGCGCAGCACGGATCCCCTCCAGACGGCGGGAAGAGCGGCTCAAGGCCGCCACAGCGTCCTGTCGTGCATGAATGGCTGGAAGGTCGGTCAACGGCCGAAGCAGCCAGGTGCGAAGGCGACGTCGCCCCATGGCGGTCCGGCATCGCCCGACGGCCGCCACCAACGAACCTTCGTGTTCTCCGGCCAGGGTTTGCGTGATCTCGAGGTTTCTCAGGGTGGTTCTGTCGAGGACCATCGCACCGTGTTGCTGGGCCACTTCAAGGTCAGCCAATTCCACGTCGGCATGAAGGACCGTGGCGAGGTAATCGGTCGCCAGTCCTGCTGCGTCGAGGGCCACGTCCGATCCGTCGAGGTCAAGATGACCAAGGTCAACGACACCCAGCGCATGCATGAGCCGTTCACGACCTCGTTTTCGTCGCCCATCGTGCTGAGAGACGACCACCCCGCGGAGTTCAGCAACCAGCCGAAGGAAAGGTTCAGCCGTGGCCAGACTTGGTCGGAGCACCACTTCGGTCGGGGACCACCGCAGCACCTCGTCGGTCAAACGGCTCCAGCGGTCTTCCCCTCCGTACTGCATGCACGTCGCGGCAGATGCTGCCGCGTCGAGCAGGCAGAGGCCGACTTCACCGTCGCGTTCGACCACACCGGCCAGCAGGCAGGCATCTTCGTCCTGAAGCAGGCCTTCTTCGTACAAGGAGCCGGGTGTGTACACCCGCGTGACAACACGCTCCAGCAGCGTTGCCCCCTCCCTGAGTTCATCTTCTTGTTCAGCCACGGCGACCGTGCGGCCCGAGGCGAGCATTGTCCGAACCTGTTCCTCAAGTTGATGCCACGGAAAACCTGCCATAGGAATCGGAATGCCTGAGGCCTTGTCCCTTGCTGTGAGTGTCAAGCCCAGCACTTCCGCTCCGGTGTGAGCGTCAGCGTGGAAGAGTTCGTAAAAATCGCCCATGCGAAAGAAGAGCACGGAGTGTGGATGCGCCGCCTTGATCTCAGCGTGCTGGTCCATCATCGTGCGCTTTGACATCGAACTCCACCACTGACAGGCTTAGCACACCTCGACGAGGGCACATGAAGGTGGCGAAGACGAACGGCTCATTCGAGCGTCCTGCGGGCTTCAACCCACCACGATGCACCGAGTCCTGCAAGCGAGATGACGCCGACGAGCAAGAAGAGCATGTTGAGGAAACCGCGGCCACTGAGCGCCGAGGTTTCGTGCGCCATGTCGATCTCGACGCCGACGAGCTTACCTTCGTTGTTCTGACCAAACAGCAACCACGTCGCGGTGCTGCTCGTGCTGACTTCGACGTTGATCCCCAAGGTCGAGGGCATGCTCCGAACGTTTGTCGTCGTGCCGTCCCAGATGACCACGCTGCTGCTCTCGGAGGATCCGATGAACCACACGCCCCCCTCATCGTCCACGGCTGCAGCGATGGAAGGAAGCTGAAGGAAGGTGCGTTCCCCTGTGCTGGTGACCGCCATCGCCCCGAAGCGGGTGGCGAGGACCGCCTCCTCGGCGTTTCGATGAAGCAGCGAATGCACGTACCCTTCAGGGCCGTCCATGCTGCCTCCATCGATCGAGATCGTTCCTCGATCGTTCGAGAGCAGTGCAACCACGCTCACCACGTCGGGTGAGGCCGGGTTGCTTCCGTCCAGCATCCGCCAGCCTGCCACCAGAACATGTCCAGGCCCCATGTCCAAAAGGTGCGTCCAGGTGACGCCGGCCGGTGCGCTCAGGCTGCTGAAGGTGCCGCCCAATCCATCGAAGGCGACAACGCCCGTGCCCGTTCCTGAACGAAAAAGAACCAATCCATACACGTCCGCAGTGTCCACGACCACGAGGTCGAGCACCTGCTCTCCCTGCAATCCGGTCGCAGCCGTCACGCGCTGACCATCGCTCGTCACCCCACGAAGTTCGCCTTCCTCCGCGTCCCACCATACACTTCCGTCGTCCTGAGGGAAGAGGCGTGTTGCACGTTCCGTGGCGTCGAGCAGGTCGAAGGACTCAGCGCCTGGACCGGTCTGCATGTAGATCCGCTGGCCTGCGGCCGTGTCGACAAGTCCGACATGCGTGTTGGTCCATGCACCGTCCATGAGCGCCACGTCGAGGAGGTCCTCCTGCGTCCATGCAGCGTCCATGGAGGCGAGCCCCACACCGGACAATTCGCTGCTGGCGTTGATGGCCCAACCTCCTCCCAGGGCAAAGAGGGCGAACAAACCAATGGCCAGCCACTGGTGCTCCGACTCCTGCTCGAGGAGGGCGGTGAGGCGGCCTGCCATGGGGTGAGGTCAAGCCCGAGATTCTCAAGCCTTCCCTCGCGGAGGACGCCGAATGCCCTATCGGAGGCCTCATAAGTGGAGGGCAGGTCGACGGCTTGCTCGGAGGTGCGACGATGGCACGCAAGCCTGCAAAGATGTACCGTCAGGTCAAGGGTCCCGCGTACACGCGCCGCCAGTACATCGGCGGTGTTCCGAACAACCGCATCATGCAGTTCCACACCGGAAACCGTCGCGCTGCAGAGACCGGTGGCTTTCCCGTTGTGCTCGAACTTCGGGTCGACAACTCGTGCCAGATCCGCCACACGGCCCTCGAGGCGGCCCGTGTGGTATGCAACTCCACCATCCGGAACGCATCCGGCGCTCAGGGCTACGCACTCCGCGTCCATACCTACCCTCACCACATCCTGCGTGAGAACAAGCAAGCCACCGGGGCCGGTGCGGACCGTGTCTCTCAAGGCATGCGCTGTGCGTTTGGCAAGAACGTCGGTACGGCCGCCCGCGTTCAGCGGGGACAACGTGTCCTGACGCTTCAAACCACGGCCGAGCACTACCTCTCGGCCAAGTCCGCACTGCGCAAGGCGAGCATGAAGTTCCCCTCGCCCTGCACGACGCGGCTCGTCAGCGGTCAGGAACTTCTGAAGGGCCTTGTTTGAGGCTGCCCCCGGCGGGCACGTTCATAGCGTCACGCCGTGGCCAAGTGAACGGGTGAACGCATGCGTGTTGCTGTCTTGAGGGAGGACAATTGTCAGCCCAAGAAGTGCAACGATGAATGCCACACGTATTGCCCTCCTGTCCGCAACGGGCAGGAGTGCATCATCCTGGATGCCCATACGGGCAAACCCCACATCTCGGAAAGCCTCTGCATCGGATGCGGCATTTGCATCAACAAATGCCCCCATGATGCGCTCATCATTGAACAACTGCCTGAGGAACTTGAAACGGACATGATCCACCAATACTCACAAAACGGATTTCGGCTGTTCCGACTACCGACCCCGTCGAAGGACCAAGTGGTAGGGATCCTCGGCCCGAACGGAATGGGCAAGACCACGGCGTTCAATGCGCTCTCAGGACGCCTTGTCCCGAACCTTGGCGATTACCGCGGAGAGCCCGATTGGGACGCTGTGCTGCAGAGCCTTCCACGCGGCGAACTGCGGGACTTCCTGACAGAGGTCAAGGAAGGACGCATTACCGTGGCTGTGAAGCCTCAGAACGTAGACAGGTTACCTCAGCGCGTGCAGGGAAAGGTTGGCGACCTCCTTCGGCGGGTCGATGAGCGAGGCATGTGCAATCAATTGGCCGTCGACCTAGGCATTGACCATTTGATGGATCGAGAAATCAGCCAACTCTCTGGGGGCGAACTTCAGCGCATGGCTTTGGCCGCGACCTTGCTGAGGGATGCTGAGGTGTATTTCCTTGACGAACCTTCGTCCTACCTCGATATTCACGAACGATTGCGCATCGTTCGTATTGTGCAGCGCTTGTCTGAAGAGCGCAGGGTGATCGTCATTGAGCACGACCTGGCGGTACTTGACGTGCTTGCAGACCTCGTTCACATCGTCTACGGGACAAAGGGGGCCTTCGGAATTTTCACCCCTGCTCGGGCCACTCGGACCGCCATCAACGCCTACCTCGACGGATTCCTTCCCGAACAAAACGTGAGGATCCGTCAGAAACCCATCACCTTCCTCGGTCACCGCGACCGCAAGGTCGAGACGGGCTCTCCTGTGGTGAAATGGGGGGGATTGGAGAAGCAACTCGGCGAATTCCACCTGACCGCGGGTCAAGGGGCGGTTCACCGAGCGGAGGTGGTCGGTGTTGTCGGGCCGAACGGAACGGGGAAGTCAACGATGATCAAAATCCTCGCAGGAGAACACGACTACGACGCTGGATGGGTGTCGGGCAGCGCTAAGATTTCATACAAACCACAACACCTCGACCTGGACATCGACGGAACCGTGCAACTGTGGCTCGACAGTGAACTCGGTCCAAAGTGGCGAACTGGAGAATTCAACGTCAACGTGATTCGGGCTCTTGGCATTGATCAACTGCTTCCAAAGCGTGTCAAGCGCCTTTCTGGTGGTGAACGGCAGTGCATCGCCATCGCCGTCTGTCTGGGGCGGGATGCGGACTTGTATTTGCTTGATGAGCCGAGTGCGCACCTTGATGCAAACGCTCGAATGGAAGCAGCAAAGGCCATCCGGAGGACGATGGAAGCCAACGAAAAGGCAGCCTTTGTGATCGACCACGACGTGTATTTCATCGATATCGTCAGCGATTCGTTGCTGGTGTTCGAAGGCGAAGGCGGTCGCCACGGAGCGGCCGAAGGGCCGTTTGACCTCAGGGTTGGAATGAACCGTTTCCTGTCAAGCGTGAACATCACGTTCCGCCGAGATCATGAGTCCAAGCGGCCACGAATCAACAAAGCCGACAGCCGTAAGGACCGTGAGCAACGAACGGCTGGAGACTTCTATTCCTACCAGTCTTGAGGCGCGCCTTTCATGCGCGGCGGGCGCCAGCAGGGTTCATGCCCGTCAGCACACCACCGGTCGGCGGGCCGCTTGGGCGGTCGCGGAGGCGCCTCTCCGGTTCTGCGTACAGCACATGGCAGCGGTGTACGACGGAATGGAGGATCACACGCGAAGTGGGGCTGGGCTTCCCTACCTCCGCATCGCAAGTCCTCGGCCATGTGCTCGAAGAAGGCGTGGTCCGACTCATCATGCGGCATCCTCCAGCAGGCCTCGACCTTGCACAGCTCAAAGCCTGGTTGGACGAAGTGGTCGAGGCTGAAGCGGTGCGTGTTCATCGTGACGGGGAAGGCCGGTGGGATGCAGAACCATGGCGAAGAGGGTCGAGCGAAGAAGCATGGCCCTTCGATGAAGCCGACCTGCAACGGCGGCTTGGTTGCGCATCTGCGCTCCTCCTCGAAGAGGTGGAGGCCTGCCTTGCGGCAGAGGGAGGCCCCTTCCTTGGCGCCTTTCGACGGCATGAGCAGATCTTCGAGGTGCCTGCACCATGCGATGGAGCCGCACCTGTCCATCCGCTGCCGGACCGGTGGCCGCCTCACCTCGCCTGGCCCACACTGCCTGCCTTTGACGGATGGAACGAGGTTGGAGCGCTCCTTGATGCCTCAGAGGCGTGGGAGATCATCCGCCCTTGGGTAAAAGACCCAAGGGTGCTCCAACCTCAGCGCTTGTTTCATCCTGAGGGTTGGGCTGCGGGCGAACTTGACCTCGTGTTGCGTTGGGATGGTCGAATTCGACTCGTTGACCTCAAATCCGGCGACGGCGGCGGGCCTTTCGGCCCGAGCCTCGACGATCAACTGCGCTTCTATGGTTGGATGTGGACCGCGTGCTTCGGCTCCGCACCCGATGGCTTGGAAGGATGGTACCTTGACGGGGGACTTCGGAAACATGTTGAGCCGTTTCCTGATTTTGATGCAGCCACAACAGCGCTCCGTTCCATCGCCACGGCGATGAGCGAGCGCATATCTGAGGGGCCCGTCCCGCTGCCTCTTCCCCTCGATGACGGTTGCCGCCTCAGCACCTGCAGGTCCTGTGCTCTGACCACATTGGAAGGCGTGACCTCGATGCTGCAGGACCGCCTTGGCGGTGAAACGGACCTACCGGCGCCGGTTCAGCCATTCGAACCGTTGTCGAGCATTCCAAGTCGGGTTGACGTTCGGGGGAGGTTGGACGGACATTGGGGGCCAATGCCGAACCATTTCGGAGAACCCGTGATTGGCGCTGCCCTCACCAGCGGACGCGTCGTGGTGCCGATCGAGGAGGAGGAACCTGGCCTCGCCCCCTGCCTCCATGACCACCCCGGGGGAGAGGTTATCGTTCGAGGCGCTTTGCCGGGAGCATGGCGTGGAGGGCCGCGCTTGTATGCCGACGGCGCGACCACCATCGAACCCGATGACCCTTCTGTGGACACCACGCGTCTCGGGATGCTGCGAACACGAGCCAACGTGCGTGGAAAGGTGGTGTCCATTCGGCGCAGCAGCGGCACACGGCTGGACGGGCGACCGTGGGCGATGTCTACCTTTCATCTGTGGGACGGCGCGCACATCATCGAAGTGGCCATGTTTGGAGGGAGCCTGAACGACCGGTTGTTGTCGCTTCGACCGGGGGACAGCATCGGCCTCGTTGGTGCAGAACTGGGCTGGCGCGAAGGGCTACCACAACTCCGCATTGACATACGTTCGACCAAGGTGGACTTCGCGCCGTAACGGTCGTGAGGTTCATGAGGGTCCGCGCCTGCAACCACAGGTATGCCTGTCTTCCAACCCGATGGAGAGGACCCTGTGGGTCCGTACCAACGACTCTCGGCAAGTCAACTCAACGTCTGGAACGCATGCCCACGTCAGTGGTTTCTCGAGAAGGTGCGAAGGCTCAAGATTGCACAAACCCCTCCGCTCCATCTTGGAAAGGCCGTCGAGCGTGCCGTCTGCAAAACCCTTCGTGAGTCCCCCGGATGCGTGGTGAGGCATGCTCCGGGTTCCATCCTTGACGGAACGCCGCTGGACGATCTTGGTCGTCCTGACGCTTCAGATGAACAGGATTGGCCAGCCATGGCCTTGCCTGTCTTGTTGAGCCGACCTGATGACCTTGAAGCGCTTCGTTCCTGGGCCTACGCACGGTTGGACGTGCACCTTCCCGAGGCGCTCGATGACGAACATTCCGCGTGGTTGTCTCACGAACGACGCTCGGGGGACTGGGCTTCTGAGATCGAACCGGACCGTGCCCTCGCCATGGCGAAATGCGCCATCGACCTTCACCTCGAAGAAGTAGGCGCCTGCTTCGCCGCCGGCGGAGGTGCTGGCTTGGAAGGGTGGCGGTCGGGCGACCGCCTTCCGATTCCCGCACCGGACGGTCGACCTTTCGTGCTTAGGGGGCCACATCCTTTGGCCACGACGGGTGCCTGCGATGTGCTGGAGGCTTGGGAGATTGCCCGACCCTGGTTCGTTGATCCTGAGGCAGGCTCCTTCGTTTCTCAGGCGGTCCACCCCTCGTTTCGCTTCCAAGGTGAATACGACTTGGTCTACCGGTGGCGAGGGGAGGTGCACATCGTTGACCTCAAGGCGTCCACAGGTGCGTCGGACCGAACCTCAGGGTACCATGAGCAACTTCGGGCCTATGCTGCGTTGTGGCGAGCCACCCACGAGGGAGGGCGTCTTCCGGCCCAGTTGAGCATCTGGTTCCTTGGAACCGGCGATGCCGTCAACGTCGAGGTACCAGACGAGGCGTGGTGCGATGCCTTTGAAGCGTCCATCGGCGCGCTTTGGGAGAACCTCAAGGCAAGGGACCCCGACGAAGCAGACTGCCCTGCTTCACCATCGCCGTACGTGCATCATGGGCCCGGCGGGGTAGTGATTGGGCCCGATGATGACCCAACTGCGCGGTGTCAGCGGTGTGAGTGGACCACGGTGTGCCCAGGACCGGGCGGTTCACTTGATGACCTTCCCACGTCCTTCCATTTGCCTGGAATGTCCGTGGTGACCACCGTGGAGAAGTTGGGGGACATCAACCCCCGAGTGGACGCCATCCTCGACGTGAGTTCTGTGTTCACTGGCGGCGGTGGTGCTCCAAACATCGTCCTGACGGACGGTCAACATCAAGCAGCATTGCAAGTGGCAGGGCGAAGTGTGCCCGAAGGCGTCGATCTCAACCTCGTGAAAGGGCAGCGGGTCCAACTTGTAGGAGCGCTGCCACAACTTCTGCGAGGAGGAAAATTGGTGCTGAAGGTCGACCCAGCATCTTCGCTCTCTGTGGTGACGGATGTGGCCCTGACGTCCCTTGCGTTGAGCCGACCGGCCCGGGTGGACGTCGTTGGCCGTGTGGCCTACCTGTACGAAAAATCAGGTGTCAACCAATATGGGAAGCCATGGCGCCGACCCGGAATGGTGATCATCGATGAAACTGGGACGATGAAGGTGGACGGCTGGAGCAACACCATGCCCCGTCA
>JAURMD010000174.1 GCA_030830875.1 Thermoplasmatota archaeon | reverse complement strand
GGTTGGCGCTGGCCATGCTCTTGAGGTCCACGCGGTACACTTCCGCACGGCCGCGCAGGGCGAAATCGTCGCGCACTTCGCGCACCTGCTTGAGCGCCAAGATCTCGTTTGCCAAGCGCGTTTGTTGGTGCAGGTGGTGCTTGTGGAAGAGCGCGCGGTCCGCGAACTGCCGCGGCTGTGTCTCGACGATGCCGCCGCGGATCATCCGCTCGCCCGTGCCCCGGAAGCCAATGCCCTCGAGCGCGTTTCTCCACGTCTCGTCAAGTTCCGAGACGGGTTCGCCGTTGACGTTCGTCAACACGGCGACGTCGACCAACTGGTCCGCGTGGTTGTTGAGCAGGTGGTCGAAGGCGGCGCAAAACTCCTCCAGGTAGGCCGCGGGAATGTGGATGTCCTTCACCTCAAGGTAGTCGTTCACCTTGAACATCAGCACTTTGCCAACCGGGTCGATGCCCTTGAAGACCGGCAGGTACCACCCGCGGTCAAGTGCTGTACGGACCTCCCAGATGAACCGGGACACGTAGGGGTCGGATTGCGTCAGGATGCGAAGTTCGCGGTCCTCACGGCGGGCGCGGTGGAAGGTGTCCACCTCGTCAGGTGCACAGTAGAAATCCTCTGGGTCGGGCACGAGGGCCGTGACGCGGCTGATGCGCCCGTCCTTTTCCAGTTCCTTGAGCGCGGTGAGCAGTTCCTCGTAGGAGCGTGTAACGTAGAAGCGAAGCGTACCGGCTTTGATGGGCCCAATCCGCGTGATGACATCGCACAACGCGTCCTGGAAGGTCATGGGTTCGTAGACCTCGTGCACCCGGTGGTAGTAGGACAGGCGGCGCCGGCGGCCGGGGACATCCTCGAACTGCTTGGCGACGAGCAACTGACGTTCAAGGTTGGAGAGCCCGTTCTTCACGTCGCGTTGCAACTGCTTGTGGTCTTCGCCTTTGGGATATTGGGCGATGATCTCTGTGCGTTGGATGTCGTCGTCCGGTTGAATCCGCTCGAGGAGGTCGGCCTCCATCGCACCGATGTACGGGGCTGGCTTGAGCCCGAGCAACATGGGCAAGTTGCGGCGGCTGGTGTAGCCCTGCCTGTTTTGCAGCAGTCGACCGTTGACGATGTCAGGGTCGAGTTGCAGGTCATTCCAGTCGTTGAACCGGAAGTCCTTGATGCGGTAGAGCAATTCCTGCTGCTTCTGGAAGAGAAGATGGGCTTCGAACGCGGAGTCCACGTCAGGATACAGCCTGAACGACTTGTCGAGGATGAGGTTCTGAATGGCACGGTACTCGACGACCTCGCCCTCGCCTCCGGTCAGGTGGTGTTCGTCCACCTTGAGGATAAACTCCGCATCGGCAGTTTGGGTGAAGAATCCGATGGTGATGACGTTGCGTGACTCCAACTGGTGGATGGCGCGTTCGACCATCGAGCGGGGGAAGGGGAGCCGCTCCTCGAGCCCCTCGGCGGTGTGTGGTCCTTCGGAGCCGAGCATGTCCACGAGCTTGACGCGCAGCGCTTCCTGCGGGTCGCCCAGAGCCTTGTCCTCCCATGCGGTCGGTGTGGTGCCCTCGAAGGCCGTTGCGACCCGGTAGGTCAGGCCGGCCGTGTGAAGGTTGAGCAAATCTTCGGCATCGCGACCCCCGTTGGCCGCAAGGCAGCCGAGGGTGCCGTGGATTTCGGCCATGAAGGGGCTGAACCACTTGCCGTCCAGTTCCTCCATGCCGGTTCCGTCGAGTTTGGTGATGCGGCCGGTTTGGCACAGGTTTCCGACCCAGCCCTTGATGACGTCGAGGTCGATGCCGCGCAACTTTTCGCGGTACAACGGGTTGTCGAAGCCACGGTCCAGCCCTCCACCGTGTTCCATCAAGCGGAACAATCCGTCAGCGTCGGTCGGCACCGGGATTTTGTTCGCGTAGTAGTCGGCCAACTGTGCCTCGGTCATCTCCGTGGCAAGGGAGCGGCGGCCGAGCAGCCGCTCAAGGATGGCCGGGTCGATGTCCTTGACGAGGAAGGCACGGGTGCGCATCGACATCAGGTCTTCGAAGGCCGACATGTAGAGCGACATGCCGAGGCGTGAGGGCAACGCAGTGCGCGTGTGAACGATGCGTGCGCGCCCCTCCTTGCAGTCGTTCAGGAAGCCTTCGAGGCCGGCCAGGTCGATGTCGCCGTGGAGAATTTCGTTCTTCGCTTCACGGATGAGGATCGAGCCGTCCATCGTGCGGTGGCGGTTCAGCAAGGCCTCGGCCTTCTGCTGGAACTGTTGGGGGCTGATCTCTTCTGAGCCAACGCGCTTCGGGATGATCAGGCTTCGGCCGGCGACCTCACGGAAGCGCTTGGCAAAAATTTGCGTGGTCACGATGTACTGTTCGATGACCTCAAGGTGGTCGCCGCTGCTGAACGCGGCGTACATGGCCCCAGGGTCAACGTCCTGTGTGGTTTTCAGCAGCAGTCCGTTCTCGTCGAACGACATCTCGATGACTGCGATGCCGGAACGTTCTGCAAGACCGGCCATGAAGTAGCCTAAGGCGGTGTTGAACGCGCGTCCGCGGCAGGTGGTGATGAGGTAGGTGGGGTTGGGCCCACCGACGATTTGCTCGACCAAAATCCGACTTGGATCTGGAACCTGGAAGGTCGAGAAGGTGTGCTCCTCAAGGTGACGTGCGATGACCTCTGCGACGTTGTCGCTCAGCCCGTAGGCTTCGCGCAGCACGCGTCGTGGGTCCATCTCACGTCGAACCGCCACGACGCAGTGGGCGAGCAGGTCAAGCAGGGCCGAACTCAGTTCTGCAGAGCGGGACCGTGCCTCACCGGACCACGACGGAACGGTGGGTCGGTACCCCGTGACGTTGCTGACGTTCACACGGGTCCCTTGGATGGTGTTGACGCGGTAGGTGCTGCCACCGAGGAGGATCACGTCGCCGGTGCGCAGGCTGGCCACGAAGGACGAGGAGAGTTTCCCGAGGATGGAACCCTCCGCGTTGAACACGAGGTAGGAGTTGTCCGGGGCGATGGTTCCGATGTTCGTGTAAAAAATCATGCGCGAATACCCACGCTTTCCGAAGGTGTTCTCTTCCCAATCGATCCAGATTCGGCGTTCGTCTTCCAAGAGGTCGAGGACTTCGATGTAATCGTCGTAGTCGAGGTTGCGGTAACTCCACGCGTTGACGACGACTTCGTAGGCCTCGTCCATGTCCATCTCGTCGTTGATGACCATTCCAATCAGGAACTGCGCCAGCACGTCGAGGCAATTTTGTGGGAAGGAGAGGCGGTCCATGTCGCCCTGCTGAATCGCCGCTTGCAGCGCGGACAATTCCATGAGGTCGTCCACGGAGGTTGGAAGGAAGCGAGCACGCGGGATGCCACCGACGTGGTGACCGGCACGGCCAATGCGTTGCAGGGCCGTGGCAATGTCCCCCGGTGAGCCGACCTGCACCACGAGGTCAACCGACCCAATGTCGATGCCCATTTCCAACGAGGACGAGGTCACGACCGCCCGTAAGTGGCCTTTCTTCAGTTTCCGCTCGACGTCGAGTCGGATTTTCTTGTCCATCGAGCCGTGGTGCCCGGCGACGAGGTCGCCGAGGAAGGGACGAAGGCGCTGGACGAGCGTCTCGGTCATCTTTCTCGTGTTTGCAAAGACCAGCGTCGTCGTGTGGGCGCTGATGAGGTCGGCGATGACCTCCACGTTGGTTTCCAAAATTTTTGCAACCGACTGATCCGCGAACTTCGGATGAGACAACAGGATGTCGAGGTCAAGCTCACGCGAACCTGAGATACGGGCGATGCAGACCTTTTGGTTTTCACCACGGGATTCTCGGTCGTCGCTGGCGACGAGGTATTCCGCCACCGTTTCGAGCGGCTCCATGGTGGCCGAGATGCCGATGCGCTGCACGGGTTCCTTCAGCAGGGTGTCGAGGTTGGAGAGGGTTAGGCTGAGGTGGACGCCACGCTTTGTCGGCACCAGGCTGTGCAACTCGTCGATGATCATCCAACGAACCTTCGAGACGAGGGGCTGGAACTTGCTGGAGGCGATCGCGATGGCCATGCTCTCGGGTGTGGTGATGAGGATGTGGGGGGGCTTGCGCAGCATCTTTTGCCGTTCAGACTGAGAGGTATCGCCAGTGCGCAGACCGACACGGATGTCCTGAGCGCGGTCAGGAAGGAAGCGTGCTTTGATTTCTTCAAGCGGTCCAAGGAGGTTCCGTTCGATGTCGTTGGCGAGGGCCTTGATGGGTGAGATGTACACGCAGTGAATGTGGTCTCCTAAGGTCCCGTCCAAGGCGCGACGAACAAGGTCGTCGATGACCGTCAGGAAGGCAGTGAGCGTCTTTCCAGACCCGGTTGGAGAACAGAGGAGAAGATGCTCCTTGTCCATGATGGCTGGGATGGCCAATTTCTGCGGTTCGGTAAAATCTGGAAATCGGTCAAGGAACCAACGTCGTACCGGCTCGCACAACCGTGCGGCCAAGTCGTCCGTTTCGGACGGTTCCTCAAGATATGCAATTTCCGGCATTCTTGATTCACCGTCTCAATGCGGCGGCGTCGGAATTCATTCCTATTTAAATCAGCGGTTGCCCTCAACACACATCGTCGCTCACGACCATGGCGTACCGTCGCGGCTCCACCGTTTCACCGGCTCCGTTGCAGGAGCAGGAGGCGGGTGAAGCAAGGGCGAGGCGACGTTGTCCGGAGGGGAGAGCACCTCGTGCAAGGCTTCCGTAGGGCACGAACCAATGCAGGACAGGCACCCGACACACGACGCCTCAACGACGACAACGGGGCGTTTTGCGTGCCGGTGGTCGGCCGGCCGTTCGCTCAAAGGAAGCAGGGCCTCAAAGGGACAGAAGGTGATGCAAAGGTCGCACCCGGTGCACCCCTCGGGGGTGATGGCGACCATGGCCTGAACCATGGGGTCGAGGCAGCGCCGCCGCTTTTCACCCCTCGCACACCTCCACAGGCCGAGGGATTGAAGGACGCAAGAACGAGGGCGCTTCATGGGCGATGACGGAGCAGCCGCGGAGCGGCTTGACCGCCTGACCGGAATGCTCCGCCGTCGTGGTGTGGTGCTGCCCGCCTTCGAGATCCACGGAGGCGCCAAAGGACTCTACGATTTTGGACCCGTGGGTGGGCGCCTTCGCGCCAAGGTCGAATCGGTGTGGCGCGACCATTGGACCGCTCAGGGCGATGTCGTGGAAATTTCCTGCCCGACGGTGACCCCGTTTGCCGTGCTTGAAGCGAGCGGTCACGTGGCAGAATTCAGCGACTTCATGACGGTCTGTACGGCATGCGACGAAGCCAGCAGGGCCGACACCATGCTCGAAGAACACCATCCCAACCCCGACGCACTGAGCATGGCAGACCTGCAGGCGCTGCTCGATGACGTGGCCCCGCCGTGCCCCGCCTGCGGTGAGGTGGCGTGGAGCGACGTGAAGGCCGAGAACCTGATGTTCGATACGGTCATTGGCGCAGGCTCATCTGGCCGTGCGGCCTTCCTGCGCCCAGAAACCGCTCAGGGCATGTTCACCACATATCCTGCCCTGTACCGCCACTTCCGTGAACGCCTCCCCTTCGGGGCCATGCAACTCGGGCGGGGCTACCGAAACGAGATTTCACCTCGGCAAGGGATGATCCGTCTGCGTGAGTTCAACATGGCCGAACTTGAGTATTTCATTGACCCAGAGGCCACCCCTGACCACGACCTCAGCCCATGGTCTGACGTGTTGATTCACCTTGTTCCGGCCGATGCTCCCGCCGGCCCTTCCACCATTCCTGCCGCGCTTGAGGCCGGGACCATCCTCCATCCGACGGTGGCGTGGTTCATGGCCCGCACCTACGACCTCATGCTCGCGCTTGGGGTTGACGCTGAACGCCTCAGGTTCCGACAGCATGCCCGAGATGAGATGGCCCATTACGCCATGGACTGCTGGGACCTCGAACTCCACGGCTCCTACGGGTGGGTGGAATGCGTTGGCATCGCCCACCGTGGATGCTACGACCTCGAAGCCCACGAACTGGCCACCGGTCAGCGCCTGCGGGCGTGGCGTTCCTACGACACTCCCCGCAGCATTGAGGTCGACGGATGGACCGTCGAGGGGGCCGTGGCAGGACCTGCCTTCCGTGCCTTGGCGGGCAAGGTCAAGCAGGCC
>JAURMD010000173.1 GCA_030830875.1 Thermoplasmatota archaeon | reverse complement strand
GTACACCTGCTCAAGAAGGACGACGGCAGCGAGTTCGTGCGGCATGGTCAGCGACGACAGGGACATCCGTTCAGCGTCCGACGCGTGTCCTTGCCACCCATCACCCGGACCGACCATCAAGTGAACGTCCTCGCTGGCAAGCTGCCACGCGTTGACTTCTGATGCAAACGAGAGGCTGTCACGGACGACGCCACGCTCGTCGAGAAGGACCATTCGAGCCGTAGAGGGGACGGCGGCAAGGTAGGACTCAACGGTCATTCGTGCTGGATGGGTTTCAACCCGTACCCCCCTGGACGAAAGGCGTGACGTGTAGACTTCGATGGCAGCGGCCATGGAGCGCTCCTTTGGACGCCCATGCAGGTGCACCACGACACGGCCCATGCACCGTCGATGAAGTGGAGCCACAAGGCTGCTTCGCCGGGCCAACCTCAAGTGGGACCGAGAAGAGCCCCCGCCATGGGATGGTGGCCTTTTGCGAGGAGAGGAGGACCACACCGTGATGAGAACGCGCCACTGCGCCGTGACACTCGACGGTGGCTGAGCGACCTTCGAGAGGCATGCGAGGCCTGCCATGACCGGCCCGAAGCGGGTCGCCAACGCGTTCGAGAGTTGCAGGTTGAATGGCGCGAGGCCCACCTCCTCGGTGTGCTGGACGATGCCGGACACCTCGGGCTTGAGCGGAGGGCCTACCGCCTTCTCAACCAAAACGACGAAGCGTGGCTGATGTGGTTGGACCATCTTGCCTTTTGGCAACCGGGATGGACTCCTGAGGCGGATGAAGAACAGGCTTGAAACGGAGCGTGCAGCCCCCTCTACCATGGCAGCCCGGCTGCACCTGCTCCAGACGTGCCCCTTCTGTTGGAAAGTCCGCACCATGGTTGATCACCTTGGTCTCGATGTTGAGATGGTGCAGATCAACCCCCTGCGCACGAAGAAGGACCTCGCCTTTGCAGGGGATTGGGGAAAGGTGCCGGTGTGGACCGAGGAGGACGGCAGCGTGGTGGTCGACTCGACCCCGATCATGCTCCATCTCGACCGCACGAGGAACGAAGGACGCCTTCACGACCCAAGCGACCAGCGGCAACAAGAGTGGTTGGAATGGGTGGACTCGCACCTCTCGAAGGCCACGGTGCCGCTCTTGTACGGCAGCCTCGGAGCCGCGCTGAAAACCACGGTACGCGTTTCGAGGATGGAACGGTTTGGCTTCTTTTCACGCAGGTTGTACGCATGGGCCGGCTTCCCCGTGATGTGGGGTTTCATCGCACGTCGGCGTGTGAAGCGTGATGGACGCACACCGAAGGCGCTGTGGCACGACCTGCTCACCGAGTTCACCGGCGCCTTCGACGGCGCGCCCTACTTTGGGGGCGAGACGCCAAACCTCGTCGACTTGGCTGCGTATGGGTACATGCGTTCGACGGCAGATTATCCCCAGTTTCAGCAGCTCCGCGACCACACTGAGGGCATGGCGTGGTTCACGTCGATGGGGAAGCGGCTCGAACGAGCGTGATGGAGATGCGGCTTGGGCCCCTCACGTTCGTTCACGTTGAAGCAGGGTCCACGTGGGTCGGGACCGATCAGGGTGGATGGATCCACGCCGGTCAGCGCCCTCGGTTTGAGGCACGCCTCCCTGCCTTCCACATCATGGAGCACCGATTGACCCACGCCGAGGTGAACGCGGCGTTGGGTCGTGAGGCGAACGGGCAAGATGGCGACTATACCGGCATCGACGGCGTGCTGCTCCGTCAACTGTGCTCAGTCATCGCCGCCCATGGCGGAGACGGTGTTGACGTTCGACCCCCGTCCCTCGCAGAATGGACCCATGCTCACAATCTTGGGCTGATCACGGCTCCTTCAGGGGTTCTCGAAGTGCTTGCTGATGCCCCCTTTAGCGACCACCGCCATGCGCCGATGGACGGAAGGCCCCGACCCCACGCCCACATTGGCCCACTTCAAGACCACCTGTCCTGCATTGAAGTGCACCCTACGAAGGCCAAGGTGGTCGCTACCTCTTCGGTTCCCATGGACCGACGCCTGCCCGGGACGGTGCTTCGCTTGGTAGTCACACCACAACGGAATGCACCCTCGCGCACTGTTCCTGCTGAGGCGGATCGCTTGGCCAACGTGCGAAGCGAACTCTTCAGCACGCTGCTCATCGGCGTCCTCCCTTCCTTTCTGATACCGGTCGTGCGAGGATTCGGTTCGTACGCCCTTGAAGGATGGGCGAACCTGCTGTTTGGCGGACTTGTCGTCGGTTTTCTCAGCGGAGCGGTATGGAGGCCGAGACGACCAAGCGTCCCATGGGAAGACGGCGTGATTCACGATCCATCGGTCGAGCGGAAGGACTCCCAATAAGAATCGCCGCGGCACGCATCGGCCACGCACAGCGTTGCCATGTTCACAATGTCTCTCACGTCGTCGGAACGAGCTGCAATCTGTACGGGGAACGTGGTGCCTTCGAGGACCGGTCCGATCATCTCTGCATCCGCGAGCTGTTCCAGCAACTTGTACGCGATGTTGGCTGAGGCAAGGTTTGGACACACCAGAACATTGGCAGGTCCATCGAACGCGAGGAAAGGATACTCTGCCTGAACGTCCGTATCAAGCGCCGTGTCGGCCTGCATCGGACCGTCGATGAGGAGGGTCGGGTCAAGTTCACGTGCGGTGGCCACTGCGTCCTCAATCCGATGGCTCCGTTGTTCCCTGTTGGTGCCGAAATTGGAGAACGACAGCATCGCTACGCGTGGCAGCAGGCCAAGACGCCGCGCCACGCGTGAGGCCTGCACTGCGATTTCAGCCAACGTGCGCTGGTCAGGATAGATGTTGACCGTCGCGTCGGCCAAGACGATGAGTCGTCCAGCGACGGAGACGACATAGCAACCCACAATGCAGTGCGCATCCGGGTGGGTGCCGATGGTCTGAATGACCGGTCGAAGGACGTCGGAATAGGTGCGTCCGACGCCACCTACCATTCCGTCAGCATCACCCGAAGCCAGCATCTGGGAGCCAAAATACGGACGGCTCTTGAGCAAACGTTCGGCATCGGCGAGGGTCATCCCCTTACGAGCACGTCGCTTTGCAAGGTCAACCGCATAGGTGGATTTCCTGCGTGGATCCTCACGTGGATTGATGACGGTGTACTCAAAGTCCAAACCGAGGTCCTCCACGATGCCGTCAATGCGTTCCGGCAAACCGAGCAGAATTGGACGGCAGATGTTCTGCTCCACCAACTGGGCTGCAGCACGTATCACACGCTCTTGATCCCCTTCTGGGAAGACGATTCGCTTTCCTCGCCCCCGAACCTGGTTGATGACGGAACGCATCAGCGAATAGGTTCGTCCGAGGCGGCCCTCCAATTGCTCTCGGTAGGCCTCAAGGTCGAATTCTGCGGCCGAAAGGCCAGCGACACCTTCCTCAACGGCTGCGGCGGCAACGGCGCTCGCCTCCCAGATGAGGACCCGCCGATCGAAGGGTTTGGGAATGATGTACTCAGGCCCGTACTGCATCTCTTGACCGTCGTATGCGTCTGAGATGTAATCTGGAACAGGCTCCCTGGCCAGCGCGGCCAAGGCTCGCGTGGCGGCCATTTTCATGCCTTGAGTGATGTCTCGAGCACGTACATCGAGAGCGCCTCGGAAGATGTATGGGAAGCCAAGCACGTTGTTGACTTGGTTGGGGAAGTCCGACCTGCCGGTCGCCACGATCGCGTCGTCACGCACGGCCCGTACCGCATCAGGAGAAATTTCTGGCGTCGGGTTCGCAAGGGCGAACACGATGGGGCGAGGGGCCATCGACGCGACCATGTCGGGCGTCACCAATCCACCTCGGGACAACCCGAGCATCACGTCAGCATCCTTCAGGGCGTCCGCGAGGTCCCCAGCAGGTCGGTCCTGCGCAAAAGGCGCTTTGTACGCGTTGACCTCGCCTGCTGCAAGACGCTCCTTCGTCACGATGCCTTGGCTGTCGCACAAGGTGATGTGTTCCCGTTGAACCCCACATGCGACGTAGTGGTTCGCGCAGGCGATGGCACTCGCACCGGCGCCAATCACGACGACCTTGACCGCGTCGAGGGCCTTCCCTTGAAGTTCGCAGGCGTTGATCAGGGCGGCTGCAGAAATGATGGCGGTCCCGTGCTGGTCGTCGTGCATCACTGGAATGTCCGTGGCCTCAGCAATCCGTCGCTCAATTTCAAAGCACTCTGGGGCCTTGATGTCCTCGAGGTTGATGCCGCCGAAGGTCTTGGAAATGGAGACGACGGTCTGAATGAACCGTTCGGGATCCGTTTCATCGACTTCGATGTCGAACACGTCGATGTCGGCGAAGGTCTTCAGGAGCAGGCCCTTTCCTTCCATCACGGGTTTGCTTGCGAGGGCTCCAATGTCGCCCAGACCAAGCACGGCTGTACCGTTGGAAATCACGGCCACGAGGTTGCCTTTCGAGGTGTACTTGTAGGCATCCTCTGGTCGTGCTTCAATCTCAAGGCAGGGGTAGGCCACGCCGGGGGAATACGCTAAGGACAATTCGTGGGACGTCCCGTGTGGCTTCGTCGGGACCACCTTGACCTTGCCACGAGGTTCGGCTTCATGGTAGGCAAGCGCCTCCGCCTTGAGGCGGTCCTCACGCGTCTGGTCGACCATGGCTCCCGTGCCGTCCGGCGACGCGAGGCGGTTTGAGCCTTGTGCGGTGTGGACGGCCACACCGGGCGACTCCTACGGAGCACCGTTGATGAACCGAGACACACGAAACACCGGCATGCACAGGGCCAGAGTTGTTGCGACCATCGGCCCCTCAAGCGACGAAACGGCCACCCTCGCCGCGATGGTTGAAGCCGGCATGGACGTTGCTCGTCTGAACTATTCGCACGGGGACATGCAGGCGAAGGCAACCACCATCGAGCGGCTCCGTGCCGTTGAAGCGAACTCCGGTCGGCCACTGGGCATCCTTGCCGACTTGCCCGGACCAAAACTGCGCCTCGGCGCGTTCGATGGTTCACTTGACCTGCAGCGCGAACAACACGTCACCTTGCTCTGCGGTCAGGAAGCGACGGCAACGGCGGATGCACGCCACCTCCCTGTCCCCTACGCCTCCCTCGCCAGCGAACTCCGCGTTGGCGATCCCGTACTCCTCGCGGACGGTTTGGTTCGCCTCGAAGTGACCCATATCGAAGGCCAAGCCGTTCACACCGTCGTGGTGGATGGAGGGCGAATCTCGGAACGCAAAGGCATCAACGTCCCCCGTACCCTGGTGTCCTTACCAGCCGTAGGACCAGAAGACGAACGGTGCCTTCGCCACGCGCTTGACCATGGGGTGGATTTCGTCGCCGTCTCCTACGTCCGCAGCGCTTCCGACCTTGAGCCAGCCCGTCGAATCATCGCCGAAGCCGGTCTCCACACGTGGGTGGTGGCGAAAATCGAACATCCTGCGGCCCTCGATCATCTCGACGCCATCGTGGAAGCTGCGGACGTTGTGATGGTCGCACGCGGCGACCTCGGCGTCGAAATTCCACTCGAAGAAGTTCCCGCTGCTCAAGAGCGAATCGTTGACCGCTGCTTGCAGCATGGTCGGCCTGTCATCGTCGCGACGCAAATGCTGGAGTCCATGGTGGACCACCCTCGCCCGACACGGGCCGAAGTGAGCGACGTTGCTACGGCCATTCGGCAATTCACCAGCGCCGTCATGCTCTCTGGAGAAACGGCTTCAGGAAAGCATCCCGTCAAAGCGGTGGAGACCATGGTTCGCATCGCTGAACGCGCCGCGGTTGCTGTGAACCACCTTCCTTCACCACCTGCGCTTGCGCTTTTCAAAAGCACCCGCGCCATCACTGGGGCCGCCGCTGGTCTTGCCGCGGAGGTGCACGCCAACCTCTTGCTCGTGGCCACCCAGCATGGCAACGCGGTACGGTTGATGGCCGCACATCGCCCGCCGATGCCCATTGTAGCGATGACCGACAGACCGCGCGCACTTCGGAGAACAACCCTCCTTCCCGGCGTCCTCGGATGCCTTGTCGAGGAACGTTCCCGTTCGAGGGAGACCGTTGCTGCCGCGGTTGAGTCGTTGTTTCTGGCGGGGCATCTCAGCGGTGGAGAAACGATGGTCACCGTCACAGGGTCGCCGTTCGCCATCCGTGGCAGGACCTCAACGGTTCGTCTGATTGAAGTGGACGGCTCAGGGCACCTCAGGATGCTGGAGTAGCGCATCCATAACCCACCTTCAAAAGGAAAGGGAATGCCAAACGGCTGATGCGCTCAAGCCCATCCCCGCGTTCTGACCCAACCGGTCGACCCTTCGCACTCGTCCTGCTCTTGTTGAGCAGCCTGCTCGCGCCCGTCGCCCTTCCAACGGTGGCCGCTCACGATGACCCGGTCGGGACGGTCTGGCCCATGGAAGGCAGCAACGACACGGGTTGGATTCGCCTCGATGCCACCAGTCCAGGAAACGGACTTCCCGCAACAGCAGCATGGAACCTGTCCTTTGCTCCGGGGGCCACGTTGGACAACGTCTCCTTTCAACTGCGGGTCTCCGGCGCCGATGGCCTGACCATCGACAGTCCGATGTTCATCAGTGGAGGGTCGATTGGGAACGCCCTCATCGACTTGAGCGACAAAGGCTGGCTCGGAACCACCGCCAATTTTGACGGAGGGGATCCCTTCACGGGCAGGACAAGCACGAACGGCCTTTCGACGGGCTGGACGCTTCCCGAAGGCGCCGAAGTGACCGACCTCATCATCGAAGCCCTTGCTCCTGTGGACCCCATCACGGCCCTCGGACCTGCTCCACTGGTTGTCACGTCCTCGGCGACCCACCCTGACGACGGACGGCTCTGGTTGGCCGACGCCACCGGTACCATCTGGGTGCTGGACGATGCCTCGAACCCTTCCGTCATCGACATGCTCACGTCGCCGGTCGGCCCTGCCCTCGACC
>JAURMD010000172.1 GCA_030830875.1 Thermoplasmatota archaeon | reverse complement strand
GCACGGCGATGAGGTCCTCGCCGTCCGATTGGCCGACGCCATCGACGCAAGCGAACCTGCCCCGTTGCTTGTGATCGATGGCATGCGCGGGACGGCGGAACGACGGGTGTTCAGGGAGCGTTGGGCTGAGGCCTTCCAAGTGGTGGCGATTGAGGCTGACCCGGAGGTCAGGTTTGCCCGAACGCAATCTCGCGGCCGAGCGGAAGACGGAAGCCACGAGCATTTTGAACAGCGGGACATACGAGAGCGCGGCTGGGGCGTGGAGGTGTTGATGACGGAAGCGGAATTCACGCTCGTCAACCGGGACCCGTTGTCGGCGTTTCATGCCGATGCAGAGCATCTCCTGCGCCGGTTGCTTCCTGAGGGCTGAACGGCGCTCCTGTTCGGGGTGCGTCTCGACCATCAAGCGACCAAAGGTTATAGTCGGGGCGCGGCTGTGGCAACCTTGCTTGGGTGGTCTTAACCATGGCGCGAAAGACGGAGGGCGGCGGCCAACGAGGTCGCGCAAAGCAACGCGCCATGTACGACGAGTTGGACAAGTACCCCGTCCTGCCTCCCCACGCCTTCGCGAGGATTGTTCGTGACAAACGCACACTGAACATCATTTACCAGATCATCGAACCGCCGATGACCAAGAAGGAACAGGAGCAGTTGGACGAAATCATGGACATCTTCATTCGGTCCTTGCAATCGAACATCGAGGAAATCGACACGCAACCCGAAGCCTACCTTCGCGCAGCGATGGACAAGGTGATCAAGTCGTACGGGATGAAAATCAGCAAGAAGTCCAAGTCCAAGATTTTCTACTACATCCGGCGCGATCTGATCGGATACGGCAAGATGGACGTGCTGATGAACGACGTGAACGTGGAAGACATTTCACTCGACGGGACCAGCGTTCCGATTTTTGCCTACCACCGAAAATTCGAGTCTGTTGAAACGACATGCGTGTGGAATCAGGACGAAGAATTGGAATCCTACGTCATCAAACTCGCGCAACGTTGTGGCAAGCACATTTCCGTGGCCGACCCGCTCCTCGACGCGACGCTGATGGACGGCTCGCGCATCGTCATGAAGCTGGGCCGTGAGGTCTCAACTCGCGGCTCGTCGTTCTGCATTCGGCGCTTCAAGGACGACCCCTTCTCCCCGGCGGACATTGTGGCCTTCCGGACCATGTCGTCCTTGATGGTCGCCTACCTGTGGATCGCGTTCCAAAACGAAGTACCCATGCTGTTCGTCGGCGGCACAGCATCCGGGAAGACAACAACCCTGAACGCGATGTGCACCTTCATCCCATGGCAGATGAAAATCGTCTCCATCGAATCCACCCGTGAGGTGAACATCCCGCAGCCGAACTGGCTGCCTGGCCTGACCCGGCAAGGGTTCGGTGGCGAATCCACAGAGGGTGTGATCGGGGAATTCGAACTGCTCAAGGCCGCACTTCGTGAGCGGCCTGAATACATCATTGTCGGTGAAATCCGTGGTGCTGAGGCGTACGTGCTGTTTCAGGCGATGGCCACCGGCCACTGCGCGTATTCAACGGTGCACGCCGACTCCGTACCGTCGCTTGTGCACCGGCTTGAAAACAAGCCCATTGACATCCCCCGGGTGCTGCTGCCTGCGCTCGAAGCGTGTTCGATTCAGATCCAAACGCGTATCAACGGCAAGCGTGTCCGTCGGACCAAGCAGATCGTTGAGATCGTTGGCATTGACCCCAACTCGCTCGAGGTCATCACGAACGAAGTCTTCCGGTGGGACGTGACGACGGACGACTTCATCTTCAGTGGGAAGTCCTACGTTCTGGAGAAGATCATGGTGAAGATCAACTACAGTCAAGAGGAGATGCGTCGCGAACTCCGCACGAGGAAGCGCGTGCTCGAGTGGATGGTGCTCAACGACATCCGAAAGGCCGACCAGGTGTCGCAAATCATCACCGAATATTACGTGCGTCCCCAAGAGGTTCTCGCCCGCGTGGACGGGCTGCGTTGAGGGGGCTGAACAATGGAGCTCACCCTCTGGCAGCAATTCTGCAACCGTATTCTTGGGCGGATGCTCAAGACCCGTGCCAGGGCGAACAAGGAACTGTCGGACAACATCATCAAGGGGAAACTCAACGTGATGCCTGAGGTCTACATCGCTCAGAACATCCTGATCACCCTCGCGGTGACGGCCATCTGTGCCTTGGTGCTCCTCGCGGCCTACATGCCAGAGATCGGTGCCATCGCCCTGTACGAGGGCTTGATGGACCCCGCCATCGACGACATCTGCTTCGAATGGACCTATTGGAACAAGGACCTCCTCGACCCCACGTTGCCGTACGACGGGTGCCCCTACTACCGCACCCGAACTTTCCCCGTCTTGGGCAAGGTCGCCCTCGTCGGCGTCTTCGGCTTCATTGGGCCCTTTGCAACGTGGAAGATGGCGAGCGGCAGTGCCGCCTCCGCCGCGAAGGCCCGCGGCGACATGATCGAGAAGTACCTCCCTTATGCAGCGTCCTACACCGCTGCGATGAGCGCCGCGAACGCGACGCCTGCGAAGATCTTCCGCTCCCTCGCCATGAACAAGGAGATCTATGGCGACGTGGCCGACGACGCCGCGATGATCTACCGGGACATCACGCTGATGGGCTACGACCTCATCACCGCCATCAAGATGGCCGTCGACCGAGCAGCATCGCCTTGGTTGACGGAATTTTTCCAAGGAATGACCGGGACACTGACCGCTGGTGGGCAACTCAAGTTGTACTTCCTGAACCGTGCTGAGCATTACATGCGTGAAAACCGAACGCGCCTGCAATCCTTCCTTGAGAGCATCGCGCTTCTTGCGGAATCCTACATCGTCGTCGCCGTAGCGATGCCGCTCTTTCTCATCGTGATGCTCGTCATCATGTTCTGGGTGTCCGGCTCTGGCGCTCAAATGTCCGAAGGCATGCTCTACGGCATCGTGCTCGGTTTCATCCCCCTCATTCACGTGGCCTACGCCTTCTTGGTGTGGTCGAGCAGCAAGGAGCAGGAAATGTGAGCAGGGGGTGAAGGCATCGCACGCAAGAAGCAGAAGATTGTGGTCGACCTTGACCTCCCTAAGGACGACCCGACAACGAGGAATTTCTACCTCATTCTTGCCGTTTCCATCCTCCTCGGCACTGCCTCGGGATTGTTTTGGGTCACGAACTCTGGCTTCTTGCCGACCCCGAACGGCGAACCGATGTTCACCAACCTTGCTTGCTCGACCATGACGGGAAATCCGGAATTCAACGGCCCGATGACCCCATCCTACGCAGCAAACCAAAGTTGCAGCATCCTTCAGGACGAGGCGCAGGTCGTCGTGTGGGAAGAGAGCGATGGTTGGGAGCCCTTCGACCGGGCTGCTGCCACGTTCGACATGCCTTGAGTGAACCGAGAGACGCTTCCAGCCGGCGTGGTCGTGATGCAGCCGGTCACCATCACCTGCACGATCGATGCGAAGGAACCAACCCCATACACCATCGCCATCCGCGATAAGTGGAAGAACAACGTTCCCGGCGCTTCGTCACGTGGCATCGCTGGGTTGGACGATGAGTGTGGCCTCACCGTCGCAGACCTTGAACCGGGACAACGCTACGAATTCGGTGTGTGGACCGACGACCGTGACCAGTACATCGACCGGATGACGTTCACCTTCACCGTCGAGTACTACGACGGCATCCCGGACAACATGAACAACAAGTCGCTCTGGCTTGGCCCCACGCTGGGAAACTCACAACTTCGACCAATGATTTTCCTGAACTTCTTCGGTCTGACCTTTTTCCTCTTCATTTTCCCTGCCTCGTACTACGCCGAGCGCGTTGCCCTTGCTCGGAACGAGAAGGAGGAGAAATTCCCTGACTTCCTGCGCGACCTCGCTGAATACTGGAAAGGTGGACTCTCCATGACCGTCGCGGTCCAAACGCTGGCCACGTCCGAATACGGGGCGTTGAACAATGAAGTTCGGAAAATGTCGAGCCAACTCTCGTGGGGCGTTAAATTCGGCGATGTGATTCACCTCTTTGCCGAACGCGTCGGCACTCCGCTGGTGAAACGTGCCATTTCGCTGATTTCTGAAGCCGACCGTGCAGGAGGGAAGATTTCGGACATCCTCATCACGGCCGCCAACGACAGCCGCGAGATCAAATTCCTCGAGGGAGAGCGTCAACGCGCCATCGGCTCCTACATCGCCGTCATTTGGACGTCCTACGGCGTGTTCCTCGGTGTGATCGTTGTGCTGGCCAAGGTGTTCATTCCCGCCATTGCGGACTCCAATTCTGGCGGTGGTGAGGGAGGTGACAGCGGTGGACAAAACATCGGCAACATGCAAATTCGGGCCATCGACCCCTTGTTCTTCCTTACGATTTTCTACTACGGCGTGACGATGCAGGCGATGGGGAACGGGGCCATGGCTGGCCTGATGGCCACGGGACGCATCACAAGCGGATTCAAGCATTCAGGGATGATGATCGTGCTCGCCATCCTCGTCTTCAATTTCATCGCCTTCTCACCCGACCTCATCGGCGTGCAGGTGCTCGACGGGCTCAACCAATCCTCCGAGCCGTACGCCCCGACCCGATTGTCGACGGTGTGATCCATGCGTACCGACGAAGAGGGTCAGGTCCACATCCTCGAGATGTTGACCCTGTTCTGGTTGTTCTTCATGTCCGCGACCTTCCTCATCCGCATCGAGGTGCCGGACGCTCCCTCGGTCGCCCTTGATGCTGGCCTTGAAGCGGCAGGTGAAGACGCCATCATCGCCGCCCTCGCCACCGAGTCTGCAGGCGAGGGTGACAGCGCCCTGCACGACCATTTGGCCGCGTCAGAACTCGACGAAGCTTGCCTTCTGCTGCAGAACCTGCTCGCTGTTGGGTTCGAGGCCAACTGCTGGATTGCGGCCGACCGTTCCCCTGCTGGTCCGCACGGGGCCACAGGGTTGCCGCTCAGTGACACCGTGACCGTTCATCACCTGCTCGTGACGGACGGCACCCTGTGGAGCCTCTCCCTCGACGTGTGGCGCCGTGGAGGTGTGTCCTGATGCGACTCATCGAGGCACAACGGGACGAGCGAGCGCAGATGCTCCTCGCCACAGGGATGGTGCTGCTGCTGTCGTTGATGTCGATGGCTATCTTTTCCATCAAAGTCGCCGGCATGTCCATGCCTCACGAGCCTGCTTCCGACGGCGCTTTGGTCACAACAGCACAGGTCACCGAGGCACTCCCTTCCCTGGTGCACGCCCGTGCAGCGATGTGGATGGAGGAGGGGGGCCTCGACGCCGAAGACGCGGTCACGCTCGCCCTGGAAAGCGTCACCCGTGACCTGCTCCACCATGGCGAAGTGCGCGGCGTGGAAGTGAAACTGATGAACACCGTCGTGACGCTGGACGCATCGTCCACCGATGTGGTTCATGTCGAGGCCAGCCTCGGCGTGTCCGATACCGACGTTCGCATCGAAGTTCCGGTCACGTTCAATCTGAATTTTGCTTAAAGGCGGCGCATCTCGTTCCAAGCGAGGTCGATGTGGTGGATGATACGTTCCACCTCGTTGACGCGATCGACGTCGATCACCGGCCACCCGGCGACCTTTGCACGGTCAACCAAGCCGTCTTGAATGGCCCGGATTCGATCCATGGACGCAATGTATCGGTCGGCCCGGCGCCATGAGGCCTGCTCGCGTTCACGGAGCATGGCGCGATGGCGCGTTTCATCGTCCACCCGAAGCACGACGCCGACGGCCACGCCTCCTTCCTCCCTCCAACGTTGTACAAGCCGGTTGCTTGGGATGAGGTGGACGCCTTCGATGAGGAGATCGACGCCTTCGCGCCGAGCGCGGTCCATCGTTGCCTTCACTCCGTGCTCAAGCACGTCGCAGGTCTCAACCCAATCGAGGACGGGATCTCCCGTCCCGCCAAGGCTGAACGACGAGCGATGCAGGGCGGGGAGGGTGCGTTCTCGGTCTGTGGTCCTGAGGATTTCTCGAATGGCATCGGTCGAGATGGAACGGGTCACGTCTCGCTCGTGCACCAACCTCCGGGCCGTGCTCGATTTTCCGACACCAGAGGTGCCGGCCAGCACCAGCAAGGTCGGCACGTGGCCTGAGGTAGCGGCAAGGGTGGCGTCGGCGATGCCGATGCGCTCGACCATGTGGGTGCCACCACACGCGACCGTTCAAGATGATTCGGACTCAATCATTCCGCCTTCGTGGAAGAACGATGGCGAGGCTGCACGCCAACAGCGCTGCAAGCATGCTGAACCCCGGTGTCGCTTCCCCAATCAGGTCGTCCTTTGACGTCACATCGGGGTCTTTCGGCGCGTAATCGGATTCGTCGCCGACACCATCTCCGTCGGTGTCTTCGGTCTCGTTAGCATCGTCTGGGAATGCATCGGCGTTGTCGCCGACTCCATCCCCGTCAGAGTCAGTGGTTTCATTTGCGTCATTCGGGAAGGCATCAGAATTATCTCCGACACCGTCCATGTCGGAATCGGTCCACTCCGATGGGTCCTCGGGAAAACCATCGGAGTTATCGCCTACGCCGTCCATGTCGGTGTCGTTCCACTCCGTGGGGTCGTAAGGGAAGGCATCAACATCGTTCTCGAATCCATCGCCATCGTCGTCCTGTACCAGATGTGAGCAGAACATCCAGGGGAGGCGAACCGTCGGGTAGGCGTCGTCCCTCCAGTCCGGAGTACCATCTCCGTCGCAATCTGGAATGATGGCCTCAAGGACAACGGGAGTCACGGGTCGGTCGCTGCTGTCTGTGTTGGATGCACTGATCTCGGTGATGACATCGCAGCCGGCGTAAATGGACCCAAAGACGGTATGAACTCCATCCAACCACGAGGGAGTACTGTCCTCTGGCACGATGAAGAACTGGCTCCCACCCGTGTTTGGATTGGAGGTTTTGGCCATCGAAATCGTGCAAGGTTCGTGCAACAAACCGTTTGATGATTCATCCGGGAGCGTGTATGACGTTGGACTGCATGCTGAGGAGTCGGCTTGCTGTATGCCGTCGCAATACCCAAACCACTCGGCGGCGTAACCCCCCGTTCCGTCGCTGTTCTGGAAGTCACCGCCCTGAATCATGAAGTCATCAATCACGCGGTGGAAAGTTGAATCGTCATAGCAACCATTCACGGCATGGAGGAGGAAATTTTCGACGTGAAGCGGTGCAGCATCATCGTTCAACCCAATCACGACTTGTTGAGAGGATTTTTGCACTCCAGAGGCGTTGGTGTATGCGAACAGGAGAGAAACGGTTGTCCCCCACGATCCTGAAAATGACGTGCATTGAACCAACGATGCCGAGTTGTTGAGGTCGACGACGCTTTCTGAGGTTGCTACGTTGATTGGAGGGACGCCATTCATTTCTGTAACAGTGGCTGAGATTTCAAGTTCAACCTCAGTCAACTGATGAAACGAGTCACTCGACCCCAACGTGCCGTTCACGTGGAACTCGACGTCTTGGCCTGATTCAACGAGAACAGCGCCCGGGTGGCTCACGGACAGGATTCCTCCGGCGACAGAGATGCTGACTTTTTCGATGTACGCCGTTGGATTGGTAACTGTGCACAGAATTGTGACGTTTCCAATTGGAACGTTTTCGAGGATTTCGTCGCAACTGATGGAGACCGCTGCCGTCGGGGTTTGAGCGGATGTTGCAGGGAGGAGGAGGACAAGAATCATGATTCCAACAAAAACGCGCTTCATGGTCTGAAGATGGACTCCGAGTTCATCAACGTTCAGCCGTCGCATGAGCAATGGTGTTGGAAGTCATCTTGATGATGCACACCCCGTCGCACGAGCATGGAAGCGGAGTCGATGTGGATCGGGGGCGAATGGGTGGGTGCCTCGGACGGCGTGACAGGTGACGTGCTGGACCCGTCGAACGGGGAGGTCATCGCCAGCGTGCCCAAGGCCACGCTGGTCGATGTGAACGCGGCCGTGGACGCAAGCCGTGCCGCATTGAACGACCCGTCGTGGTCCGCCATGGACCCGGCCGAGCGGGGCCGCATTTTGCAGCGCATGGCCTCGGTGACCTATGCAGAAGCGAAGCGGCTCGCCACGATTGAGAGCCGCAACAACGGCAAGACCTTCCGTGAGGCGCTGTCGGAAATCCGCTATGGCGCCTGGACGCTCGAATACTTCGCCGGCGCAGCGGACAAAATCGAAGGCGCGACCATTCCCGTTCCAGGTGACCGTCTCAACTACAGCCTTCGCCAACCCTTGGGGGTCACGGCGCACATCGTGCCTTGGAATTTCCCGCTCCAGTTGGCGCTGCGATCCATCGCGCCTGCACTGGCTGCAGGCTGTACGGTGATTGCGAAGCCAGCCTCGTGGACCCCCTTGTCCCTCTTGGCGTGGGCCAAGGCGATCGACGAGGCGGAGACCGGCCTTCCTGCTGGCGTGCTGCAGGTCATCACAGGGTCTGGCGGCCTCATCGGTGACGCACTGGCAGGCCACCACGGCGTGGACGGGGTGGTCCTGACCGGCGGTGTGCCAACCGGCAAGGCGGTCATGGCGAAAGCGAGCGAACGCCTGACGCCCGTGACCCTCGAACTCGGCGGAAAAGGCGCACATCTCGTGTTCCCTGATGCCGACCTGCGCTCGGCCGCCAAAGCCGTGTGCTTTGGCATCTTCATGAACGCGGGCCAAATGTGCTGGGCTGGGTCACGTCTGATTGTGCACGAGGAGGTGCACGACGCGTTGGTCGATGCCGTCGTGACCGAAATCAGCCGTTGGCCCATCGGTCCGGGATTGAGCGACGGCGTCCGCATGGGCTCGCTGGTCCACCGCTCGCACCGCGAGGAGGTGCTCGCGAAACTCGCTTCGGGCCTCGATGGAGGCGGCCACGTCGTCTACGGGGGCGAGGCCATGCGCGACGAGCATCCCAACGGGGCCTTCATGCAACCCACCGTCGTGACCAACGTGGCTGAGGACAACCTCCTCTTCACGGAGGAATTGTTCGGCCCCGTCCTTGCCGTCACCTCATTTTCAGAGGAATCGGATGCCCTCCGGCTGGCCAACGCCTCTGACTTTGGGCTGCTCAATGGGGTGTGGACCCAGCAACTCGGCCTCGCCCACAGGATGGCGAGGGACCTTCATTGCGGCATGGTCAGCATCAACGAGTACCCCATCACCTTCCCCCAAACGGCCTTCACTGGCTGGAAGATGTCCGGAATTGGCGTGGAGCAAAGCCTGGACGCCTTGCGCTTTTACACCCGCGTGAAGAACGTGAACGTCCGGTTGTGAGGTGACGCAATGACCGTGGAGCGCAGCACGCCTCGACCCGGCCTTCGCCTGCTTCGGTTGACCGGTGAAAGCGCAACGGCCTCCCTGTCCAAATCCTCCATTCCCCGCATTGCTGCGGCCGTGGACGAGGCGCTGCAGGACCCTGAGGTTCGTGCGTTGGTGCTGACCGGCGAGGGGCGATTCTTCTGCGCCGGAGCGGACATTGATGCCTTTCAGGCCGCCATCGATGCAGGTGAGGCTGCGTCCCTGATCCGGGAGATGACCGGGGACCTCCACCCTCTGCTGGTCCGAATGCGGACCTCTTCGACCATTTGCGTGGCGGCGATGAACGGTGCGGCGGCCGGAGGCGGGTTGGGACTGGCCTTGGCCTGCGACGCCCGCATCGCGGTGCCGTCGATGGTCATCGCCGCCGCCTACGCCGGCATGGGTCTCTCTCCAGACGGCGGTGCCACGTGGCTCCTGCCGCGTTTGGTAGGGGTGCAGGTTGCCCGACGGTTCTTCCTCGACAACGCCACGTGGACGGCCGAAGATGCCCTCGCACATGGCGCGGTGGACCAGATTGTCGGGGAAGCCGACCTCTTGGGGGAGGCCATGGACCTTGCAGAACGCTGGGGTGCGTGGGGGCCACACGTGCGTGAATCCACAAAGCATCTGCTGCATGTGACGCACGACCACGACCTCGAAACTCACCTCGCGCACGAACGAACACTCATCGAAGCGGCCGCGACCACGCCAGCCTTCGAGGCAGGTGTTGCGTCGTTCCTCGCTAGGCGACGGTCATGAGGGAAGGGCATGGTTGACCCATCCACGGAAGCCTCGCTTCGTGAGCGCCTGCACGATATCATCTTCGAAGCGGACACCGCGACGGGGAAGGCCTTCGACGTCTGCTTGATTGTAGCGATCCTCCTGTCCATTGTGGCCGTGTCGCTCGAATCGGTCCACGGCATCGACGCAGAGTTTCACAACGTCCTGGTCGCGATGGAATGGGCCTTCACACTGCTGTTCACCGCTGAGTACATCCTGCGGCTTATCATCACCCGTCAGACGCTGCGCTATGCGACGTCGTTTTTTGGGGTAGTGGACCTGTTGGCCATCCTCCCAACCTACCTGAGCCTGGTCCTTCCCGGTGTGCAGAGCCTCATCGTAATCCGAGCCTTGCGGTTGCTTCGCGTCTTCCGCGTGTTCAAACTCACCCGCTACGTGGGTGAAGCCAACGTGCTTGGTCAAGCCATCCTGCAGTCGCGTTCACGGATCGTGGTGTTCCTCACCACCATCCTCGTGCTCGCCTTCATCTCTGGGGCCGGCATGTACCTCGTCGAGGGTCCTGATCACGGCTTCACGTCAATCCCGCAGAGCGTGTATTGGGCCATCGTCACCCTGACGAGCACTGGGTATGGCGATACCGTTCCTCAAACCGTGTTTGGAAAGGCCATCGCCGTGTTCATCATGGTGATGGGCTATAGCCTCATCATCGTGCCCACAGGCATTGTGTCGACCGAACTTCTCCGCGCAAGCGAGGTCGACAACCGAGCCTGCATCAGTTGCTCACGGGAAGGTCATGATGCCAATGCAAAGCACTGCAAATGGTGCGGTGACCCGTTGTGAGGGTCACCATTCCGGTAGGTCACAAGGCTCGGCTTCGCCTGAGGACCAGTCATAGATGCCTTTTCCAGTCTTCTTTCCAAGCCGCCCTGCCTCAATCAGTGCCTCGAGCAAGGGATGAGGGGTGTAGGCGTCGTCGTTGAACGAACGCTTGAGGTTCAGCAAGATGTCACGACGCACGTCCAGTCCAACAAGGTCCGTCAAGGCCAGCGGACCCATCGGGTGGCGGTAGCCAAGCACCATCGCCGTGTCGATGTCCTGTGGGCTGGCCACGCCGTCCGCGACCATCCTGATGGCTTCGTTGCCGAGCACCACGCCAAGGCGAGAGGTCGCGAAACCGGGGACGTCACGAACGGTGATCGCTGTTTTCCCCATCGTTCGTGCAGCAGCACGGGCCAGTTCAAGCGTCTCCTCTGACGTGGTGTCGTGCCGTACCAGTTCGAGCAGCGACATGATTGGAACTGGATTGAAGAAATGCATGCCAACAACCCGCTCCGGACGCATCGTCGCGTTGGCGATGGCTGCAATGGACAGGCTCGATGTGTTGGTGCCAAGCACCGCATGCGCCGGGGCGGAGGCATCGATGGCTGCGAACACCTCAGCCTTGAGTTGGGGGATTTCTGGCACCGCTTCGATGACGAGGTCGGCGTTGGCTACAGCCTCGACCAAGGTGGACACCGCTCGAAGGTTGGACGACCATGCTGCTTTCTGTTCGGGGGTTGTCTTTCCACGTGCGATGCCCTTGTCCCAAAATGCATCGATGCGCTGCATGCCGCGTTCGAGCCCATCCGGAGAGGCGTCATGAAGCGCGGTGTTCCATCCTGCTTCGGCACACACCTGCGCGATGCCAGCCCCCATGGTTCCAGCGCCGATGACGGCGACGTTGTGGATGGACATGGACCTGCGTCGCGTGTGGGCCACATCAGGTCTTCGCCGGCTCGGATTGGGCCAGCATGACCCCGCTGATGATGAGTGCGAAGGCGAGGACAAGGCTCAGTCCAAGGTGCTCACCGAGGATGAGCCATCCGCTCAAGATTCCGAAGATGGGAACGAGGTAGACATATGCTGAGGCGCGGCTCGCACCAATTCGTTCCACGCCTTGTGCAAACCAGACGTACGTCATTACGGTGGAGATCAACGCGAGGAAGGCAATGGAGATCATGCTCACCGCGCTGACGGCTGGCAACCCATGGCGCATCGTTTCCCAACCCGTCAGGGGGGTGAGCATCAGCAGGCCTGCCGTCGAGGCCCAGACGGTCAGTTCCAAAGGCCCCATTGGGCCATCGTGCTCCGTTGGCTTCACGACCATCGCCCTGCGCATCATCAGGGTTGAGGAGGCCCACGACAGCGCCGCAAGCGCGATGAATCCATTGCCAAGCCATCGTTCTGCTGCGGGGATGTCGGTATTCGGAGACGCGATGAAAAGCACGCCCACGCCGAGCAGCCCGAGCAGAAGGCCCGCCCCCAAGCGGGGGGTCAGCCGCTGACCAAGCACCACCACGGCCAGAAGGCCAGTGAACAAGGGGTTGAGCGTGATGACGAGCGATGCATCACCCGCGGCCGTCCAGCGCATGCCGAGCATGAAGAAGACCTGGTAGAGGACCGTTGAGCACAGTCCTATTGCGAGGACCCGCCTTCGCTTCGCCCCTGTGGGCCGTTGGAGTCCTTGCTCAAGGTGCAACCAAAGCAAAAACACAGGTACGGCGATAAGGTACCGAAGCCATGCGGCGGTGATTGGATGTTGGCTCAGGTCCGTCGCAACGTAACGACCTGCGGTCCATGCCAAGCCCCATGCTGCGGCGACCAGCGTGAGTTTTGCGTGGGTGGTGGCATGGTTCATGCAAAGCGCTCCAGACCGACCTGGAGCACGCGGGCTCGGGGGAGCCCAATCTCCGGCAGCCCGGCGGCGGGCGCATGCTTCTTGAGGCCCTCGATTCGGGCGACGTACAAACCGTACGATGCGATGTCATCTGGGCGATAGGGGGTGCGCAATCCCATGGCTTCCAGTGCTGTACACGCCGCTTCGGAGTACAGCGGAAAGACGCGTGTGGCGAGGTGGGCCCATGCCGAAATGCGTTGAGCGTCCACACCATCAAGCGTCATGAGGTGCTCAAAGAGGCCCACCTCGGGGTACCTGGCGGTACGAAGGGCCATTTCAACCTCCATTGCGATGTCCTCTGGCCATGCAAACGGATCGTAGCCCATCCATTGGTCCGCGACTCGGACCGTGTCCAACAAACCCGATTCCTTCGCAGAAAAGATGACGGCTTGGTACCCGAGGTCGTCATGCATGCCTGCGACAAGGCTTGGGAGTTCCCTGTAGAAACGTTCGCATCGTTCGGCATCGATGCCGTACAGCTGCACCGGGATCATGCCCCTGCCTCCGATACCTGCCTCAAGAAGGCCCGTTCTGAGCCTCAGGCCGTCGCGCCGATGCCTGTTGCACGTTGGCGCTCACTGAGGGGCTTCTCGGAGATCCACTGCTGCTCGAAGAGCGCTGGAAGGGCAGCCTCGTCGGCCTCGGTAGGCAGCACGGAGGCCGTGTAGGCCGCCCAAGCAGCCTCATCCCCATCGAAGGGGGTGCCGTCAACGTTGTAGCGACCCTTCGCACAAGCGCCGATGTCACGGTTGAAATTTTCGTGCGGCACGTACAGCGGTTCGGCGCCTTCAGGCAGGTAACCATTGAGCGCTTGGACGGCCTCAACAATCTCCTGATGGTAGTGGCCACGTGCTTCTTCGTTGAGGGTCGCTTTCTCCAAGGGCACGCCGTCGGCCTGCTTCGCACGTTCTTCCCAACGGCCCTTGATGCCCCACACGTAGGCCCATTCAGCCGAGGTCGATTCATCGACACCGAACAGGTCGTGCGCGGTGCTGACCCACTTGTTGACGTACCGCTGAAGCATGTCCAGGGGAATCACGCCAGCGGTGATGATCCGCCGAAGGCCGTTGGAGCCGGTGCCAAGGTGGAAGGATTCCTCCTTCAGCATCGGGCCCATGGAAGCCGCGAGGGGCTTGAAACCGGAGGTGGAGAGCATCCCCAATTGGAACTTGCCGTCACGGTCGACAAACATGGTGTAGCAGAAGAAGTCCAGCCAGTGAGGCATGGGTCGGTTGAAGGCCCCGAGCAATCGGTCCCCGTCCTGTGCGTTTCGCTCAAGCAGCTTCTGTGCCTCACGTCGTCCTTGCTGACCGAAATAGGTCATCAAGAGGTAGGCCATTTGCCAGCCGTGGCGCTGCTCTTCCGCCATGATTCGGGCCGCAGCGTAGCGGTCGTACTCCGTGGGCGCACTGGCCAGCAAGTGGCGCTGCTGTTCCACGGAGGCGAATTCGGTGTCGCCCTGCACGGTGATCATCGTGATGAGGGCATCGCGCATGTTTTGCTGGGGCACTTGCATCGCGCGTTCCCACTTGGCTCGGCCTGCAAGGTCACCAAATTCGATGGTGTCACCGGCACGGTCCCAATCGAAGAGCACGTCAAGTTGGAAGTCGCCAAGCCAATCTCGGTCGAATCCTACGCGGTCCTGCCAGGCTTCGAAATTCGCAATCCAGTCGTCCCATGTTTCGGGAAGGTTGTCCATGAAGGGGCGAGGGCTGCACCCTCCTTTGGATATTTGCGAACATGTTCGTATGGACATGTCCGAGTCATCCGTTGCGACGACGGATTTCTTCGGCAAACGTGTGCATCACCGTGGACTCGATCCGATGCATTTGGGCCGACAAGGTGGATTTTGCCACACCAAGCATGTCTGCGAGGGTGGTGATGGTTGTTCGTCGAGGCATGTCGTAATACCCTTCCCGCAGCGCCAACTCGTAGACTTGGTGCTGGCGTTGTGTGAGGAGGTGGGAGGACGTCGTTCGTGTGGAGAGCAAGCGGTGCGGTATCGCCTGGTCGCGGAAGCGTTCGATGAGGCTGCGCACTTTGCCTTGGGTACACTCCAACGTCCATTCCACCCATCCATCACGAACGTCGAAAGGGGTATGAGGAATCACGCCAACCTCCATGAGCGGCCGAAGGAAACCACCTCCTCCAGCGCTGATCTCCACCGTTGCATGGCTGACGTCGAGTTCCCGAAGGTCGTCGATTTTCTCATGGTCTCGGATGGATGAAAAGAGGTGCGCCGTCCCTGCAATTCGGGCGGTTCCCCTCCCACGACCAAGCGGCATCGTTTCCTCGATGCGAAGGACGTCGTTTGGGTTGGCACGCGTCACGTCACCGGCCCAATGGCCGTCCGGCAACCGGACTTCGATTCGAACATGATGCGTGGCCATGGTTGGAAGTCGAACATGTTCGCTTAAGCATATGCACGCGTCCACGAGCCTCATCCAAGGAGGTCTGGGTGCTCTTCGATGTAGCGGATGGTGATGTTGCCTGCCATGAAATCGCTCTCGTCCATGATGCGGCGATGCAGCGGCACGAGGTGCTCCACGCCCGTGATGACGGTCTCATCCAGTGCCGTCCGCATTCGGCGTACTGCGTCGTCGCGATCTCGGCCCCACACGAGAAGTTTTGCGAGCAGGGAATCGAAGCATCCCGGCATCTCGTAGCCGGGGTGGGCGTGCGTGTCGCACCGAACGCCGAATCCAGAAGGGAAGTGGCAGTCCCAGACCCGGCCGGGCGAAGGGATGAATTCTCGGGGATCTTCTGCGTTGAGCCTGCATTGGATGGCGTGACCTCGCCAGGTGATGTCGTCTTGGGTGAGGGGGAGATCCTCGCCCTGTGCAACTCGGATGCCGAGTTCCACGAGGTTATGGCCCGTGATCAATTCAGTGACGGTGTGCTCGACTTGGACGCGAGGGTTGACCTCGAGGAAGTAAAATTCTCCCGCTGCATCGCGAAGGAATTCGAAGGTAGCCAGGCCTTTGTAGCCCACAGATTCGGCACCGGCGCAAACCAGTGCCCCGATTTCAGCCCGTTTCGCATCGTCCAGCCAAGGTCCTTCCTCCACCAATTTTTGGTGTCGTCGCTGAATGGAGCAGAACCGTTCACCGAAGTGGATGGCGCGTTCACCGTCGGCGAGGACCTGAAATTCCACGTGTTGAGCGCCTTGAATGTACTTCTCTACGAAGACCCTGTCGTCTCCAAACGCGGAACGTGCTCGGCTTTGGCACAATTTGAGCGCTCCTTCGAATTCTTGCTCGGCTTCGACGATCTGCATGCCGATGCCACCGCCGCCAGCGGCGGCTTTGATGATCACTGGATAGCCGATGTCGTCGGCCAGTGCTGCAGCAACGGCTGGGTCAGAAATGGGTTCGCTGCTGCCTTTGGCCGTTGGAAGGCCAGCGGCTTCCATCGCTGCACGAGCTTCGATTTTGTCCCCCAAGAGCGTGATGACGTCAGCGTTCGGTCCGATGAACGTGATGCCCTCCTCCTCAAGCCGTCGGACGAACGTGGCGTTCTCAGCGAGGAATCCGTATCCAGGATGCACAGCGTCGCATTCCATCTCCTTCGCGGCTTCGATCACCGCTTCGATGTCGAGGTAACTGTCCAGCGGATTGGACCGGACGATTTCCTTCGCAACGTCGGCCAACCGAACGGGAAGCGACATCCTGTCCTCTCGTCCGTGAACGATAGCGGCTTCGATGCCGAGGTCGCGCAGTGCGCGGAGGATGCGAAGAGCGATTTCGCCTCGGTTGGCAATGAGGACCCTCTGGAAGCCCATGGGTGAAGGTGTGCCAAAGCCGCCTATGATGCAAACGGTTCTGAGGACGCACGGACCACCGGAAGAACGAAATGCACCAACGCCGATGGGTTGTCATGACCGACGTTGCACCTGAAACTGGGGCCCAGCGGCTGGGCAGGCTTGCTGGTCAGGATTTGAACAACGATGGCGAAGTGGTCAACCTCGTGATCTGCGGCGACAGTCGATTCTACGATTTTGCTTGGCTCGAAACGGAACTCGAGACCTGGGTCCAGTACCATGCATGGCCTGACGTTGTGATCTGTGGCGGGGCCTCAGGCATCGACGCGCTTGCGGAGCGTTGGGCTGCAAACCACAACATCCCACTTGCGGTGTTCACCGAAGCTTGGGAAGTCCCTCGTTCCGGCGTGCAAGATGCTGGGCGTCCCGCTGCGTCCCCTACCTTGGTAGGCCAGCTGCTCTCGCATGCGACCCACGTGCTCGCCTTCCCAGGGCCACGTTCGGAATGGACGTATCGAACGGTTGAGCGCGCACGAACCCGCGGAATCCACGTGGTGGTCCGCCCCGTTCCAACCGATGCTCAGTAGACGTCGCGGAGGTAGCGCTTCTCGTCTTTCATCATCGTTTGCTCTACGAAGTGTGTGGCGTCGGCTTCGGAGAGACCTCCGTGTTCCATCGCGATCTCAATCAGCGCCCTGTGCACGTCCTTGGCCATGCGGGATTTGTCACCACAGATGTAGAAGTACGCGCCCTTCTCGAACCATGCCCAGACCTCAGCGCCGTGCTCCTTGAGGCGCTGTTGGACGTAGATTTTCTCTTCTTGATCCCGCGACCACGCCGTCGTGAACTTGTACAAGTCGCCCGAATCCAACCAATCCTCAATCTGCTCCTTGTAATAGTACTCCGTTTTCTCAGATTGGTCCCCGAAGAACAACCAGTTCCTCCCCTTGGCCTTGTCGAACACGCGTTGTTCCATGAAGGCCCTGAACGGAGCGATGCCTGTCCCAGGGCCGACCATGATGATGTCGACATCGCCGTTGTCGGGGAGGACGAAGGATTTGGTTGGGGACATGAAGACCCCAACGGGGGTGCCGCTGGTGCCGATCTCATCAGCGAGGTACTGCGTGCACAAGCCCCCACGTTGACGACCGTGGTACTCGAAGCGAACGATGCCGACGGTCAACTCGACGAGTCCGGGATGGGCGTCGGGTGAAGAGGAAATGGAATAGAGTCGCGGCTTGACTTTTCCAGCGAGGCTGAGGAATTCCTCTGGGGTGTACCGGACGTTGAATTCGCGCAAAATATCGACGTAGTCGCGCGTCCACAAGTAGTCGGAGACCGTCTCCGGTGTGGCGTTGATGGCCTCAACCCTGCTACGGTCATCCTGCTTGCCGCGTCCGTTCGCCAACACAGCGGGGGCAGGTCCGTTGCGGGTACGTTCGGTCATCTGCAGGCTCATCCGGAGGCCGCTCGCCTTCACGCGGTTGAGAAGATCGGCCACGAAGGTTGAGGTGGCCATGTGAATCTCAACGTCTTTCTTGAGGGCCTCGCGCAGCGTACGACCGCTCGCCTGCGTGGTGACAATGTGCTCCGGGTCCCAGCCCTGGAGCGCGATGAGCTCATCCACAATGTGGGGGGGGTTTTCGGGAACCACGCCGAGGGCATCGCCGACTTTGTAGGTCAGTCCTGAGTCACCGAGGTCGAAGGCAATGTGCCGGGTTTCTTTGTTCGACCCTTCTCCGTTGAGGACGTAATTCTCAACAATTTTGGAAGCGTAGGGATTCTTGAGGGACCAATCTGATGACATCGGAACCACCGACGCGAACGTCAAATCCGCCCACCTGAAGGCTCCTTATCATCGTTCGCAACTCCCCGACGTCCGACGGGAAGCGATGGGTCCATGACGCCCAGCGTATGTCGGAGGGCGTGGCGCCTCGGCTCGACCTGTTGGGAACGGGAAACGCCTTCCTCCCGCGTGGCCGGTTCCATTCGATGGCGCTCGTGGACGGAATGCACCTCATTGACGCTTCCCCAACGGCCTTGGCATCGCTCCGACGAGCGGGTCGTTCGCCCGCCGATGTGCGAACGGTTTTGGTGACGCACACCCATGGTGATCACGTCTTCGGCTTTCCTTTCCTCCTTCTCGAGCGCCGATACATTTCCGACCGCGATGGTTTGCAACCCCTCACGGTGGTGGGGGCGCCGGGTGTTGAAGCACGTCTCCGCCACCTGTGCGAATTGGCGTACCCGGGGAGCCTGGGGCCACTTCTGGATCACGTCTCCTTCCAAACGTCGCGAACAGGGGCATTGGAAGGAGGATGGCACTACGAAATGTTCGAAGTGCATCATGACGCAGCGACGGTCCCCCACGGATACGTGCTGCGTCACGAAGGCGGCGCCTCACTCGCCCATGGCGGCGATACGGGCCCTTGTGCAACGTTCGAACACGCCGTAGGCTCTGCGGCGCTCAGCCTTGTTGAAATGGGCGTTCCTGAGTGGGTCCAGACCGAGCACCATCACCGCCCCAGTGATGTTGCGGCCCTTGCTGCTCGACATCCCGATGTGCAAATCGTTGTCACCCATACCTTTGTCGACGGCGAAGGTTCAGGGCCGGTGACCGTCAGCACAGACGTGCTCGAGATGCCGTCCAACGTTCAGTTGGCGTCGGACGGAGAGGCATGGTTGTGGGCCGGAACGACATGGAATCGGTGCGAGTGACGTTGTAAGAATCTGGCAGGACAGCCGTTCAAATTACCCCGTTTCCGTTCACGGTTATAGGCACTACGCAGGGACGGAGTCGCCCGATTCCACACCGTTCCGTGGGCAGGCTTATGAGGGGGACTCGGACTCCGAGGAACCATGCTGTTGGCCGCCCTAACCACTCCCAAGGTTGGGGATGAATCGAGGTGGTTCGATTGACCGGCAACATCTTCGATGAGGCGCTTGAACGAGCGACGCTTTTCCGCAACAAGGAGCATCTTCGGCACAGCTTCCACCCCTCAAACCTCCCACACCGGGACCGCGAAGTGGAGCAACTGTCCTTCAACCTGCTTGAGGCCCTCCGCGGTCAAATCCCGTCGAACATGATCCTGTATGGCGTCACAGGGGCCGGCAAGACGGCCGTGACCTCTTTTGTGTGCAACCAGTTGGTCGAAAAGGGCGAGCAAATCGGGCGATCGGTTCACGCGGTCACGGTGAACTGTCGACAAATCGACACCCAGTACCGCGTGCTCACCCATCTAGGAAATTCCTTGCTGGAAGAACATGAAGTGGATGAAATCCCGTTCACTGGCTGGCCCACGGACAGGGTCCTCAGCGAACTCGTCCGTCGTATGGAGCAGCGCCAAGGCGTGTACATCCTCGTCCTTGACGAAATCGATCATCTGGTCCGGAAGGCAGGGGATGACCTCCTCTACAACCTGACCAACCTCAACGGTTCGTTGACGAAGGCACGCTGCTGCGTGATTGGTATCTCAAACGACCTCAAGTTCACCGATTTCCTCGACCCTCGGGTTCGTTCTCGCCTCGGACAACAGGACGTCGTGTTCAACCCATACGTTGCCGATCACCTTCGTGACATCCTTGTTGAGCGGGCGACCTCGGCCTTGCGGGAGGACGCCCTCGACGATGGCGTGATTGAACTCTGTGCAGCGCTCGCCGCCCAAGAACACGGGGACGCTCGCTGTGCCCTCGACCTGCTGCGTGTGTCCGCTGAACGGGCAGAAATGGAAGGTTCAGCCTTGGTCGGCATGCACCACGTTCGCGCGGCCCAATCTCAAATTGAAGCCGACCAGATGACGCCCGTCATTCGGTCCCTCCCCTCCCAGCAGAAGTTGGTGCTTGCAGCCGTTCTTCTCGCAGAACGGACGGGTGCAAAGGGCATCCAAACGGGTGAAGTGTACGACATTTACGATCAAGCATGCCTCCACGTTGGAAAGGCGCCCCTGACGCCTCGTCGCGTGTCGATGCTCATCTCGAACCTCGACATGCTCGGCGTCATCACCGCTCGGACCGTCAGCCGAGGACGGTACGGTCGAAGCAAAGAGATCCATTCGAGCCTCCCACCGAACGTAGACGCTGAACGCATCATTGCCGAATCGGACGATGATCTTGCTCCGCTCTTCTCCGCGACCTACCGCAGACAGATGAGGCTCTGAGCGAGGCACGCCGCCGCTGCGACGGCGTTATAAAAGGGAGTCAGGTGGCGAGCGACATGAGTGAGGCCGTCACGGAAGGCCGTGGGTTGGCTCAGATGGTGCTTGAACCGTCCGCAACACCTGCCCGTTGGTTCGTCGGCTTGGGTGCGTGGGGACTTCTCCTTGCGGTGCTGAACATCCTTCACCTTGCTCACCCCACCCAGCGCATTTCGTGGGCTGGCGTGCTGTCCATGGGCGAGTTGAACAACGCGTTTGAGTCCCAAGCCACGGCGCCCGTTTTCGTGGCGAGCGATGCCGTTTTCATCGCGCTGTGCGGGGGTTTCCTCTTCCTGGGCCTGCGTTCGATTGGGACGGAAGACGGTGGTGTGCAACATTTCCTGAAGAGCCTGCTGTCCAACCGCACGTGGAAGGCGCTCTCCTCCATGAAGGACGGCGCAGCCATGACGATGGCGGCGTGGAGCCTGCTCCTTGGATTCCTCTTCTACATCGTCTGGGGACTACGGTACCTTGGATGGTTCGACCCAGGCGTCTACTCTGTCAGCGCCGTGCTCATCGCGTTTGGATTCGGCCTGCGCTCGTATTCGCTTGCGGACGAAGACCGTCGACGGAGTGCTGCTTCAGAGCGCAGCATGTCCGTTTCGTCTGCCTCGGTTTCTTCGTCGCTGTCGCGTGCCGAACAGAAGGCTGCACGTCGCGCTGAGGCGAAGGCGAAGGCCATGGCCAAGGCAGAAGCGTCGAAGGCAGGAAGCGTCCCGTCGCTGCCGCTTGAAGAGGAGTGAGCATCTCACCGCTTCCGGCGGTGACCGTTGCGTCCTGTGACAGCATCCAATGCACCAAGCAGCAATCCTGTCCAGAGGCCCCACGACCAATTGAGCAGCAGCAACCGTAGGCCGAACGATCGGCGACTGAAGAACCAGCCAACCGCTCTCCCTGCAGGAGAGGACGCCATCGCCTGTCTGTTGACCGACCCCAACGTAGCGGTCCAGATGGTAAGTTCGGTGATGGCAAGCAGCACGAGGGCGATTGAAAATGCGCTTGCTTGCGTTGATGAGGGGTTTCCATCCCACCCGTGTGCTGCGACCGCGATGCTTCCTGCAAGTAAGGAAGCGAGTGTTCCTAGCCGCAGCGGAAGATTGGCGAGCACAAGCCATGATGTTCCGATGAAATCGAACGCCATCCCCTTGCGGGACCGCCGTGGCCAACGGCGCATGATACGGACGTGTGCTCGTGCGTCCCGACGGCGTTTTGCAACAAAGCGACGGCGTCCCTCTTCGGGCACGTGCCGAACCATGGCGTCAGGAGTGAAGATGATGGAACCTCCAGCGGCAATGAGCCTGAGGCTGACTTCCATGTCCTCGGCGTGGTACCATGAAGGGTCAAAGCCGTTCACGGCCTCCAGCGCATCCGCTCGAAAAGCAGAGCACGGACCGTTTGCAAGGCTGGTTCTCCTCGGCCTGCTTCTGTACTTCCGTTCGATTTCAGCGGAGCGAAGGCGGGACACGAGATCGTCTCCTTCATCGAAAATGGTGCGGCCCGTGACCGCGACCACGTCTTCGTTGTCCAAGCCTTGTCTTGCGATCATCAGGGACGAAATCCAATCCGGCATCGGCCGAACGTCGATGTCGGTGATGGCGACCCACTCACCTCGAGCAGCAGTCCGAGCAGCTTCTCGAGCAGCCGAAAGCCCTTCTGCAGGGCGTTTCAGCACCGTCACGCTCACGTCCTCGTCTGGGTCATGGAAGGCTTGCAACAGGTCCCCTGAGGCGTCCGTCGAACCGTCGTCAACGGCGATGACTTCCAGCGGACGCCAGGTCTGTGCGAGAAGGGCCTCCATGCAACCGTTCACCCAACGCTCACCGTTGCGGACACACACCGTGATGCTGACCAAGGGACGATGTTCGGTCATGTGGACACCTCAAAGCCCTCGAGAATGTGGCGGCACCGTGCCTTCATCTCAAGGGTGCTTCGCTGCAGCATCAGGCCCTTTCGTGGCATCCCAAACACGATGACCGTGCTCAGCGGAGTCATCAGGTGAAGGTAGAGCGGTGCAAGGTCTTCCTCGCCCTCCACATGGACGAGGCACGTGGTGTCCCCTTTGACGGCGGCCAACAAACCCTCGAGAAGGTCCGGTGTGAGTCGTCCGGGAGGGGATCGTGCGCGCAACTGTCGCTCGAAGTCAACCACGTTCACGCGGTCCTCTGGCATCAAGGCCTCCCGCTTGGTGGCACCATCGATGAGGGCGAGGTCGGGAACGACGCCCATGCTGAGCATGGTGCGAGCCGTAACGTCACCAACCGCAATCAAGGGGGCATCGTGTTCGTGCAGTGCACGCAGCAAATCCCCCATCGCCACTTCAGGGTGTTCTTCAGGTCCGTCGAAGGCCTCTCCGGCCGGTTCCTTCAGACGCTGGCCGGCTTCGATGGTCATGATCAAGTCGTGAGTGGTCCACGTCGGAAGGATCCAACGTGCCCCGTGCGTATCGCAATCGCCTGCCCTGATTCGACTTGATGAGAGGATTCCGCCATCGTCGCAACGTCGATGCGGGACTTCGATCAAGTCCAAGGGTGGGAGTCCGTTTTGAACGCGCTCCTCGTTGATGCGAGCACCTCCTGCTCGTGTCTCAGGGCTCACCACGAGCGCCTCAGCGGTGGGGTGTGTCGGGGCTGGGCCCATCTCGTCGTCGAGGGTGTGCAGGCTCCAACCCCTGCGTTGCATGCCCGCGATGGCCCGATGCACGGCCTCCAACCGGTCATCGTACGGCTGGAGGTGCTGGCCTTTGGCTGAGGCCATGCTCGAACTGGCGATGTAAACCTCCAAATGTTCTGCAGCATCAAGTCCGGCTCGAAAAAGGTCGAGGTGTCCGTCGTGCAACCGGTCGAAGGTGCCCCCGACGAGGCACCGCTTGAACCGGGTGGGGGCCATGGTGGCAGGGCCGCCTTTCGGTGCTTATGGGAATCGGCGACTGGGCGTGGAGATGGTGGGGTCTGTACCCCCACGCGAACGGCCCGTCTCATCACCGTGAGGCTCCGGGGCCTGACCCATGCGCGAGGGATGTCTGTGCAACCGGTTGGTTGTCTCGGATTCATCCTTTCGTCGTCCGAGGACCCTTTGCCGGTCACAATTCCGCTGTTGCACCACCCTTCATTCCCGAAGGTCGGGGCGGTCTTCGAAGCGGTCCACATCCTTGGTATCAGACGTCATCGCCGGTTGCACAGTGGCTCGGCCTGATGTTGCAGGTGTGGCGTCGAGCCGTCAACCCCGCCGGTTTTGAACGCGTCGGCGTTGGATTTCGTCATGAACAGCATCCCGTGGGCCGACCAACCCCACATGTGGAGGCCAATCTTCCGTTGGCCAGAGCAACCAACAGGCATGGATGTGGGATTGTCCTCGTGGTGGAGGTCGTCCTTCTTCGCGAGCCATCAGCGCTTCAAGCAAGTCGTGAACCCCGGAGAACCCGGGTCCTCGGTTCACGAGGTGCAGGTCCACCAATCCTGCCGCCGTCACATCAGCCTCCGGGACCGTCGCCATCCCCGGTGCTTCTCCTTTCTCCCGTAAGGACCAGGCCACAACCCAAGGCATGGGGGTTTCGGACAACCAACGACGTCCACGAGCAGTAGAACCCAAATGCATCAGCCATGTCATCGACCAAGGTGCCCACCATGCGATGGGAAGGTTGGCACATACATCCATGATCAGGTCCGCTGAAGTGAGCGTTTCTCCTGCATTTCGCCACGACGACCACACGGCCAGGGGCTTGTCCAAGGTCCCATTGTGGTGCACTAAGGCATCCTCCACGGCGTCCCAATGGGCGGGAAGGACCGCTTCGACGTGGAGTGGGTCCGTGATCCATTGCTTGACATCCACCATTGCTCGCGGTTGCCCAGGTGCGCTCCGGAGCAATCGGGCTGCGGCCAAGACGGAGTTGGACAGTGTGGTCCATCGCCCATGATCTTCTGTGTGGTCCCCGAGTGCGTCTGCCAACTTCAAAGCCGCCGCAGCGCGGTACGCACGATCTCCGTGCTGCGCATGGGTCGCAAGCCAAGTTGCGGATGCGTGCTCCACCTCATGCAGCTCAATCCACGCAGGAGGAAGTCGGTGCTGCAGGCGGTCCCACCGTCGCTCGCGCTCTTGTGTGCTTGAGGCGATCCATGCTGAGGTTGGGTCGACGGACTCCCACTCATCAGCCAAGGCATCGTTGCCCTCCGGCCATGCTGCGAGCGCCCTGCGGCGGAGCATGTCCGATTGCTTGGTCGAACGCGATGCGCGTTGGATTCGAGATGCATCGTGATCACGGGCGAGCAACGCTCGAGCAGAGTCTGGGAGGTCACCGGACCAAAACGTGAACTTGGAACGGCTGGACCGTTCGCTCACTTCGATGCCTACCTGAAATCGACCGTCACACAGGATCGATTCTTGGTGTTCGTCGATACGGAGGTACGTTGCGGGTTTGATGTCATCGAGGCGGGCGTCCGCGGCAACGAGAACTTCACAACGAGCATCGGAGACCACACGATTCAGCAAGCGATGCGCACCTTGGTTGAGCGTCCACTCACCCCTGAATGGAAGGCTTGAGCAGTCCAAAGCCCACCGCCACATCGCGGTCGTTCCCGTTTCGCTGGTCCGGGCCAATTCCAAAAGGCGCACAGGCTCGTCCGTCCAATGGCTCTGTCCGAAATCTGCGACGACCTCTCGTTCGAGCCTCGTCATCCGTCCGGTAGCGAAGCCAGTGAGTCGTTGCAAGAGGTGGTGCGTTCGCTGCTCCACTTGGGCTTCATCGAGTCGAGGATGCCGAAGCCTGATCCACGTGCCAATCAGCGAAGATGGTCGACGTGGGGTATCAGGGGGGCGTTCAGATTGGGCTATGCACACTCCTTCAGTATCGTGCAGCAACGCCTCTCGCTTCCGTGCATCACGAACATGACCAACAACGGGAGACTGCGGAGTACATCGAATGGTGGTTCCTTTGATGACCCCAAGGTCAACGGTCCCAGAGGACAGCATGGCAGGGCCGCGGCTTGGGGCGAGATCGGAGGTGTCGTCGAACCATGTGCCCGGCGCCATCGACCACGTTCCTGCATCCTCGAGCAATCTGCCTCGGAGGATGGCAAGTGGACGTTCATCGCCGGACCATGAGAGGATGTCTTGAGGGTCATCGTTTTGGAACGGGGCGACCACCGGATTCAACGACGTTCTGTTCACCCAACGCGGTGCTTCGCGAAGAAGGCACCACGCCCCCCGTCCATTTCCACTGGACTCCATGCTCGGTTCTTGATCGCGAATTGGGGTGCGTGCTGGCAGCCAAATGAGGTCTGAACGAGGGACGTTATCGTAAGCAATGACCACCGTGGAACCGTCCCTGCTCAGGAGCAAATGGCGTCCTTCACCTTGTCCGTCACGGAGGAACCGAGCCAGCCTTCCCATGGCGTCCTCATGCAGACGCTGCAACCCAGACTCGGTCAACAGGTGCGCAGCGCCCCGAAGGCCGTGGTCATCATCCCGATGGACCAGACCTGCGTTGCGAAGGCTGCGAAGGGTCGATGACGTGTGGGAGGTGGCTAATCCGATCCGAACGGCAAGTTCGCTGACGGTGGCGGGCCCGTCGACCAATTCGTCGAGGATCCGCCGCTGGTAGCCCGAGCGAATCTGTCTTGACATCAGCGTCCCCAACGTGTCGGTTGGAGGGTGATTTGTTTTTGAAATCTCCTGAACTTTATCTGGATTGTTACAAATAGTTACAGATTTCGAGTGGAAAATTACGAATCTTCCTTCAGTCGAGGATTTTTTGAAGGTAAATCGAAGGAAAATTCGTATTCAACTGTAACAATGGAACCACATCAGCCGCCATGCTGATATATGCGCCCGCATCCATGAGATTCATGGCACCGGGTCACCGGCGCCGGCGAGGCTGAGCAGATGAAGACCGTACGAATCCGTGAGAAGATCAAGAAGTTCCTAGGAGACCGGCCGCGCAACACCGCCGAGATCTTGGAGCACATCAACAGCACCATGCGTCACGGCACCACGAGCCAGCAGCTTGGCAACGTTCTCTCGAAAGACAAAGACATCGTCAAAGTGGGCTACATCAAGCGATCAGGCATCCTCTCCGGTGGCTACGACATCTGCGAATGGGCCACACGTGATTGGGTGTCGGAACACTGTCCAGAATGGATCGAAGGTCAACCAATCATCCTGAACGAAGATGGCGATTTCACCCTTGGTCAGATCCCAGACTTCTGACACGCCGCCCGTGGTTGCTGAACCTCAGACCGAAGCCATCGGCTTCCGATTCTGATGATGCCATTGGTCGTAACCGAGGGGCTTTTCTCCTTCAGGCACCGTTGTACACACTCAACGCGTGATCAACGGTCGCACCCTCGCAGATGATGGCGTGACACGCAGCGGTCATGCGTACGGCCTCTGCCGTTTCTTTTTGGTGGATGTTTCGGCCAGTGGCAGCTCCCCGGCAACCCGACGTGTGGATCTGCGAATGGAGCCGTTCTAGGAACGCACGTGCGTCCATGGATGAACCGCCGGAGCAAATGATTCCAGTTCGTCCAGCCGCTTCCACGGCGACACCGAGGCTTTCAGCCTGGCTCATGCCCGCAAAAGCACGTGGGTAGTTCACCTTTGCAAAATCTGCTCCGAGGCACGCCGCGACACCAGCGGCTCCTGCGATCAGGTGAGGGTCTTTCTCATCCTTCACCTCGGAGCCACGAGGGTACATCCAGACCACAGCAAGCATGCCGAGTTGGTGGGCTTGCCGAATGAGTTGTGCTGCTTCGCTCAACATCTCGTGCTCAAAGCTGCTGCCCAAGTAAATCGTGTAACCGATTCCGACAACGTTGATGCCGTTGCTTGCGAGGTCCATCACGTCGTCCATGCTCCACATGGCTTGGCTGACCGGGTCCCGGACGGAAGTCGGAATGAGATGGGATTTCGAGTTCATCTTGATGAGGTAGGGAATGTCAGGGTGGTCGCGAGCGTACTGTGCAATCAAGCCGAGCTGTCCTGCGAGCACGCCGAGGGTGCCTTCCGCATGGGATTTCGCACCGATTTCAAACAGATGTCCAGGGTCGTTCGAACTCAGGGGGATGTTGGCACCGCCGTCATGGAAGTCATCGTTGAGGTGCTCGATTTTTTGATCGCAGGCGAACAGGTTCATGCATCCAGTTCCTGCTGTGGCGGCGAGGAAGTTGTCGATGTAGTCGTCGACCAATTCGTTGGGCACGTCGGCTGGTACGTTGACCTCGTGGCGGTCCATGCATCCCGGTGAGGGGATTGATGCTTGAACGCATCGTTTGTTATGACTGAACTCGAATGACGAAAGTAAATAATGAAGGGGATATTGTTCTCGTGTATGGCATACGTTTGTGGGAACTGCGGGCAGCCGGGTCATAACGCTCGAACCTGCACTCGACCCGTTCGCCAAGCGAACGAAGGCCTGCGGCGCTGCAGTGCATGCTCCGAGGCAGGTCACAATTCACGGACATGTCCGACGCTTCATCCTGAACTTGCGAAGCGCCGCGAGCGTGCAGCGGCCGTCAAAGGCTCACGCCGATGTGGCGAGTGCAAGAAGCGAGGTCACAACCGCGCAACATGTCCATTGCTCCATCCCAATCGGCCGGTGGCGCGACCAAAGGACGGGCGACGGCGCTGTTCGCATTGCGATCAGGTCGGTCACAACGTCCGTACCTGCACCGTCCTTCATCCTGACAGGGTGCCGAAAAAGGTTCGACCAAAGTCGCCTGGCCTGCGCCGCTGCGGGGCCTGTGGGAAGACAGGTCACAACCGTCGAACCTGCTCGTTGACGTCGTGAGGAACCTGCGCTAGCCCACCATCGTTGAAATCGAATCTTCCTGCGACGTTCGCGGCGGAGGTCCGGTTTACTGGCCGGTGAAACTGGGGATCCGCTTCTCGACGTACGCAGCGATTCCTTCCTTGGCGTCTGCGCTGAAAAACAGCGCTGCCTGAAGTTCTCGTTCAAGCGCAAGGTGGTACTCAAAGGGAATTTCCGGTCCGGTTTGGCAGGACCGCTTGATGTTCCCGACGGCCTTGACGGCCTTGTTGGGCAGGGTGAACTGGGCGCTCACCCAGTCGAGGGTCATCTCGCGGAATTCGGAGGCGCTGCCTTCCCAAATCTGGTTGATCAGGTTCTGCTGCTTCGCGTCTTCGAAGGACATCAATTCCCCAGTCACCATCATCTCGAGCGCCTTGGCTTTGCCGATGAGCCGCGTCAGGCGAGCGGTTCCGCCGGTTCCTGCAAGGACGCCGAGGTTGATTTCAGGCAAGCCGACTTTGCCGCTGTTTTTGCGAGCAATGCGGATGTCTGCAGCCATGGCGATTTCCAACCCACCGCCGACAGCGTGCCCGTTGATGGCAGCGATGACAATCTTTGGGGTTTGCTCGAGACGGGACAACGTTTCGTTGGCGTGAAGGCAGAAATTGTATTTGAAGCCAGGCGAGACGCTGTTCAACATTCGAATGGAGGCGCCTGCCGAGAAGAACTTCTCACCGGCACCTGTGATGACGATGGCCGTCACCTCGTCGTCGAACCGGGCGCGGATGATGGCCTCGTCGAAGTCGCGGAACATACCATGGGTGTAGGTATTGACCGCCGTTGCGTCACCTTGGAGTGGCTCGCCCGCAGAGTCGGAGGCGAGTTCGATGACCGCTATGCCGTTGTCCGTTCGGCCGTAGTTCACCAGGTTGTTCGTCATGGGCTCGAAGGTCAGGCCATAGAGGTCGGACATGGCCTCGCCACCGCCGGGGCGCTAATGAAGCAATCGACCTGCATCAAGCAGGCGCTGCATCGTGTTCTATTGCCTCTCCCTCGACGCTTTCGAAGGATGTGTGGCTACCGCGTCGTCTTGCGGCCTCCCAGCGTGCTTTGACGGCCAGCGCAGCCTCGCTTTGTTCCCAAGCGTCTCGAGATTTCGCTGCACGGAATGGCAACCGACGCGCTCTCGTGGGTCCGTTCACGCGTTGGAGCATGAAGGGTGAGGTGAAGGTAAACACCAGCCGTTTCAGCACACTCGGACGGAAGAGGCGTCCAATCCATCGAAGGCCATCGCCAGACCGGTCTTGATCTCGCATCCAACGCACGCACATGCGCTTGAACATCCGGTCACCAACACGGTTCATCAGCCACCGGTTGGCGACGCTCGTCTGGACATACGGCAAGAGGTGCCGTC
>JAURMD010000171.1 GCA_030830875.1 Thermoplasmatota archaeon | reverse complement strand
GGCGAGGTCAACACCGCAAAAGCGGGTGGAGCGGTCGCTGTTGCGCTGATGATTGCCCTCGTCCCCTTCCTTGCTGGCGCCCTCGGACCCAGCAACGACTCCCTCGTCATCTCCGAGTTCAGCCTTGACGAGGACAACGACCGACTCTCGTTCAAGGTGCGTGGCAACTTCAACGAGGCCACCGTCACCATCGACACCTCACCGATGTGCAACGGAGAACAAGGCGTCGAGACGGTGTGGGAAAACACCGTGAGCCTCGACGGTGACTTCGTGATGGTCAAGCCGATGCTCGAGAACTTCTACTGCGGCAACGCGTACGACGCTCAGAACAACGTGCTTCGCACCTACACCATCAAGGCCAGCGATGGCGACCTCGAGGACACCTTCGAACTGGACGCAGCCGACATGACCCGCTCCCCTCAGGACAGCGGCGTGAAGATTGCACCCGTGTTCAAGACGACCACGTCCGGCACAACGACGACGACCTCGTTTGAGGGCATCACCATCGACGTCATGGTTGGCCTGCTCCCTTCTGCGCACAGCCACATTGAGGGCGCCGACCACACCCCGTCCAGCGACCTCCGCACGGTAAGCGGGGACTACACCATCACCCTGAACGTCAAGAAGGGCACCAGCACGGTTTGGACTCATCCCGTCATTACGGTCGACGGGTTGAGCGCCACGTGGTCTTCACCTGTCTCCGGTGGGAAGAGCGGGGACACCAACGGGTGGATCAGCCTCAGCGGCACGACCCAAGGTGACCTGCAGGAATATGTAGACAAGTCGGACATTAATTACGAGAACGGGAAATACACATTTGAAGTCGTGCTTGACATGGGCCTCAGCAGCGGTGGCGTGGTCTTGACGGACGACGACGTCTGCTGGGACCTTGACTTTGAAGAGGGCAACAACGGCAACTACAACTCCGGTTGGAGCGCCGACGTTTGCTGATTCAGCCCTCGTCCCACGGCGCTGTTTCGGAGCCAATGGCTCCCTTCGATGGGTCTTCGGGCGCGTGCTCACGGCTCCGCGGTCAGGTCCTCTTCGTCGAAGGATTTGGCCTCCATCGAGGCTCCGGCAACGCGGGCGATGCCCGCAGCACCGAGGAAAAGGATGGCAAGGGCGATGCCGATGGTCGCAAAGGGCGTCGAGGAGGCCTCCTCTGGGTCAGTGAAGGACACCTCCACCGACGACGTCGCACCACCAGGGGCCACTAGGTCCTCGAGCGATTCGAGGTTGGTTCCGGAAAGGTCCAACACGCCGCATGTGAGGGCATGGCTCCCGGCCACCGAGCGCCAAGTCAGCGGGATCTGCACCTCTTGACCGGGGTCGAGACCACCGTAGGTCGCCAGTTGGATGTACCCCGGCGACGTGTCCGCGGCTTCTCCATCCACGGTGCACTCGAGCACCGGGCTGTCGGCGCGCACGGAGCCTTCGTTGACCACGGTCAGCATCACGCCGAGGCTGACGTTGGCGTCCCCGGTGCGCGCTTCGGGTTCCACGGAGACGACTCGAATGGCCGGCAGTTCGAGGTCAAGCTGCACCGACGTGCTCCATGGGGCGGGCACGCTGGTGCTGTAGGTGCCCCAGCCCGTGACGGCAGAGACGGTCCACGTGCCCGTTTCGCTGCCGTAAACGCCGCTTCCATCCATCCATTCCACGATGAGGTTCGATTCGACATCGCTGAAATCAGCGACATGCGCGCCATCGGTCTCGATGGCGAACGCGTTTGGCGATTTGCTGCCGAGGTAGCCAAGGTCCGCCCCCGCAATCAGGGCCCCGGGCATGTTGGTCCGGACCTCTCGGCTTGAGAGCCGACGGATCCAGTTGTCCGTCCATCCGCCGGTGCCCACGTTGTTCTCATACACGAGGTCGGCGCCGTCCACCGCCACGATGTCTTCGTCCGTGCGGCTGCCCAACACGGTGGAATCACGCACGGTCATGGAACCCGCGTCGGCCACCATCACGGGAGCGCTTCCAACCAATTGACTGGTCTCCACCACACAAGTGCCGTTGCAGCGCAGGTCCGCGCCCAAGAGGCTCGCTTCGGTCATGTCGAGGCGGCCGTTCACCTCGAGGGTAAAGGCGGCCTCGCCCCAGGTCAGAACAAGTCCCTCGCCCTCCATGTCCCACGCTTCCACGACGCGTTGGTTGGCCGACGCGTCCACGAGTTCAATGCGTTCTGGTCCAAAGGGGAACGGGTGGAGGTGGGTCACGTTCAGCACGACGGTGCTTGCGCTCCCATCGAGGTCGATCTGCAGGTCCACGTGCTCCCCTTCTGGGCTGCTCGCCGTTGTTCCGCCGTTCAGGCTGATGTTCAACTGCTCGTTGCCGGTCAAGGCTTCGTGCATCACCACACGAACCGTCGTGCTGCCGCTCAACCCGTCCACGGGAAGCAGGATCGACGAGGCGATGCCGCTGAAGGACATGAAGGCCGAGATGCGTTCGCCTTCGAGGTGCCCAGCATCGATCCGTAGGGTGGCACCGTCGTCCACCGTGACGGTGGCACCGAGCGGGAGGG
>JAURMD010000170.1 GCA_030830875.1 Thermoplasmatota archaeon | reverse complement strand
TTGTTTGCCAGGACGATGTGTTGCGATACATCCACGAAAAGGGATACATCGCCGTCTCCGGGATTTCATTGACGGTCGGAAGGCGTGAGCACGACGGCTTCTGGCTCCATTTGATTCCTGAGACGTTGGACCGCACCACGTTGGGGCAAGCAACAACCGGAGGCCTCGTGAACCTGGAGGTTGACCCCCTCACGATGGCGGCCGTGGACACCGTGGAGCGCCTTCTTGCAGAACGAGGCGATGCATGATGCGTGTGGGTGTGGTCTGTGGCGCCTATCACCGTGAGCACGTGGAACGCATGTTCGAGGTGGTGAAGTCCCGTGCGGTGGACCTTGGCGTGGACCTCGTGGACGTCGCGTGGGTCCCGGGAGCGTTTGAAGTCCCCTTGGCCTGCAAGCGCATGCTCGAAGCCGGCCTTGACGGTGTGGTGGCCCTTGGCATCATTGAGCGAGGAGAAACCCAGCACGGTCGCGTGATCGGTGGGTCCGTGACGTCGGCGCTGCTCACCCTTCAACTGCATCACGATCGGCCGATTGGGCTTGGCATCATCGGACCAGGCGTGACGCCTGAGCAGGTCGAGCCCCGACTCGTGCCCCACGCTTCCGCAGCGCTTGACGCGGTGGTGGCCATGCATCGCTGATTGGCATCCTCGTCACCGGCGAGAACGTTCAAAGTGGTCACCCGCCTGCTCGGCCCATGGTTGCTCACGACGACGTCCGCAACGTCATCATCATCGGTTCTGGTCCTGCTGGCTATACCGCAGGTTTGTACACCGCAAGGGCGATGCTGGACCCCTTGATGTTTGCCGGTTACATGTCCGGTGGTCAACTCATGCTGACGTCGGACATCGAAAATTTTCCCGGGTACCCTCAGGGGATTGGCGGGCCGGACATGATGCTGCAACTGCGCGAACAGGCTGAGCGTTTTGGCCTACAGGTGCAGGACAAGAATGTGGAATCGGTGGACCTCTCCACCCGTCCCTTTGCGGTCACCGTTGAAGGGGAGGTGTTCCACGCTCACGCCCTCATCGTCTGCACCGGGGCTGAGTCCATCTGGCTCGGTGCAGAGGGCGAAGCCGAGCAGAAAGGCCGAGGCATCAGCACCTGCGCAACCTGCGATGGCGCCTTTTTCCGAAACGAGGAAGTCATCGTCGTCGGTGGAGGCGATTCTGCCATGGAGGAGGCCACCTTCCTCACGCGCTTTGCATCGAAGGTGACGCTGATTCACCGTCGCGACGTGTTTCGCGCTTCGCAGGTGATGTACGACCGGGCCGCCGCCCATCCGAAAATCGAAATTCGACCCTTCCGTCAGGTTGACCGCTGGTTGTCGGACGAGCGAGGGCTCACCGGCGCCGTATTGTCCGATCCCCGCACGGGGGAAACCGAGGAAATCGCCTGCACGGGGGCGTTCATCGCAATCGGTCACAAACCCATCACGGCCTTCCTCGATGGGCAGTTGGCCACCGACGACGAAGGCTACCTCCTCCATTCGCAGCATACCATGACTTCGGTGGAGGGGGTGTTTGCGGCGGGCGACGTGGTGGACACCAGGTACCGGCAGGCCATCACGGCCGCCGGCATGGGCTGCCAAGCCGCCATCGACGCGGAGCGTTGGCTTGAAGCTCAACACGACTGAGCCCGGCGGTGGTGCATTGCGTCCACTCGACCACGAGCGGCATGCTCGACACCTGCTGCTTCCTGAAGTCGGTGAGCGAGGTCAGCGTTTGCTCCTCGAGGCCTCCGTCGCGGTCGTTGGAGCGGGCGGCCTCGGCACCCCCGTGTTGCTCTACCTCGCAGCGGCGGGGGTTGGCCAGATCACGGTGGTGGACGACGATGTCGTGGAACTCTCAAACCTGCAGCGTCAGGTCTTGTTCCGCACCACGGACGTTGGCCGTTCAAAGGTGGAGGTCGCGTGTGAAGCGTTGCGAGCGTTGGACCCGGAGGTGAGGGTCGTTGGTGTGACCTCGCGCCTCACTCCCGACAACGCACTTGAGATCCTTCAAGGTCACGATCTCATCGTCGATGCCACCGACAGCATTCCTGCCCGCTACCTGCTCGATGATGCATGTGCGTTGCTCAACGTGCCTTGGATTCACGCCTCGTTGCATCGGTTTGAAGGGCGTATTGCGTTGTTTGAACCGGCGACTGGAGCCGGATACCGTGACCTGCACCCCGAACCTCCACCTGCGGGATCAATTCAAGGGTGCGGTGAAGTCGGTGTGCTCGGCGCCGTTCCTGGCGTGGTGGGGAGCATGCAAGCCGCCCTTGCCCTTGACGTTCTTCTCGGCCGTGCAGACGAGGCCAAAGGGCGGTTGACCTTGGTGGATGTGCATCGACTTGAGACCCGACATCTGCGGTTCGCTCGTGACCCGCACCGCCTCCCCCCTTCCGACCTTTCGGCGGCCCGGGCTGTCTGGGAGGCGGACCCCGCCTGCGCCGGTCGTCATGTTGAAGGGGGTCCGACCTCGCGAGGCGGTCCGATGATTCAGTCGATTGATGCCGCTTCGATGCTTGCCCGAATGCACGATGGGTGGGCACCGTTTGTCCTCGACGTTCGCTCAGGAGCAGAGCACGACCAGTTGGCCGCCATGTCCTGCAACCTCCATGTTCCACACACGGCCGTGCTAGGGGCGATCGACGAGCTCCCCACTGAAGGCGACATCCTCGTGCACTGCAAGCTTGGTGGGCGCTCGATGATGGCCGTGATGGCGCTGATTCACGCTGGTGTTCCTGCGGAGCGGCTCTGGAACCTTGACGGCGGCATCGAGGCGTGGAGCGCCCTCGCACCCGAGATGATGGTTCAAGGATGAGCACCTTTCGCTCCCTGCACGGGAAGAGGTTGAAGGCCGCCGGCCTCAAAGCGGGGACGAGGGAAGATGCCGCACGTCATCATCGCCGATGCGAACGAAGGGCGGCGTGCGTTGCTTGCCTCGTCCATCGAGCGTGACGGATATCAGGTCACACGCACCAGCACGCTCGCTCAGGCCCAAGGTACCGTGCGGGCCACGGTGCCCGAGGTGCTCTTGTTGGACGAGGAATGGCCCGAAGGCAACCCTCTCGACGTTGCAACATCGCTCAGCAGGGACCCTTCCGTTGGCCCTCGTACGCGCATCATCATGCTCGCACGCAACACCGGTCCAGACATGCTCTTTGCCGCTGCTCAAGCAGGCGTTGCGGAGGTGTTGGCCAAACCTATCGATATGGCTCGATTGCTTCAGCAACTGCGCGCGCACGCCGAAAAACGAGCGGTGGCACCGCCGACACAGTTGCCCGCGGGTTCTTCGCTCGGGTTCGGTGGTGGTGCTCCCTTGGGGGCCTTCGCGGCGCCCCCTCCCCAAATGGACGCAGGAGCATGGGCGTTGCCGATGCTCCAAGGATTGCTCGGGACGCAACAGATCAACGCGAACCTGGTTGAAGACCTCCTTCAGGGTGCGGACCTCGAGGGCTTGGACGCCACGGGTGTGGCGGACTTGGTTCGCAAGACCATCGGCCGATTGCTCGAAAATGCTGGAACACAGGAAGCCCCCACGTCCGCCTCAACTCCTGTACACACCGCCCCTTCGGTGACCGTCGATGACTTGACCAAGTCTGCAACCCTTGGCTCCGGGGAGGGGCCTGCTCGGCTCTCCCTGTCCGGCAGCGAGGCCTCCGGAGGTATGGAAGCGGCATTGCAACGCCAAGCAGACGGCATCGTCAGGGAGGTGGAGGAAGCGATGACACTGCTGGACGAGCCTGCACCAACGATCACAGCGGCCGAGGCGGACGGTCAGCAAGGTGTCGACCTTGAAACCCTCACCTACGTCCGCCTGTGCATCGAGGACATTCGTGACCTCTTGTGGGACTTGGGCCGTCCGGGTGCGGTCTCCGATCTCAGCCTCATGACCCGTGTGGAAGACGCCACAGGATTCGCGGAAGAAATCCTTGCCATCTGGCCGACGAACAAGCACGACCAAGACGACGGGCAGGTTTGAAGACCGCGCCACCGTGGCCGAGACGGTGGACGCATGGCTCAAGGCGACCTCCCTCCAATTCGCGGTGCATCGTGGCGCCCAGATACCGTTCTCAGCTTTGCGGGGCCCCTGCCGGCAGCAGCGGCCCGTGCTGAAGTGCTGAGATTCATTGGTGAACGTCATCCAGGCCACTTGCTGCTGGTTGCGGAAAGTTGGGCGGATGAGGCCGGGAAGGTCGGGTCCTTTGACGCCGCATCCTGGAGCGCGTTCAGCCAACGGCTCGTCGATGCGATTGACCAGCGGTCAACGATGGAAGCCGCGCTGCTGGTCGAAGGCGAGGACGACCCTGAGGTCATTCCACGACGGCCCGCGGCGCTTCACCTCTCCCGACGCCGCAGCCGCGTGCTCATCGACGTACGGCTGTGCCTTCGAAGGTTGGCCCATTACATGTCCGTGACCGTGGAGCAGCGGCTTGAGTGGCAACGCCTCATGACCAGAACCCGCCGCCTGGACGAGGCGTTGAAGCAGTTGTTCACAGAGGGAAGGCCGACGCCTGACGGCGGAATCTTTGGTGGCAAAGGTTTCCGCTCGACGTGGCAGGAAGCCATCGTCGCGGCCGCGACCGCGCTGAAGCGAGAACCGGATGCTCCGCTGAACGCCCGTCCTGGGCGCGGCTACGATGGTGACCTTGTGGCACCGATGATCCGCGACGTTGGTCTTGGCCTCGCCATGGGCGACACCCCGCTCAGCGTGATGAGCGCCAACCTTGGCAAAGTTGGTTCAAATCAGAACGGAGGGCACGACGACGCTGGTGGACGGGACCTCCACGTTGGAGCCTGGCACGTCGGGGTGCTTCCCCCGACCGCGCCCCTCCCCATCGCCTCCGCAACGATGACGGGGCTTGCCTTCGCCGCGAAACGAAAAGGATTGGAACGTTTTCATGTGGCGTGCATTGGCGAAGGGTCCTCTTCGTCGGGGGAGTTTTGGGAAGCCATGAATTTCGCTGGGGCGCGAGGCTTGCCCATCACCTACGTGCTGCAAAACAACCAGATCGCTCTGGACACGCCACCGGACCATCAGTCCGGCGTCGAACTTTGGGCAGACAAGGCCAATGCGATGGGTTTCCCCGGCTGGTCCATCGACGGCAGCGATCCTGCGGCCATTCATTCCAGCGTGGCCGTCGCCAGGGAGTTTGCCCTCGCAGGAGGTGGTCCAACCTTGATTCACATCGAGACCATGCGTGGTTGCGGCCACGCTCACCACCACGACGATCTGTACCTCGGGTCGGCCACGGGCACCCCTGCAGGGTACGTGAACGAGGAATTGCTCGAGTACTGGGAGGCAAAGGACCCCGTCCCCAACCACCGTTCGCTGCTGTTGAGCCTCGGGGTCGACGAATCCGTGCTCGAGGCGATGGAAGATGAGGAGCAACGAGGAATTGACACCGCGCTGGAAGCCTTGGACGCCATGCCGTGGCCGGAAGCACACACCGTGACGAAGGGCGTGACGAGCCTTCACGATGCAGAGACGCACGAACACCATCTTGCACGGCTACAGGGCCGCGATCTCTTCGAAGCCCCTGGCACGGCTCCGCTTGAGGTCGGCGCGCGAGCGTGGTCCTACGCGGAACAGGGTGGGTGGACCTACGCACGCGCCATTCAGCAGGCCATGTCCGACCTTGCTGACCGCTTGGGAAGCGAGACGGTCTTCATTGGAGAGGACATGGAAGTCGCAGGCGCCTTCGGACTGAACATGGGGCTTCGCAACGCAGGGCACCAGGACCTCTTGGTCGACATGCCCTTGTCTGAAGCCGCCATCGTTCACACAGCCATCGGAGCGGCGTTGGGTGGCCTCCGTCCGATGGCCGAAATTCAGTTTGGCGGCTTCGCTGCCCTCGCCCACAACGCGCTGGTGAACAACGCATCGATGCTCCGTTGGAGGTGGGGTGCCGCGTGTCCGATGACCGTGAGGATTCCCTTGGGCGCAAGGACGCGCAGCGGGCCCTTCCATGCAAACATGATCGAATCCTGGTATGCCAACGACCCAGGGCTTGTGGTGGTGGCACCTTCAACTCCCCAACAAGCCTACGACATGATCCTCGAAGCCTCCACGATTCCTGACCCTGTGCTCGTGTTGGAGCATATCGGTCTGTATGGCCTTCGCGGAGGAAAGACAGGCTGGGGGGCCTCAATCAACATGGAGGTGGACACCTCCAGTGTCGCAGCCGCCATGGACGAAGGACGCCTCCACAGCATCGGCCGTGCGCAGGTGGTACGGGGTGGTCGGGACCTCACGTTGGTCACGTGGGGTGCAATGGTCCATCTTGGCCTTGAGGCGGCAGAACGCCTCGCCGTTGAAGGCGTTGAAGTTGAGGTTGTTGACCTCCGGACGTTGTTGCCCTTTGACGCTTCGACGTGCGTGGCATCGGTGCTGCGAACTGGCCGTCTTGCCGTCCTTCACGAGGCCCAGTGGAGCGGCGGGCTCGGCCATACTGTGCAAAGCAGGATCCTTGAATCGTGTTTCCATGCCCTTGAAGCAGCCCCCGCCGTCATCGGCGCCTTGGACACCCCGGTTCCCTTCTCACCTCCGCTCGAGAACCACACGATTCCCTCCCTCGATCACGTGCTCGATGTGCTTCGCGTGCTGACCGAAGACCTTCATCGCTGAGTTCGGTTCAGCCTGAATGCTGATGAACAGATGTGCGCACACCTCGGCATGGCGGAGCCGTTGCAGGTGCACGGGCTCCCTCGCTTGTTCTCGTACAACGCGTTCCTGATCACGGCCTCGCTGTTCATGGGGCTCCTCTTTCTTGAGGGACTGCTCGGACAGGACGTTCGCCCTCCGATGTGGGGAATTGGTCTCTTGCTCGTGCTGGCCATCGGATTGCTCGTCTCCTCTGCTGAGTTCTTCATTGCCGGTGCTCAATCGCTGGCGAAGCGTGCGGGTGTTGCCGAGGTGGTGATCGGTCTTACGGTGGTTTCCATCGGTACATCGTTGCCGGAAATCTTGGTCACAGCCTCAGCCGCCTCCAATATCTCCCCGACACATCCCGAGGTCGCGGACCTTGCCATCGGCTCCATCTTCGGTTCGGTGCTGGTGCAGATCACGCTCATCCTCGGCATCGTAGCGCTCACGAGGCCGGTTCGAGTCGGGCCTTCGTGGCTCAAGCGTGACGGCTCGTTGATGCTCGGCGCGAGCCTGCTGCTCGCACTGTTGGTGTGGACGGGCCACACCCTCACCCGTTTCGAAGGAGCGGTGCTTGTCGGGGCCTACGTGTGGTACATCATTTGGCTCGTTCGTCACCGCGAGGAGATCCAGGAGGACGCTCGGGCACAGGGCCTCGAGCCACACGAAAGTGAATCCAATTCGCTGTGGACCACCGGAGCCGCCATCGTGATGGTCGTCCTTGGGTTGTCGTTCGCGCTTTTTGCAGCGCATCATCTGGTGAATCTTGCCGTGGAGGTCGCTGAACGGCTCCGTGTGTCCGAGGCCGTCATTGGTACGACCATCTCTGGCATCGGGACATCCCTTCCCGAACTGACCATTGCTATCATTTCCGCGAAGAAGAGCGAAGGAGTCGCGATTGGGACCCTCGTTGGCTCAAACATCACCGATCCAACCTTGTCCGTGGGGATTGCAGCCCTCGTCCACCCGTTGGCGATGACCGAAGAAGGCTGGACGGTGACCTCCGGTTTGATCATTCCCGCAACCATTCTTGGCAGCGCGATGGCCTTGGTGTTCATGCGCACGAACTATCAATTTCGGCGGCGGGAGGGCGTTGTTCTTGTGACGATGTACGTGGTCTTTCTCGGACTGCTCTTGGCCCAACGTCAGGGCCTCATCCTCGCGACCTGAGCAACGAGGGTTGAAGTCGTGGTGACCGCCCCGCAGGGCATGGTCGACTTGAGGCTGGACGAGATGCAGGAGATGCTTCGAGACCTCGCTCATGAATTTGCGATCGATGAAGTTCGCCCTCACGCTGAACATTGGGACGCGAACGAGGAATACCCCCTCGAGACCATTCGGGCCGCCCATGGCATGGGGCTGCTCAACCTCCACATCCCAGAAGCCTACGGCGGCCCAGGGCTTGGGTGCATGGAGGAGGTGCTCGTCAACGAGGAGTTGGCATGGGGCGACCCAGGTTTTGCCACGGCCGCGTACGCCACGGCCCTGGCGACGGCACCGCTGATCACAGGGGCGACGGAGGCACAGAAGCAGGTGTGGCTTCGCCGCATCGCGGAAGATGGCGCCTTAGCCTCGTATGCCGTGACCGAACCGGGGGCTGGTTCGGACGTCGCGGCCATCACGACGACCGCCCGCAGGGACGGCGACGAGTACGTCATCAACGGCTCCAAGATGTGGATCACAGGTGCTGGCTACGCTGATTTCTTCTTCGTGTTGGCCAAAACCGACCCTGATGCCGGGTACCGTGGTATGTCTGGATTCATCGTCGAAGCTGACCGTGCAGGGTTGAGCCTCGGCAAGAAGGAAACCAACATGGGGCAACGGTGCAGCGATACGCGGGCCATCACCTTCGACAACGTCCGCGTTCCTGCCGCCCATCTGGTTGGTGAATCGGAGTCCGGAGGATGGATGAACGCCATGCAAGCCTTCGACCTGTCACGACCGAACATTGCAGCGCACGCAACCGGTTTGGCGAGGGCTGCGTTTGAGCACGCGCTTGGATATGCCAGTGAACGACACAGCTTTGGCAAACCACTCCACCAGCACCAAGCCATCCAATTCATGCTGGCCGATATGAAGACCAACATCGAGGCGGCGCGGCTCTTGACGTGGCGCTCGGCGTTCGAAGCAGACTCGGGACTTCGGAACACCGAATCGGCCGCTCACGCCAAGCGCTTTGCCGCGGACACCGCGATGGCGGTTGCGACGGACGCGGTGCAGGTGTACGGCGGTTACGGCTACTCCGAAGAATACCCTGTGGCTCGCTTGATGCGTGCTGCAAAGGTGATGCAAATCTACGAAGGAAGCAGTCAGGTGCAACGGATGATCATCGGCCGTGAAATCACGCGTTCCTGAAGGCTTCACGCATCCTTTCGATGGCCTGAACGAACTGCTCGCACGCGTGCTGCATCGAGTCTGCCGCCTCTTCAAAGGCTTGACGCGCCTCGCGTACGGATGCGTGCGCTTCCCCCACGTGCTCCTCGCCCTCCTGCTCAACCGTTCTGGATTCGCCGAACAGGGACGCGAGGTGTGCACGCAAGGCTTCCTCCTCCCTCATGAGTGCGGCCTCCTCCTCAAGGTAGAGCATCTGCTCCTCATCGTCGGCGTGGTGTGCCTCTTGGACGAAATGCTCGTACGCTTCGTGGAACGCTTCGTCCGTCCAATCTTCGTCCTCCTCTTCATCAAAAAGGTCGAACGGAGGCTCCATGAAAGGGTCTGCAGGCATTGGTCCATGGTCTGAAAACAGCCCGATTTCGACCAGCATCTCGCGGCTGGCAGCGATGAATTGCGCCACGAGAGGGATCCGCATCGCTGTTTCACGGTCGTTTGCCAACGACATGGCGATGGCAACCACGCGGTCACCAAGCGGGAGGTGGTCCGCCTCCGTATGGAGGCAGAGGTTCGCCACCGGACGTCCATCGATGCCTCGTTGACCTAGAAGGTCGGTACGTCGCGTCGCGCCGCTGACAACGATGCTCACGTCCTCCGCCGTACCTGTCCCGTCGTTGACGGCGATGCGGTACGACCGACCTGACGTTCCTTTGACAATGAGCAAGGCTCCTCCACGAGGGGCATGAATCGGAAGCGCTTCGATGCGGTCGTTGCCGTCGATGACACCGGCCAGCAGGCGCATGGATTTCTGAACGGGTGCGCTCCATTGTGGATTGATGCTGAGGCATGCGGAACTCATGCGAAGGCATCGGCCCTGACCCTTCTTGAAGGCCAATTCACGCGCTGCTCACGCGCCGACGCGTTCTGGCCCATCGAATGTGAAGCACTCAATGCCGGGCAGTTGGTCACGTGAGGCGGCGATGAACTGAGCGATGTTCGGTTCCCTCATGGCCATCCTTCGGTCGTCCACAAGGCTTTCCACGACCTTGACGACTTTGGAAGGGAAGGGGGCCTGCTGGTCGTCGAGCATGATCTCGATGTCAACAAGATGAGGGGACCAACCTGCCATGATGTCCGAGTGACGGGTCGCTCCATCGAGCAGGATGCCTCGCTGTTCCTGACCGGAGGGCTCGGCGTAGGCTGCGAGCCGGTAGTACCGGCCAGAACTTCCACGAACGAGAAGCAAGGCCACCATCGGTGTACCTTCCATCCAAGGATGGAGCGACGTGTCCAAGGGCAAGGTCGTCACGGACGACGAGGTCAGGATCACCGCATCGAGGTGATGCATGGCGGTCTTGAATTCGGACGGCCAGTCATCGTCCCATGCGAGGTGAGGCGAACGATAGGGGGTTGGGAGGGCACGCATATCGGCGTTGAGCCACGACCGCCTTTGAAGGGCAACGGACCGATGTGGTCATGACCACGCGCGCGTCCACCGATGCATGGAGTGGTCCGGATCAGGCGCGGCGGCGGTCGTGCTCGCGGCAGGGGCCAGCCGTCGTCTTGGCCAACCAAAGGCCTTGGTGTCCATCGGAGGGCAAAGCAACCTTGCACATCAGGTCCACCGCTTGCATCACCTCGGTCTGAAGGTGGTCGTCGTCCTTGGTGAGGACCTCTGCATTGCGGCCGAAGGTCTGCCATGTGGAGTGGCCTTGAACCCTGACCCCGAGGCGGGACGAACGGGAAGCCTCATTGTTGGCCTGTCATGCTTCGCCACCCTTCCTCAGGACGTCGTGGTGTGCCCTGTTGACCGGCCAGGCTGGAACGAGGCCGTGGTCGCGCGTCTGCTGGCCACCGCCGGAGAGGCGGTCGTGCCTCGCAGCGATGGTCGACGAGGGCATCCGATGGTGCTTCGTGGCGAGGCCCTCCGTGCCGTGATGAATGCCCCACCAGCAACACCCTTGCGGGACCTCCTCCCAAGCAGGGTCGAGGTTGACGTTGAGGCTCCCTTCCTCCACTTGAACCTCGATCGACCCGAGGACCTTCTCCACATCGCACACCTTGAGGCATGGTTGGCGGATGGGCAAGGCCCTTGACGTGCCGGCCTCTCGGAGATTCGTGGGGCATGAAGTGCTGCGCTGGGCGCTGAACGGGGCCGAGGGTGGCTCGCGCACGGTTCTGGCGTCCGTGCTCTCCAAGACAGGCTCCGTACCGGGAAAGCCCGGAGCACGGCTGGCATTGCAATGCATCGACGGCGACGAAGTGTGGCGAGGAACCGTGGGGGGCGCTGGTTTGGAAGAGCGCGTCAAGGCTGTGATGCGAGACCTCCTCGCGGGGCCTCACCGCCAACATGGGCAGGTGCTGACCTATGGGCTGACGTCTGGCGCGAAGGGCTTTGAGGTCCAGCCGCTGGATTCCCTCTGCGGCGGGAGGGTCACGGTGACGGTTGAGGTCCTCGAACCCACGCCGCACCTCCTGCTGATGGGTGGTGGTCATTGCGCCGTCGCGCTCGCGGAACTGTCCCACCACCTTGGCTGGCGGACCTCCGTTCAGGATTCCCGTCAGGGCTTTGTTGCTCCCGAGCATCATCCACATGCCATCGAGCGGCATGTGGGTAGCGTCGAGGAATTCCTTGGACGTGAGACCGCGGCGAGCCTCGCTCGGTTCAGCGACATCCTGCTCCTCGGTCACGACCATGCTGAGGACAGAGCACGGCTCCATGGTCTGCTCAAGACGATGGTGGAAGCCAACCGTCGACCGGGCGAGAACGGAGCGCCGCGAATTGGATGCATTGGGTCACGGTCGAAATGGAATTCCTTCCGCGAGGGGGCCATCGAGGCAGGCCTTCCCGCCGACGCCGTCGATTCGGTGGCGTGTCCAATTGGGCTCAACATTGGAGC
>JAURMD010000169.1 GCA_030830875.1 Thermoplasmatota archaeon | reverse complement strand
TCGGGAGTTGGGAGCCCAATCGAGGATGCGAGATGTTCAGGCGCAGGTGCATGCTGCGGTCATGAACCGGTGAGGGTGTCGAGAGGCGGGATGGTGACAATCGAGGTCACACCTCCTTCGTACACCACCCAAATCACGTCGATGCCAGCCAACGTGATGCTTCCCTCATGGTGCGTCGGCGCCACGCCAGAGAGCAACACGGAGCGGTCGAGCGAACCTCCTTGGTCTTCGAGGCGGAGTGAGGTGGCTTCCAGCACCACCGTCATGCGCGTTTCGTCCGCCTCGCTTGGACGCCAGTTCACTCGCTCAACGTAGCGAAGGTCTGAGTTCAGACGTGCGGCGTCGTCGGCACGCTCGATGGCTTCGGCCACGTCATCGAGGTTGGCTTGAACGGCTGCTTCGTTCCATCGTTCCCTGGTGGCCGTCTCGATGCCGTAGGCCCAGACCCCAAAGACGGAAAGCAGCAGCACACCCAAGAGGAAGGTGAACACATAGCCGAGTTCCGTCGAAGCAGCGTCCACGTCGCGTTGGAGCTTCGTCATGATTCGACCTCCCTCAGGGTGACATCCAGCAAGGCGATCTGCAAGGAAAATTGAATCGGTTCTCCGCCCGTGTGCCACACGGCTTCTTGCGTGCCCAAGGCTGGGTCGGGCACCCAGCCGACGTAATCGGTCAGTAAGTCGAGACGACCTGGATAGACCGTCCAATCCGCGCTCCCTTCCAACGCGTAGGCATGGGCTTCAGCAATCGCTGCTCCATAGGGGCCTGTCCATCCTCTTCGAACCTCCCACGCCAATGCGGAAGCCAGTGCATGCCGGTTTTGCAAGGACACTTCGAGGTCCATCGGACCAGCACCGGTGATGCTGTCCGTCGTGGGATGCATGGCAGGTATGGTTGCAGCGAACCTCGGCCCTGGACCGCCCCGGTCGGTTGGGGTTCGAAGCGCGAGCGGAACCATTTCGGGGTGGTTGGTGACGACGGCACCGCCCGAATACGCGACTTCCATCCCTTGAATGGAACTGGCGAATCCGTATTGCAGTCGTGAGAGGTGAACCGCGTACACGGTGCCGATGGGTTGGTGTTCAGCAACGCCGACCACGGCCCCAATCCGCATTTCGATCCCTGCAGGATGGTCTCCATCCCGCCACATGCGGTGGAGGTCAGGGAGGTCTTGCCCTTTGGCGCTGTGCCAAGGCAAGTCGAGGCGCACCCATCCTGAGGCCTCGACACCGATGTGGAGGCAGCGATCTTCACCGTCGTGCAACGCGAACGCAGCGCCATGCTCGCCGATGACTTCCGTGACGCGAACAGGACCTCCGACCACGTCGAGCGTGTGGTTGACACTGAGGGCCAGTTCGGTGCTTGTCGTGCCGTCGTCGTCCAAGACGACCTCCGTGCCGGTGGCGTTGAACCGAGCCGACACGCCGTTCAATTGGATTTCGTGCTCAAGGTCGGCCGCAGACATCAGATGGAACAACGCTCCGCTGCTCCCTCCAGTGTCCGACGCGGGTAACGTCCGCACGCCTGATGCTCCAGCAATCCATGCGGCCATGATGCTGCCTTCTGCGTCCACGAGGGCAGGCCCTTCGACGCCGTTCGGAGGCCACGCGACCTCAACGGAGGCGCCCGCAGGAACGGTTCGTCCATCTCCACGCCACGTGACCGTGACGGCGGAATCGCTCGGGTTGCTCAGCACCAAGGCACCTGGGGCGTTCGGCGGAAGGAAGGAGGTGCCGACGAAGGCTCCGTTGTGTGCGTTGAGTTGGACACGTCCTGCATCGGACAGGTTCCCGACCAGCACAACGAGGTCCCCGGGAGCGCTGCTTGTGAAGTGAAGAAGTCCAGGTTTGTCGAAGGTCATCTCCATCGCGTGTCCGTGCCCAACACCCATCTGGTCGGTCGATGCAGTCACGGAGGTTCCTGCGCCGGTCGGGCTGCGCCATTCCACCATGCTGAGGTCCAACGTGGAGAGCAGCACCTGATGGGATCCAGAAGGAAGCGGTACGGACCACGACCGGCCCGTGCCGTCGGTGGGGTCGGCATCGAGCGGTTCGACGAACGCGGCGCCGCCGCTCCCCCTCACGTGCAGCACCGTGAGGGCTGCGTCAGCGTGGAGCACCTCAGGCACCGGGTCCAAGACGACAACGTCCCCTGCGCGAAGTTCGAGCGGTGCGCCCGTTCCAATGTCAACATCGACAGGTCCGAGGGTTTCTGCCACCCCAGGCTTCAGGGTCACGATGGCCTGTTCAGCCCACGCAGGGGTCGTGTAATGGTAGGGTCGCGCGGGTCCTAATCGGAGGTCGTCGAGGCACACCGACGTTGTCATGGATTGAGGGTGGCGCACGAGGAATTCACCGTCCAGATCGAGCAGGCCATCGGTGCGTAGCGTATGCCCTTGGGTCCACGAAGCCGCATACCACATTCCGCTCGCGGTCTCGTCCCACACAAAGGCCCCGTCCAGCGGGCGCAGGTCGATGTCCGTCGTGTCTCCTGGCATGCCTGCTTCCGCAAGGGCGTCGGTGCGCTGAGCAAGGAGCAGCAGTTGGGAGCCAATGTCGTTGCGCTCGATGGAGCCTTGCATTTCTTCGATGACCGGCATCATCGAGGCCATCATGACGCCAATGATACTAACCACGCCACCAAAAAGCAACACGGTCGCCACCGTGGAGGACACCGCCTCCTCATCGCGACGCACCCTCATGGACGCACCTCCACGCGGGCCATGTCGACCTCAAGATGGAGGGGAGAGCCACCAGTGGCCACGGTGAATCCGTCGGCACCCGAAGCGCGTTTGTACGGCATGAGGCCGACGAAGGTGTCGAGGGTCCCGGAGGAACGTTGCAGGCTGTAGTCCATCAGCCACGCTTCGTGAATCTGTGGCGTGATGGAGTCGACCAAGGTGTTTCGCATCGCAAAACGAAGGTTCCACGCTTCTCCGGAGAACAGTTCCATGGCGCCGAGCGATACAAACTCAAGGGGAACACGTCCTCCGCCAATGCCGCTCGTGGTGGTAACGTCACGCAGTGCCAGGCTCAGCCGTACTTCGCCACCGACCAAGGTGTCGATGCTCAATGCCGGTGCATGCTGCAGGTCCCAAGGGGCGTCACCCAAGCGCTCGATGCGACCATGGTTGCTCATCGCAATGCGATGCTCCCCCATGCCGAGGCTGGTGTGCACTTCAAGGCCGGACATGGCCCACGTCAAGGAACGGTGAAGGGGGAGGTCGTCCGCGTCGTGCACTGTGATGATGCTCCAGTGTTCCGAACCTACGTTGTGTTCGATCAACGTGGAGGCATCCGATGCGGCGATGGGATAGGTTTCGCTGCCAACCGGTGTCACAACGGTCACGGACCGCGCCGTTTGGTTTCGAGCCGTCACCGTAAAGCTGTCCTCATCGTGACGCTCAATGGTCACGGCATCACGTGCTGAAAGGTCTGCAGCGAGGTCCCAGTCCTCGATGAACTGCAGCGTTCGGATGGACGTGGACTGCATCGCGAAGGTGGTCCGGATACCGATGCCTTCGGGTGATGCGGCCGCGACAGCGAGGCGATCGTCCAGCCTGTTGGCAATGCCTTGCGCACTCTTCCAGTTGGCGTTGTCTTCGAAGTCCGCCAAATAGGGCTGAAGGAAGACAAAGACACCGCTCATGATGGTCATCACCATCGCCAGCAGCATGATCACGCCAAGGACCTCGCT
>JAURMD010000168.1 GCA_030830875.1 Thermoplasmatota archaeon | reverse complement strand
CGCTGGGCGTGGGATGCCAACCACGACGGTACGCCGCTTTTGGGAGCCGCCGCCGCTTCGATCACGATTGAACTTCAACCGGGTGAGCAAACGGTCGTGACCTACAGGATTGTCGTCTCTCCTGCTGCGGTCGAGGGAGACACGAACACCTACACACTTCGAACGGAGCGCTCGGCACAAAACTTCGTTTCAAACACCACCCGATTGACGGTGGCTGACGAGCTCGCCTTCGACCTCGAAGCACCGGCCAACGCGATGGTTGGCCTCACGGGCGACTTTGCCTTCCTCGACGTTCAGATCGTGAACACAGGCAACACCATTTTGATCCTGAATTGGACCACAGGCCTGCTCCCCGATGGGTGGTCCATAGGATTCTCGAACCCACCAGAGGTCATTGCACCGAGAGCAGCGAAGGTGGCACGTCTTGGGCTCATTCCTCCCGCGGGCACTCCCGCAGCAGAGGCTGCGGTTGAAGTCCTGGTGGATGTCAGTGCCCGGAGCGGAGAACGATGGCTCAATGAAACGATTCGCTTTGACGTCGGTGTTCTTCCCTCGATGCATGCGACGATCGACACGGGTATCGAAGGGGCCTTGCTCGACCTTGCCCGAGGCGAACCGCACGTTTTCGAGATGCGGGTGACGAACGCTGGTAACCTTCCGTTGAACGGGGGATGTGAAGGGGCGGTCGTCGATGCGGACGGAGTCCTGCAAACCGGATGGGAGGTGACCTGCTCGCCCGACTTTTCCGACTCCGGTCTCGCTGTTGGAGGGACCAGCACCCTCTTGGTCACGTTGACGCCCAACGATGAAGCATCAGCGGTTCGTTCTCCGCTCAAGGTGATGGTCGTGGATGCGGACGGAACCATGGTCGGCCTCGCAACAGTGACGGTCTCTGCGGCTCCTCTGGATGCGGCAGGAGGGCTGTTCAACGTTCTCCCCGCCTGGGCTTCGGCGGTGGTAATCCTCGTCATCGTCAGCGCGATAGTGCTGGGTGGACGTCGCCTCCGATCCTCCGGGGCAGTCTTTGATGCAGGCGAAGAACTGCTCGCTCCCGGGGCGCACGCCGGAGCAGACGACGACGGCCTTCGTCGTGCTGAGGTGCTGCAAACGGGTTCAGAGCATGGCCTCACGTCGGGAGCGGTGTCGGACGAAGAACTCCGGGCGGCGCTTGCGCAATCCATCGAACCCTTGGGGTCGCCTACTGTAGCCCCACCAATCGGTCGCCCACCCATGCAAGCCCCACCAGCAGGTCTGCCTCCGCTTGGCCGTCCTCCCGTGGGCCTCCCGCCGGCGGGTCTACCGCCGAGCGCCTTGCCCCCCCTTGGTCATCCTCCCGCTGCAGACAAGCACGTGCCGACGCTCCCCTCCTCGAACGGACCCCCCTTGCCCCCGGGTGGCTTGCCGGAGGGATGGACCGTGGAGCAGTGGCAGCACTACGGCCAACAGTGGCTGGACAGGCAAGGCTGAGCCGCTCCGCGACGTTCAAGTCAAAGCACCACGACGAAGCGCCATGGGCAGCATCATCCTGTTCGGGCCTCCCGGCGCAGGCAAGGGAACGCAAGCACAACGTATCCTCGAGCACACGGGGCAGCCTCAGGTGTCCACCGGGGACATGCTACGTGCAGCCTTGGCTGCCGGCACAGAAGTGGGCGAGGAAGCCAAGCGATACATGGATGCGGGGGCTTTGGTGCCAGACGATGTCATCCTTCGGCTCATCGTCGATCGGCTCAAGGAGGACGACGCCGCTGCAGGTGTGATGTTCGACGGATTCCCTCGCACAACGCCTCAGGCACGCGCTTTGGATGCCATCACGGAGATTCGGGCCGTGGTTTCGATTGAGGTGCCTGACGACGACATCGTCGAGCGCATCACCGGTCGGTTCACGTGCAGGGGGTGCGGAACCGTGTATCATGACGTTCATCTTCCGCTCCCGGAGGGAAGTTGCCCTTGTGGAGCCTTTGAGGAACTTCGACGTGCCGACGACAACGAAGCGACGGTTCGTGCTCGCCTTGCAACGTACCACCAGCAAACGCAGCCGGTAGCAACGCACTACGAGGCCCAAGGCTTGCTCCATCGAATCAACGGCGTTGGCCATGTCGATGCCATCACTGCGGACATCCTTGCCGTCCTCCGGAACGTGTGAACATGTCACGACGGCAGCGTAGGCGCACCGGTCAGCGGCGTCAGGCTGCAGATGACGCCGTCAACCTGCTGTCGCAGCGCCTCTTCGAACGCCCGCTCAAGGACCCGTTGGTCCCTGTCTTGCTTGATCACCTCCGTCGGACATGCAGGCGCCAACGCCGACCGATGCCGCAGCCGTGGGGCCACATGGTTTGTCGGGGTTGCCACGGCCCCCTTCGTCCCGGTCATGAAGCACGCATTCGCATCCAGCAACGTCAACGCCGAACCACCTGCCTGAGGTGCGGTCGAGTCCATCGATTCGGCCCATGGTCCAAGGACCGTTCATCCGAGGTTTCAAGCGAGGCCACGGGTCGGGAGGACTGAAGACGATGGTTCGAGTTCCAGAAGAGGTCCGTCGGCTGGCATCGTCGAAGGAGATGCGGCCGACGGTTCGTGTTGGCCGAAGCGGTCTGACCGATGCCCTTGTCGAAGAGGTGGACGCTCAATTGCATCAGCGTTCCCTTGTCAAAATCAAAGTCAACAGAGGCGTGTTCGACAAGGAAGGGCTCAGTCAATTATGGGCCATCCTTAGCGAGAGGACGGGCGCGCAGCTCATCCTGTCTCGTGGCAACGTCGGGGTCTTGTGGCGACGATGAATGACCTCCGTCCAGCAATCCTCGACAATGGATTATAGCGCGATTCCTTGACGCAGGCTCATGCACGCCTTCGGCAGGAAGTGGCACAGCCGAGACTTCGCAGTCCTTCTCCTTGTGGGCATTGGCCTCTTCTCCGTCATCGGGCAAGCCCAGGCGGCCGTTGGTGGAGGCGACAACGAGATGCATCTAGAAATCCACATTCGAGAAGGCCTCCAGGGACAAGCCCTGCTTGTCGGCGGTCTGATCCTTGTCGGTGTCTACGCCCTCATCATCACGGAGGTTGTGGACCGAACCTTAGCCGCTGCCATGGGAGGTTTGCTGGCAGTGTTTGCTTTGAACCACTACTCCGAAGAGTCGACGCTGAGCCTCAAGGCCGTCACGACGATGATCGATTGGGAGACGATTGGACTGCTGCTGGGAATGATGGTCATGGTGGGCATTCTGTCCACCACCGGCGTCTTTGAGTGGTTCGCTGTGGAAGCGTACAAGCGGAGTGGAGGCGACGTGTGGACCCTCACCGTCATCCTTTGCATGGTCACGGCAGTCTTGTCGGCCTTCTTGGACAACGTCACGACCATGCTGTTGCTGACACCCGTCACGATTCAATTGGCGCGTGTGCTCGATTTACGGCCCATTCCGCTGCTTATTGCTGAAGTGCTGTTTTCCAACATCGGAGGTGCGGCGACGATGATCGGTGACCCTCCGAACATCATGATTGGGAGTGCGATGTCACCTGCGGCCATTGAATCGAAAGGCTACACCGCAGAGTTTGCTGCGCAAGGTGTAACGTTCAACGATTTCATTTTCGACATGGGGCCTGCCATCCTGATGTGCATCGTTCCTGGGCTCATGATGGTACGGTGGCTGTTCCGAGACGAGCTGTCTGGCGTTCGGCATCGAGACGTTCAGGAACTCCAATACCGCTACGGCATCAAGGACCCTCAGGCCCTCAAAGTAAGCGGAACCATCCTTGGAGTCGTGATCATTGCGTTCTTCCTCCATCCCGTCACGCACATTCCGGTGTCATGGATCGCCCTCGTTGGGGGTGTAGTGATGCTCGTAGCAACCAACCCGCATGAAATCGAAGAGCCCCTCCACCATGTCGAGTGGACCACCTTGTTGTTTTTCGCAGGTCTGTTCGTCCTCGTCCACTCGTTGGAATACCTGGGTTTGATCGGATGGATTGGGGATCAGGTCACCACGGCGATTGGTTCCTTTGACGCAGACTACCAACTCCCAGCAGCGATTCTGATCATTCTATGGGTTTCCGCAATCGCCTCGGCGTTCATCGACAACATTCCATACACCGCAACGATGATCCCCGTTGTGTTGCAGTTGACGTCGGATTTGAACATCCCACTAGCGCCGGTCATTTGGGCCCTAGCGTTTGGTGCCTGCCTTGGTGGGAACGGGACGTTGATCGGTGCTTCGGCGAACGTTGTCACTGCAGGCCTTTCCAAGGAGGCCGGTTATCCAATCTCGTTCAACGATTTCTTCCGTGCCGGATTCCCTGTGATGCTGGTCACGACCTTCATTGCGACCATCTACTGCTTGCTGGTCTACGTGGTCGGGCAAGACCACGAACTGCTCTGGAAAGGCGTACTGCTCCTCATCACCGCCTTCGGTCTTGTATGGCAATTCGCGAAGGGCAGTCGTTCGGGACAAACCCTCATCGAATCCCTCGGTGATCACGGCTTGGACAACGTCCTTGAAGGCGTTCAGCGCCTGAGTGGAACGCTTCGTCGCGAGGAAGAGTGAACGCTCAGCCGCCGTCTTCATACGCCGACGGCGCTCCGTTGGACTCTGAGGGGTGAACCGTGTTCCAATGCGCTGCCTGCGGATTGCTCTCCCTGCGCGGCGAAACCTGCCATGGCTGCGGCGGACGCACGATGCTGGACCTGGAAGACGAAGGGACCATGGTTCCTGAGGGCATGGGTGACGTCCCGGGGTTGGACGAAGCCGTCGTGGTGCTCGGTGAACTTGCACCCTTTGAGGTCAGCCCGAAGGCCGAGGTCATCGAGACCTCAGACTCCGAACTTCCATTCGGATTTGGTGGGCATGCGAGGGAGTACGTCTCGACCTTGCCGTTTGGAATCGGGGCTTCGCATACCGGATTGTCGCATCTGTTGGACGAAGAGCACGAGGAGACAGCGCCAGCAGCCTCCATTTTTTCGTCTGCCGCCCTTTCCACCACCGTCGGTAACGACGACGTCCATCGTGATGAAGCGTTCAACGAAACCAGCGAATGGGATTCGGAGCCCGAAGCCGATATCGACGAGATCATGGTGCCGAGTTCTGTTGCGTCCCACGTTCAGGAGTTCGGCTATGAGGTGAGTGTCAGTGCGTCCGATATGGATGGACCAGTGCATGCAGGCGACCCTGAGCAGGTCGCATCGATGGACAACGAGGTCAGCACGATGCCGACACCCGACCTTTGGGCATCATCGATAAGCAACGTTCGTGCTGCGTATGGGCTCCCGTCCGGCGATGGTGATGGCTCCGCGGTGGAATCGGAATCATACGACGACGCGACACCCTTGGGCCAAGGCAGTTCAAAGGGTGGGCATGAGTGGCCCCCATTCAGTTTGATGGCCCCTGATCAAAACCTTCTGCAGTCACAGCATCAAGCCACGACGCAGTTGCTGTTCAGATCCCTCGCCAACGGGGCGTGGGAGGCGGCCATCGAGCACGGCCAATCGCTGTTGGAGGCCGGTGTCCAGGACGAGGCTGTGCTGACGGCCCTCGGCGTGGCCCATGTTGAACACGCCAGGCAAACCGCTCAATCCTCGGGATTCGTAGTGGGGTATGAACACTTGAAAGAAGTCGCAAAGATGGCCAACGGCAGTCCTCAATCCTTGGCCAACCTCGCT
>JAURMD010000167.1 GCA_030830875.1 Thermoplasmatota archaeon | reverse complement strand
GCGCGCTCAGGGACCATGTGCTCCTTGATGAGGAACTTCATGCCGTCCGCGATGTTCTGGAAGAAGCCGGGGAAAATCGCAAAGCCCATCCATGAGCGGTTACCGACGCGGTCAACGGTCGGTCGAGCGGGGTCATGGTTGCCAAAGGCCTTGTTCAGCCAACGGTTCAGGGCACCAATCGGACGACCGATGAGCGGGACCATGTTCCACCATTCGCCAGCGGTGGTGCCGTTTTCCCCGATCCACAAGGAACGGAGCGAGGTCATGGCACCACGGCGGTCCATCATGCGTCCGAGTTGCTTGCGTTCGATCCAGAGGATCATGAACATCGAGAGCATGATGGCGAGGAAGCCAACGATGGAGGTCAGCAGCGCGCCGGTGAACGCGGCAATGGCCTCGGCTTGACTCTCAAGCGGGGTCCCTGACAGGAGGTTGACAATAAGACCCGCAAGGTCTTCCTTCACGAGGGAGTTGATGGTGGGCAAACCCGTGCTTCCCGACATCACAACACCTCAACGGTCGGTCTCCCCGATGCAGGGGTCGAAACTCCCCATGATGGCCGGAATGTCCGCCACCTTGTAGCCAATCATCGTTTCAGCGACGAAGGGGATCGTGATGAACATCGGCGAACGGATCGAGAGCCGGTACGGATTCTTGCCACGCCCGTCACCGCCACCTTGGATGTAGAATTGGCTCGCTCCGCGGGTGCACTCGTAGTTGCTGAAGCCCGTCGCACCCTCGGGGGCGCGGGTCGGAGCCTTCGCGAGGATCATCTCGTCACCGTTGGCGTAGGTCGTGTTGCGTCCACCGGGAATCTTCTCGATGGCGTCGAGGATGATGCGGCAGGACATCCGCATCTCCTCCATCCGGACACGGTAACGGTCGTAGCAGTCGCTCCCCTTGACGCTGGTGGGCTTCTCCACAGCGGGTTCCCAATCCAGTTCGTCGTAGACGGAGTAGGGGTGGGTCCATCGAACGTCGTAATTGACGCCAGAGGCGCGGACGTTCGGCCCTGAGACGCCAGCCTCAACCATCTCTTCGGCCGTGGCATATCCAACGCCTTGCAAGCGGACGAGAAAAATGGTGGATTCGTCAAGCAGCATCTCGTATTCATCAATGCGCTTCTCGAAGAGTTTCGTCTTGGCGATGAGTCGGTCTGACCAGCCCGGCGGAATGTCGCGCTTGACGCCGCCCACACGCGGGTAGTTGTAGTGCATGCGGGAGCCGCCGAGTTCCTGCAAGAGGTCGAGGAACATCTCGCGCTCACGGAGCGCCCATGTCATGATGGTCAAGTTCCCGACGTCAGGGCCATAGGCTCCGAGCCACATCAGGTGACTCGCAATACGCTGGCACTCCGCAGCGATGCAGCGGATGTATTCCGCCCGTTCGGGAACCTCAACCTCAAGCAGGTCTTCTGCCGCGTAGATGTACGAGGACGACCACGTCATGGCCGACACGTAACAGAGGCGGTCGCAGTACGGGGTGACCTGCGTGAAGTCACGCGCTTCGGCGATCTTCTCCACGCCTCGGTGAATGTAGCCGAGTTCGGCTTCTGCATCCACGACCGTCTCTCCATCGACCTTCACACGCAGGGTCCACAGACCGTGCGTCATCGGGTGTTGAGGGCCCATCGTGATCCACATTTGCGCCATGACCGTCCCTCCTCACTTCACCCGGCCCTCATCGACCGGTTTACGAACGAAGCCTTGGGCATCGTCGTACATCTCGTTGAAATCGTGGTAGCGAATTTGGTGCTGTTTTTGCAGCGGATGGAAGCCCTCTGGGCTGTCGTGGGGGTTGAGGACGCGGTGCATGTTCTCATGGCCATCAAAGCGGATGCCGACGAGGTCCCACGTCTCCTTCTCGTTCCAATCGGCACCCTTCCACACGGCTTGCACGCTCGGAACGGTGGGTTCGTCGCCGGCCGGCAAGGGGACCACCACCTCAACCTCGAGGGGGATGTCATGCCCCTTGAGTTCAGACGCAACGAGAACATGGGAGGTGTTGGGCTCAGGGTTGCGTACGGGTTGGCGCATCAGGTGATACACAACCTCCCAACCGCGGTCAGAACCGCCATCTGGAAAGTGGGTGCCGGTGATCATCGAACAGTAATTCACGCCCAGATCGTGCTTCAGGCCCTTGGCCACGGTCACCACGTGGGCGGCAGGAACCGTGAGGCGAAGGAAGGCATAGCCGTGCCCGCTGCTGTGCGCGACGGACGCGGCGGTCACGCCGAGGGCTCCCCACGCGGCCTCGGCAGCGGTCACGGCGTCGTTGGTGGCCGACTCGTTCTGTTCACGGCTGACGTGCATGCTCAGTCCTCCCCCACGATGACTGGCTTGCCACGGGCCCCTCCGGGGGCACCACCGATGCGGATGATTTTCTCACGCAACAGCCCGAAGCCGTCGATGAGGGCCTCAGGCCGAGGTGGGCACCCTGGGATGTAGACGTCCACGGGAATCACCGTGTCCACGCCCTCAAGGATGTTGTAGGATTGAAAGTAAGGCCCACCAGAAATCGCGCACTCGCCCATCGCGATGCAATACTTCGGCTCCGGCATCTGCTCCCAGAGGCGGACGACAGGGTCGGCGAACTTCTTGGAGATCGGGCCGTTCACCAGCAGGACGTCGCTCTGCCGCGGCGAGGAACGGAAAATGACTCCAAAACGCTCAGCATCGAAACGAGGGATGGCGGAGGCGGCCATTTCGATGGCGCAGCACTTGATGCCGAGGTGAAGCGTGAACAGGGACTTTCGGCCTGCCCAATTGAAGAAGCGCCCTGCGAGCACGGACAGGAATTGTTTGATGCGTGTGGCCTTGAGGGATTCGTCCGTAACGTCACCGACGAAATCGAGCAAGGCCGAGCTGTTGAACGCGGCGTAGTTCTGTCCTGGGTCGGCCATGTCATCACCTCAGATGTAGATACGCCCACGCTTCCGGAAGACGTGCCAGACGCCGAGCGTCATCACAAGGAAGAATCCGGTGAGCACGAGCAAGCGGTCCACGGCAACGGCCACCGCGTCGTTGTCAGCGCCGAGCGCCGTGGCATCGTTGACAATGAAACCGCCGAGCGCCATGAACATGAACGCGACGTCGAAAACGAGGAAAATCAGAGCGTACCAGTAGTATTGGAAGTGAAATTGAATCATCGCGTCGCCAACGGGCTCGGAGCCGCATTCGTAGGTCGAAAGACGGCGAGGGTAGAGGCTGTGGTCTGCTTCGTACCCCTCAAGGAGGTACGACCGCGTCATGTGTGGACGGGACGGGTCGTTTCGAGGTCGCACAAAATAGGACGTGAGGAAGGCCCCGAACGGAACGAGGATGCCGATCAGGGTCATGAGTCCGACCGCGAGATAGGCGTCGGTAACGGTGGTCGCATCAGCCATCCGGAGACCCCACGGGAACGCATACGCTCCTTGGTCTCAGCCACCTGAGACCCCTCCATAAGCGTTCCCGAATCGCCGTCCGTGACGGCTTTGACGTCGCACGGAAGTGCTCGAGTTGAGGGGGGGCTCAAACGGTGCGCTTTCGGCTGCTCAAGGCTTGAACCACAACGCCGACCGCAAGCAACCCGATCACGCTGACACCAATCGTGGTAACGGCCTCAGAGGAGAGGGACAGCAGGCCAGTTGGGTTCGCGCCGTGCACGGTCAACTCGATGTTTCGCCGGTTGAACACACCCCCGTCCGTGGGCTCAACGGAGACCGTGAAGGTGAACTCGTCGTCCACCGAAGCATCAAACGGTGGACCGACGACCACCTTGAGGGTCAACCGCTCTCCAGGCTCCATCGTGCAGAGAAGTTCGCCTTCTTCGGTGGTGCATGGCAGGTTTTCGAGGTCCGTGAAGCGAACGCTCCATCCGCGCAGTTCATCGGAGGTGAAGATCCGTGCCTCGCTTTCGATGTTGCCTTCGTTGACGATGGTCACCTCAAAGGTCGCGGTTTCGGGATAGGTGATGTTGGCCTCCAACTCCATCTCGTCGATGTCGAAGGACAGGTCCTCAATGACGCGCACGTCGAGAACGAGGCTTACGAAGCCGCTTCGGTTCGCGGTGTTGTTTTCACTCAACACCAACAGGTCCAGCGTGCCACCATCGCCAGTCTCGGCACCGGCGTTGACGGTGATCACGAGTTGCACAAGCACTTCGTATGGCCGGGCTTCGTACTCGGCCTGCTTTTCGGCGAAGTCGTCAAGCCCAACCATGATCTGTTCTGCCCCGGACATGCTTGGCGACGTCAGGGGTGCACCTGAGGCAGCCCGAACGAATCCATTGACGCTCTTGTCCCAGACGCCGTATCCGACGGGAACCAGCATCGTGTCGCCCAAGGGGATACCGTAGGCGCTCAGTTCGCGGGTCGCGATGCCCTCCAGTCCGGAGAGTTCGAACAGGGCCATGTCGGCAGAAGCATTGCCTGTGTTGCGGATCCAAAGATCGATGGTGGTGCTTCCACCGGGTGGAAGTTCCACCCGCTGGGTGTCGCCCGTCAGCCCTGCATCAAACCTGACGTCCATGGCGTACAATTTGTCCGAACGGGTCGCGGTGACCATGACTTCCTTTTGGTTGTCAGGAAGTCCGTCGCCGTCGTCGTCCACGGCTCCGCTGTGGTCTGTATTGATGATTCGAGCAACGATTTGAATGGTGTCGAGGTCCTCGGCTCCGCGCACCCGAACCACGAGGTCCACCGTCAGTTCATCGCGGGCAGGCACATCGATTTCGACGAGGGTGATGCCGTCGCGGTCCTCGTAATGAACCGGCCATTCATCTGGGCTCTGTGACATGACAACGCATCGGAAGGTTGCGTCAACGTTTCCAAGGTTCTCGATGGAGATAGGGAAGCGCAGTTCCGAGTCCAGCCGTCCCCGTTGACGCGTTGCGCTGGCCGTGATGTCCATGCCATGGGATTCTGCAACGGTGACCCGCAACACGACCTCATCGTAGGCCTCGCCGCCAGTTCCGGGCAGCACAGAGATTGTAATTTCCACTTCTTGGGTCGCGAGGGCGCTCAGCGGAACGGTGACTTCGACCTGAACGTCAGCGCTGCGGTCCGAGGAATGTTTTGAGCCGACGGAGACGGTGCTGACGTCGAAGGAGACGACCCATCCGCTGGGCGGGGCCGAAGCGCTGACGCGGAAACTGTCCATTCCGTTGCCAAGGTTGGTCACGCTGAAGGTCGTCGAGCGGCTTGTTCCCGGTTCGACGTTGCTCATCATGGGCTGAGGAAGGCTCAGCGACGCCCCACGCGTTTGACCGACGGTCACACGCAGCTCGACATCGCACGCCACGTTCGTGCCATCGCGCCCCTGAACAACGATGGTGGTCACGGAGCCGGCCTCCACCGTATCGTCTGGAGTAACGTCGAGATCGAAGGACCGGCGATCAGAGGATGTGTCGTAGGGCAGCAGGCCCGAGGAGGCCCCATCGACGGTCACCCACGCCGCCTTCGCGCCCGTTTTGGCGACGCTGATGCTCCATTCCGTGTTCCCCGTGTTCTCAAAGGTCACCGTGGTGCTCTTCGTCTTTCCCGGGTCCACGCTGAGGCTGGTCGGGGACAAGGTCGCGTCGCAGGTTCGAAGTTCGGGGACGTCGAGCGAAATTTCCTGCGTGTCGCTGGCGTTTTGGGTGGGATCGTTCTGTACGGTGGCAACGATGTCCCAACAAAACAAGTCCGAATCTTGGCCTTCAGGCACTTCTGTGGATACGGTGACCGATTCCACGTCTTCGCTTGATACTGAAACCGAAGACGGGTCGATCTCGATGGAGAAGTCGCCCGCGTCGGCGCAGCCAGGATCGTCGCGCTCCTCTGCGGTCAGGACCACGTTCGCGTCCGCACGGCCGGTGTTTTCCACTTCCATGTCCCATTCAACAACATCCTCGCCAGTCCAGTCCTTGGCGGACGGACCGACTGCACGGAGGTCGACGCCGTAAAGCACGCTCCCAGAACCGTCTCCTGCTTCGGTGGTGACGGTCTTCTCCTCGCTGGCCGGCTGTCCCGGCAATTCGGGCGGTTCGGGTTGCTCCGTGGCTGTCGCGGTGATGGTGGTGTCGCAGGTTCCTTCCGCTAATTGAGACAGGGTGACGTTCATCGACGTTTCCTCATAGGATCCAGCATCAATGGCACCGGAAATTTGAGTGATGACCGAAGTGTACTGGTTGCATTCCTGAGTTTGCTCCTCAGCCGCCGTCAACTGCACCGTGACCGGGTTCGAACCCGTGTTGTAGACTCGCACCGTGTACTCACCCGACTCACCGGGATTGACGACGAGCGATGAAGGCGTGACGGTCAGCACGATGCTGGCATCGCGGCCGTCGGCCATGACAGGATTGGCCAGCAACGGTAGCGTCGAGAGCATCATCAGGACGACAAGGCCGATGGACCGGAATTGGCGCAGCGCGGTGGACGGCCCTTGCACCATGCCCCTTGGTGGTCGTGCCTCCCATGAAAGACCTGCCCCTTCCTGCACCATCACGCGGCCACGAAGGTGGAGGCTGGCTGCCCACAATTTGGGCATGACGATGGAAGGATGCAGGCGGTGCTCCCTGGAGCATGGAATCGGGCTCCACACCCTCGGCAACCCACCGTCGCTCCTTCGATGGTTTGCCTGCATCCCCAGCACGGCACGGATGGACGTGCTTCTGAAGTCGGAGCGGTTGGAGCGACCACCGAAGCAGAGGACGGTTGAGCGGTCTGAGCCATGGTCGACGGCGGTGCAACAGTCGTCACGCTGCCCGCAACGCTTGGGAGCGTTGGTCGTGAAGGCACCTGTTCACGTCGACCACGAAGCACCAAGGCTGCGGCACCAACAAGAACCACGAGGGCCAACCCTCCGCCTGCAAGCAGGAGGCTGGACGTCCCATCAGCATCGATGACCCCTAATCCCCGTGCACGAAGCGGAACGATGAGGTTACCACCTTCGATCCCGTTTCCGATGTTCACGGTAAGGCTGCCCTCTCCATCGGTCTCTCGCTCCACATCAATTCGAAGCACGCGGGCCTCCCCTGGTTCAAGGTCGATGCTGCTGGCGCCGTCGAGCACGGCGACCCAGCCCTCCGTTGCCTGCAAGGAGATCACTTCTTGCAATCGAACGTTACCCACGTTCGTCACGGTCCAGGATGACGACGTGGAGGCCTCGCCGTCGAGCAGCACCTCTTCTGGCCCATCAACACGAAGCGAGCGAAGTTCAGCGACCAACAATCCGACTTCGGTCGAACGCTCCACCTCGCCGTCGTCCAACACAATGCGGAAGGCGGCCTCCGCCCCGGCCGGCAGGTCGGTGGGAATGACGATTTCACAAGCCAACACTTCGAACGCACCTGGAAGCACGTTCCCGGGACCTTCGCAGGAGCCAAACAGACCGGCATCGAGGTCGAGGGCCACGGTTGGAGACCATGGTGCAGAACCGTCGTTTCCAACAAGCCAAGAGAACAGCAGGGCTTCCCCTGAGGGGTGGCTTCCGCCTCCGTAGGGCGTGTCGTAGGACGTGCCGTCCTCCAACAGGAGCCGGTTGAAGTCGAGGGTCGGAGCAGGAAGGTCACGCACTTCGATGGTGGAGGCCCATGTGAAGCGCCCCTCTGCGTCGCCAAACCGAACTTCAATGGCACCGCTCCTGCCGCTGCCGTCACCGTTGAGGATGTACCGGACGTTTTCACTCCCTGTCCATGCGAGGGCGATGGGCGAGGTATCTGCGTCCATGCTCCAGCCGCTGGGCAGCACGAAGGAAGGCGTCAGTTCGAGGTCAACGTTCCCTCGGTTTTCCAAACTGAACACCAGCGCGACCGAGGCGTCGGGGCGCATTGCAGCGAAGGTTGACTCCAAGGTCAACAAGACGTCACGTACGCTGACGACCTCCATCGGAATGTCCCAAGCCGAGGAGATGCTTGGATCGGTCTGCGATATTGCGGTGAGCGTGACGGTCCGTTCGGCCCCGGCGATGGTTTTCAACGCAGGAGGTTTGACGGTGATGCTGACTAGACGCTCAGCTCCCTGTTGCATCAATCCAGTTGAACCAGACGTCGCGCCGGCTTCAGACCCAAGGTCATCAAAGCCTGCGGACCAACCGGTTGGTGCTTGAAGGAAGAGGTCGTACCCAATTGGTCCGTTTCCGTCGTTGATGAAGCCAACCTCGAAGGACGTTGGCTCGGTAGGGTGCAGGGGAACGATGCTGTAATCCAGGGACATCCTCGCTTCGGCGAGCGAAGGGACGATGAGGGTGAGGTTGTAGGGATAGGAGACGCCGTTGTCCACGTCGAGACCGGTCAACGGAACGAGGTAGGTGCCTGGTGACGGGCCTGCTTGATGCACCACAGTCACCTCAACCGAGGCTTCGCCACGGCCTGCAAGGCTGAAGTTGGCCACGGTCAATCCTACGTACCAAGGCATGGACGCCCCATCCGAGGAACGCACGACGGAGGTGGCACTCAACGAAGCGTTGGTGTCGATCAGGGCCGTGTTGGTCAAGGTCACGTTCCACGACGAAGTCGTTTGAACAGACGTCAAGACCCGTTGTTCGTCATTGCTCGCGAAGACCTTGACCCCCGGTGCGCTGACGTTCACCGGGATGAGCAGGTCGTTGTTGCTCTCCTGCACCTCGTCCATGACGCCATCAGGATCCACGCGAAGGAGCAGTTCAGACGTCCCGGCAACGGACGGCGTCCAGGTCCACGGCAGGGTGCGAATCGCACCTGGCGAAAGGTCCAACGTCACACGGTCGAGTTCTGAACCGTCCACGATGAAGGCCACGTCAACCCCTTCTGCCTTGACGTTGCCCATGTTCATGACCTGACTGAGCAGGTTGACGGGGTCGCCGACTTGAGGGATGGAAGCGTCCATGGTGAGGCTGTCTGGGACCATCAATGGGTCCGGACGCAAATCGTTCACGCCCTGACCAGAAACAGCGATCGCGTAGGGTTGCGCCTTCGACCCCCCATGGTTTCCGTCCTTCACGCGAACCTCCCAGATGCCTTTCTGGGCCGCATCAACAAGCACCACTTCGACGTTGTTGACCGTGTCGTGCGAGCCGGCCTGAATGCTCCGACCGTTGCTGAAGACGTTGCCTAGGTACGTGGTGTTGTCAGGAGCAATGACTTCGAGGTCGAGGTCGTTGACGAGCTGCGTTGTGGAGAAGCGGTTGCCTCGCTCGTCCGACCATGCGAGCACGACCTTGAACGGACTGTTCGCGTACGTCACGTTGAACACGTACGTCTTGCTGTTCCCCGTTTTCGAGAGAACGGAGCGGTCGTCAACCCAAATTCCTCGCCCTCCGCTCGGAGCGAGGGTGTCCCTGAGGTTGATGCGTCCCCATCCTTCGTCGTCGTTGGGGATGTTGCGGGTCCCAATGTCCTCGGCTCCAAGGATCAGCAGCGCCTTGATCAGGGCCCCCTGGGGGGCTGGACGCTGGGCCACTTCAAGCAAGTATTCACGCACCAATGCCGCTGCTCCTGCCGCGTTTGGTGTGGCCATGGAGGTCCCTGTGTATTCGAGGTAGTATTGGCTGGACCACGTTGCCCCCGCGATGTCCTGCGCTTCCTGCGCCCTGCACGACCGGACATAGCCACCAGGAGCAACGACGTCCGGCTTGATGCGTCCATCGTCGGTCGGGCCCCGGGATGAACCGGACATGATCACGTCCGGTGCGTTCCCGTACCTGTTCTGATGGTTGCCAACGGTAAGGGTGTTCTTTGCGGTGGAGGGCGAGCCCACGGTCCCAGTGCCGGGACCGTCGTTTCCAGCGGCGAACAAGATCAGGAGACCTTCTTGCCCGTTGTAGTACCGGTCGTAGGTGTTCGAACGGTCATCGACGTCCTCGGAGGACGAGGTGTATTTTCCTTGGTCGCTGGCCTGCGAGGAGCCCCACGAATTTGTGTGAATGCGAGCACCAGCGTTGTAGGCTTGGTTGAGGATGTAGTTGAGGCTCGGGGAAAGGAATTGGCCGGATTGATCGTTTTCCATCGCCTGGAAGATGAGCTCTGCCTGTGGAGCGATGCCTGCGTACCCACCTCGGCTGCCGTCCCCAAGAACGGTGCAGGACACGTGCGTGCCATGACCGGAGTGAGCATCGGCGGTGGAGCCGTCACCGACCACGTCGGTGGTTGAGATGATGCGGTTGCCAAAATCGCCGTGGTCCGCATCGAGGCCTGAATCCGCGACCGCGACGACGATGCCAGAACCGTTCAGCGAGGTGGTGAAACCATTGGCAACGGGGGCGACCTCCATGTTGGTCCGTGCCACATCGTTGAGCAAGGTATGGACCGGTTCGGGGCCGACCCACATCAGTGAGGGTTGCATGGCAAGCCCAAACAGGTCGCTCGTCTGGAGCCGGCCGCGCCATCGACCTGCGTCAAGTTCAACGGGGTCCGAAAGCACCTCCGCGGCCACCTCAACCACCTGCTGCTGCAGGTGGAGGGAGGGGCCAGAGAGCGCGACACCTGCCACGGGGCCATCTTCACCTCGCCATCCCTCGAGGCGTACTTCAGAACCAACCAAAGCCTCCACGCCACCTTCCAACAGGAGCACGTCAAGGTACGCGTCGTCAAGCAACATCGCGACCGGAACGTTGTGCACCGCCAGCAGGTCAGATCGCTGGTCCAGCACACCGAAAGCGTCGGGCGCGGCTTGCAAGAGCAGTCCAGACGGCGCCACAAGTTCCCGGACCTCAATCGATGCAAGATCAGCAAGCTCCGAACGGACCTGCGTCATCGGAACTGCCGGATCAACGAGAACGAGCCGAAGATCTGGCCTCGGTTGCAGCCATGCGGCGGGAAGGGGGCGAGTGGCCGTCCACCCTTCTTTTTCAAACACACCGATTCGAGTGGCTGAGACGCCGGACCTCCGGTCGGGCGTCGTTGCGTCATTGAGGGTGCCAACAAAGTCGTGGTAGTCGTCCGCAGAGACCGCGAACCCTTGAGGAGGAAGTGCAACCTCCTTGTCGGCCTCCACCCCGTTCTTCGCAAGCCCCGTCCACGGGCTGCACACGAGCAGAAGAACGAGGAGCAGCGGGGTCTGCCAACGCCCGTTCGACATAGGCTAAGGCCTCCGCGCGTCCACTATATCGCTTGGGGTGTGGTGCTATTCTCCTTGTTCAGAACGGCCACGTTCGACGGGCGGTGCGGTCGTCAAAGACCTCGGTCGCCCACGCCCCGACATCGTGCTCCCACCGCTCAGTATGACGGTCTCCAGCATAATCTGTCCAGGTGAGGGAAATGGACACGGTGTAGTTCGCCCACACCGTTGCCCCGACGACTTGCATCTCCAACTCATCACCTGCGACCGCGCTGTGCGCGCTGACGCCGTCCATGCGCGTGTCCATGACGTCCAGTTCTTCGCCTTCAGCATCGAGGAAGCGAACCTGCACTTCGACGTCCGTGACGAGCCTGGACCCGTCGTTTTCCACCTCGACCAGCACCACGTGTCCACCCTTTTGCATGTAGACTGTGTGCACCGTGAGTCCGTCACGCGGCAGCATCCAATACCATCCGCTCAACAACAAACCGAACAGCAGCAGCAGGGAAACGCCGGCCATCGCGATTTTGGTGACTGGAATGTCTTCTCGGAACCGATTCAGGCGTTCTGCAGCATCCTCAGCCGCGCGAACGACGTCCTCGTGGGGAACGTCTTCGTCCAGCCCCATCTGCTGCCGAACGCGGTCGATCAGTCGACCCTTGTCAGGGTCCGGCGTGAACGGTACGTCGTTCATGCTCACACCACCCATGCAACAAGGGTCGCGAGGGCCGTCGTGATGGGCTCGACGACGAGCACGTGTCTTGTTTCGACCGTTCCACCGGTGAGGCTTCCGACGAGGGAAAGGTCGCTCACCATGCCGTTCACACCAAGTGAAGAAGCGGAGGGCAAGATGCCGGTGAACTGGGTGTCAAGCATGACGGCACGGCCATCGAAGCGCATGCTTCCAAACAACGGCAGATCAGCGAGGAAAGGTGCCACTTTGCCGGGTTCGACGGCCGCGTTGGCCGAGGCAATCACACGTCCAGTGGTGATGCCATCAAGGACGATGATGGGGTAGGCGCCCCCGAGCCGCGTCATGTGCACGGTGGCACCCTTGAGGTCCTCACCGACAACTTCCAGTGAGGTAAGGGTCACACCGGGTGAAGACGGGACGTCAGCAACGCGAATGTACACCCGTTCGACTCCGGAACCGCTCGACGCGATTTCAAGGCCATGGTCTGCGGTCGGAGCGAGGCGGAAGGTCGAGGGGAGGTTCTCTGCAAGCATCGTGACGTCCCCTTTGCTGTCCACAGCACGGCCCGACGCCTGAACGAACAGGTCGAGGTCCTCTCCGTTCGATGTGTAATCCATTGTGAACAAACCTTGGAACGAGGTTTCGGCTCGAATGTCAAACTCGCTGCTCGGGTCCGTGCTGAGGTGAAGTTCGCCGGGGAGGTCCCGCATGAACACGGTCGCCGGCCACCACCGGCCCTCGAGGTAACGATGCTGCTGAATCATCAGCGCCTCCGCTGAACGCCCGTTGTTCTGGTGCTCTTCGGGAACGGTCAGGTCAAGCCGAAGCACGTCACCGATGGTGGCCGCGACGTTTGTGCTCCGTGGAACGTCGAAAATGAGGGCCTCTGCACGTGTGAACGTGGTGTGATCGACAAACACAACATGGGCGGAATCAAGTCGAACGCCGACGTCGTAGTGCATGTCGAGCGTGAGCCGAGGCACGGTCAGGTTGCGCTCTTGGTAGAACAGCATGTTAACCACAACGTCGTTGGGCCTTGATGTGTCCAGTCCCGTGAGGCGCAGGTCGACGTCTTGACCGCTCAACCCCTTCACAACAACGGACATGTCCTCGTATGCTGGCAACCATGAGGCAAAGGCGATGTCGATCTCATAGGTGGGACGACCTTCGATCATGCGGAAATCATAGTCGATTTCGATGGCGCCTGCAGGGAGTTGTGGCAACCATGTTCGAAGGTGCCATCCTCGACGTTGAACGAGGTCAAGCCCTTGCTCGCTCCAGTTGTCGAAATCGAAGGCGACCACTTCGTCGTCACCAAGACGGCCGTCGCGGAGCACGTCCATGATATCGGAAGCGCCGGTGACGTTCGCCGTCTCCAGCACCAAGGTTCCCTCCTCGACTTCGGCCTCCGTCAGCGTGCCGTCCTCGAGGATTCGTTCAAGGGTCAAGCGACCAGACAGGGTCAAACGGGTCAATCGGCTGAGGTTCGTTTCGAGGACGAGCCGTTCGTCTGCATTCATGGCCAACCCGTGCACCCAGTTCGGTGTCCCCGCTGTTGTGCCCTTGCGCACGTCGGCGGTCAGGTCGAAGGGTTCGCCGGTCACCAGATCCATCCCAAGCGCCATGTCGCGTTCCTCGCCCACCACGCCGCCAAGGTCTCGAGTGATGGCATGAACCAAATCGTTGGCCAGCCGCCCGAGGGTCACGAGGTCGCCGAGGAAAAAGGACAGACCCTCGACACCTGCTTCAGTTCCAAAGTCTGGAAGATCCAGCCCCAATCCCTCCTCGTCTTCGGGCACGGCGAGTTCGATGTTCGCAGGAAGGGGATCGACCACCAATCGGCCGTTCAATCCCAACATCGGATCGTCGTACACCGTGCTGTCTTCAAGCAAGACACGGAAGGGCGAGGAGGACGTTCGCTGCATTTCCAATCTGCTGTTGCCCTCCGGACCGGCCGACCCAGGATCCAAGGGAAGCAATCGACGCATGCGTGTCACGTCAGACAACCGCATGGAGAGGCTCGTGCCATCTTCGCTGACCAAGAAGCGGAGGTGGTCGCCGTCCATCGTCATTGGAACGCTGGCATTGCTGGCCTGAATCTCAACGCTCTGAAGGGCGGCGCTTGAGACGTACCCTATTTCAGTTCCAATCACCAATTCAAAATCGGAAGGGATGCCGACCAACCTGAGCGCGTTGCGTTGCGTCCCGTCCTGTCCCCCGTAGGTGATGGTGCCGATTGGTGCGCTCGCTTCGTACGCGATACGGTCGGGTTGCTGAACCAACCGCAAGGTGTCAGGACGGTTCGACACTTTTGCCGCCTGCGTTTGGGCCGTTGCAAGGTTCCCCGACGTGTGCAGAACATGCCCAACCACAAGGGATTCTGTGCTTGAGCCGTCCAACTGTAGCACGCGTCTCCCGTCGCTTGGATCAAAGGTCTGCGTCACCGAACTCACACCGCTCATGCGCGCGCTCATCGCGATGGGCACCAAGGGGTCCACCGGTCCGGTGCGGCCCGTCACCTGAGCAAGCGCGGTGTCGTCGGACAGCAACAGGTGGTCTTGGTCAGGCAACCAGGGCTGATCGCTGGAAGCAAGGGCGAAGGTCAGCCGGCCCACTTCTGCCGTGAGGCGCTGGGTGCCGTCCTGCCAGCCGGCGGCCACCTGCGTGTAACACGCCACGGTTACCGAACCGCCGGTGCTGCCCGCCGTCCCCACCACAGCGGTGGGGAGGCTGTTGACGATGGTGCCCACATCGAGGATGATCTCCACGAGGGCGATGAGCGCGTTGTCAAGCATCTGGCTCACAACGTTGAGGCTGGATGTGTCCGGACGAATGCGGTCGACACCGCTTGTGCCGACTTCGAACGTTCCATGCACCAACACGACAGGAGGCAGGTCCTCGATGGTGAGCGTCATCGAGGAGGCGTCGCTCGCCCAGCCTCCACGTTTGAAGGAGGACTCGTACTGAAGCAAGGGGATGTCGTCCACCGCTGCCACGGCAATCAGCGTGTTCGGAGGCGTCGCGGGATTGACGGGCAGCGTCGGGTCGTTCTCGTTCGCCGATGCGTCACCTGAGAAGTTCTTGATGCCGATGAACAGGGAAAGCCGGTCCGGCATGTCGCCGGGCAAATTGACGCTCCCGGGCTTTTCTCCAATCATCGTGAACAAGGCCTCAATTTCCTCATCCGGGAGCGTTCCTGAAGGCAATCCGCGAATCCAAATTCGAGCGTCGGAAACGTTACCAAATCCACCAGACCCGTCCGTGATGGCGCTCCTGTCTTCGAAATAGTGAACCCAAACATCGGCGTCACGGTCGGTGAAGACTTCCACCGTATCGAAGCTGTTGTCGCCGAGGTTGTCGTTCCGCAACGTCAAGTCAATTTCAGAAGGCAGGCGACGGCCCTCGCCTTCGGGGTGGAATCCCGTGTCGAGGTAGGCGAGTTCGAGCACGTCCGGGACGCCGCCGTCCGCGGGCGGTGGTGCGAAGTGCACGAAACCTACACCCACGCCGAAGCCGCATCGATCGCTGTGGCTGTCGACGCGTGGCTGCGAAGCAGGGTCGTACCAGATTTCGTCGGCGCACTCCGTCTGAAGGGAGCCGCCGTCCGCGTCGGGATTTTGGATGGTGATGGCATAGGGGGCCGAGATCGAGGCCAGGGTGAAGGTCCCGTCTGGAAGGCCACCAAACACGAGGCCGGCCAACAGGCTCGAGACGTCGGTGAAGGTTCCTTCGATGTCAAACGTCATCCTTTGAAGGCCGACGCCGACGCGAAATTCGTGCGGCGGTTGGGTAAAGCGGGTGTCAATGACGATGGAATACGCGGACGAATCCTGAAGCGTGGCGTCAAAGGCGAACCCCTTCATCAAGCTGACTTCGAGCGTGGCCATGTCGTCCCATAGTGGAGCGTCTGCGTCGATTTGGTGGACGCGCCATTGGAAAATTGGCCGAAGCCAAAGCGTTGTGGGGACCGGTACCAAGCCGTCTGAGAGTTCGATGTCCCATCCTTGGCCACGCTCCACAAGGCCTTGGATCGTCAATTCCACGACAACATCTGGGTCCTCGTCGCCGTCGATGTCGATCTGGTTGTCGAACAGACTGAGCGCTCCGCCAACGATGAGGTCACCTGTGAAGGTCCCTGCCGTCCACGACTCGTAGGACGGTCCATCGTTCTTGGTTGTGAAATTGAGGTAAATCGCGTAGGTGTTGAGGCCGAACGCGAGCGGGTCATTGAGTTGCCAGTTCTCCAGTGAAAACAAGGTTTGGAAGAGGTTGTCGGGAAGTCCAGCCCCGCTGTGGTTCTCGGCGTCCAAGAGGTACTCGTAGGCCCGTGGGTGGTCTTCTGGCATGGGTGAGGCGTCACGAAGCTCCACCCCGTCCAGGAAGGTTCCTACCTCGGTGATGGCGTCGCCGTCGCCTACGGGCCGTGCTGCTGCATCCACGGACGCGAGGGCCGACGAGGCCGCGGCTTCTGCCAGAAGGTCTGAACTGGACGCGGTGCGTTCCGCGAGCAACTCGTCCATCGCATCGAGGATGCCAAAGTCATCGGCGACGACCTCAGCCGTCGTCACTGGATGTGCTGCAGGAAGGAGGACCATGAGCAGCAAGAACACCGCGGCTGGACGCCGCCCTCCTGGGAGCGGCGCAACCCCTCGATGCAGGAGCCGTGGCGCGAACGTCTCCATGAAGGGAGTCGGTCCGAGGTGCTTTGTGAAACCATCCCTGACGTGAGCCTTCAGATGCACGTCACGCAAGGGGAGGACGACGTACGGTCACGTGCCCCCCGCAGGATGGGCATGCAGCCCTCGCGGCCTGGAGGTCCTCTGGCAGTCGGGCGATGAAGCGCTGGCTGCAGGCTGGACAGGTCGTTGGAAGGTCGGTGGCAATCGCTGGGGTCGGTTCTGTCGCCTTCACGAGGGGTGCAGGAGCCGTCCCGCCGTTGAGGAAGGCATCGAAGCCGGCAGGGAGCGAAACGCGGCCCCCCGCAACCGGTTCGACAGACGTGGCCTCCAAAGATTGAACCGGTGTTGGCGGCGCCTCCGCTTCAACAGGACTCCAAAGATCGGCCACCGTGTTCGACTCGGTGGACGTTGCGTCCTCGTCCATCAACGAAGCAAGGCCCTCGGCCCCTGTGGGGGCCCTCGCTCCCGATGGGACTTCATCGAACAAGGCCTGTGAGGCTTCGCTCCAAGCGGCGCTTGATGCTGCGTTCACCGTGGCTGGTCGCGACGTCATGAGCGTGGTCTGTGAGGCGTACACGTCCTGCGGTGCAGCGGACGCCGTGCTGGCCCCGTAAATGCTCGCCATTTCTGCGGCTTTGGCCGCTTCAGCACGTTCCTCATCGGAGGGCTCCTGTTCGACTGTGGCTTCAGGCCCCCGCGACCGTCGGGCACGAAGGACTACGGCAGAAACGGCAACGCAGACCACGATGAGCAGGAGGGCGATCCCCATCCATGAGCCCCCGCGTGAGGTGGACGAGGAGGACGTCACCTCCACGCTCCACACCACACGGTCGCGGTTTCCGGACGGGTCCTCGACGGTGATGACCACCGTCTGCGTACCAACATCGTTGAACGAGAGCGCCACCTGAGGGCCAACGGCGTCCGGATCGTCGTCCTTGATACCATTGCCGTCCGAATCCACCAAGGGGTCGAGGTCCCAGTGCACGACAAGGTCCTCGGCAGCATCGACGTCGTCCTCAACGACCACGCTCACCACCGTCTGAGCCCCGACCTCCACCGATGCAGGCAGTGCGGAGACGGAACCCGGCGTGATGGACGGCGGAGATGGGTCGGTCACCACAACGCGACGTTCGAGAACGTCAGCACCACCCGAGGGGTCGGTCACGGTCAGACGAACCGTGTGCTCACCGGGGCTTGACCACGACGAAATCAAGGTCGTGTTCTGACCGGCGGCTGCGCCGTCGATGGACCATGAGCAAGCGTCGATGCGGTGGTCGTCGGTGGAAGGTTCGCAAGAGAGGTGGAGCAGTTCGTCCAAACCGATGCGGTAGCCATCGGTGATCGGTTGCTCTTCCCCAAGCGAAGCGACAGCAGCCACAGGTGCAACCACATCGCTCACGTCAACCGTGTGGGTTGTGCTGGCCGTTCGGCCATCGACGTCCCGTACGCTCAGGGTGATGGTTTTCGTTCCGGGTGAGTTCCACCTTGCCGAGGTGCTTGCATCGACGCCCCATTCGTCGCCGTTCAGCACCCCACCGTTGGCGTCCACCCCTCCCTCCAGGTCCCACGACCATGCCTCAAGCCGCATCAATCGGTCGGGTGTCGCATCGGCGTCAAGTTCGATGGCGACACCGATGGTGGTCGAACCGTTGGCATTGTCGTGAACCATTGGGGTCAACGGAGGGTCGAGGGTGAGGCGAACGGTCGAGCGGACGTCCCCTGCCACAGCGCCACCTACGGTGCGGTTTGTGGCATCGAAAAGGAGGTGCATCGGCGTTCCCTCGAGCGCGGAGGGAAGGACCCAACTCAGGGTGGAGTCCCCGTCCACGTCAAGCATCGAACGGCCGGCCTGAGGTTCGACCGACCCGCCCCCTTCGAATGCTGTCCGCTCGGCTTCGCTCAGCAAGAGCAGGTCTCCGCTGCCTTCGAGCGGCCACGCCTCGAGCAACAAGGACGTGCCAGCATCGAGGGACAGCCCAGCAGGAGCCGTCAACCACGTCGACGTGTTGGCTTCAAGACCGTAGAGGTCGTGAACGACCGTGAGCGTTCCTTCGCTTACAGGAGTCACGAGCAGGCTGATTGTAGCGCGTGCTCCACCTTGATCGCCCATCCCTTGATCGCCGTCATGGGCGAGGTTGTCAAACACAAAGGACCACGATTTCGGTTGGATTGAGGGAGGAACCTGCCAATGGAAACCCTGCTCTCCAAGCAGGGCTTCTGTGCTTGCGGGAAGGGTCATGCCGGCTCTGTACCCCTGACCGAGGTCGTAGGGAGAACGGGCAGCAGCGTCGAACACCAGCAGGTCCACCGCATCGTCGATCACCAGCACGTCCACCTCCAACACGGCGCCGGGCTCGAGCGTACCGAGGTTCACACTCAGGCACGTTCCAGCGTCAATCCCCACCGCCCCCGACACGTCGGCAAGCAACGCTTCTGCACACTCCGGAGCCGCACGTCCAGCAACCGATGCCTGAGCAGGAAGGCTTGTCAGCAGCAGCAGGAGGACCAGCCAGAGGCACCGCTGCATGGAACAGTTACGGCGATGATGCGCCTTTCAACGTCTGCTCTCCGCGAGCCGTGTGACCGTCCATCCACCGTCGCGTCGTCGGTGATGTTCAACCGCTCCGTGCGCATCGATGCGCAAGCGGTCTCCGTCCACGAGGGCCACGCACGGGAAACCGTCCGGAAGCACCGCCGTTGCTTCGCGAAGCGCCACGCCGAGGTCGGTGATACGAGCGCTGAAATGCGTCAACGCGAGCACACGCGCTTGGCTTGACATCGCCGTTCTTGCCGCCCCTGAGCAGGTGCTGTGGAGGTGCGCCTCTGCTTTGTCCTGCTCGGCTTCGAGGAAGGTTGCTTCGTGTACCAAGAGGTCAGGTGCTTGACCGTGCACGACGAGGCCAGGAGCAGCCGTGTCCCCAGAGACGACCAGCGACAGCGATGGCGTGCCGGGTCCACGGTAGGTGTCCAACTCGATCCTTGCGTCCCCTTGGTCGAGGTGTCCTTCTCGAAAGAGCCGCAGTCGTTCGTCCTCGGTCAAGCGAAGCGCCTCGAGGCGTTCACCCTCCACCCGTCCTTGGCCTGAGGCGTGAAGGATCTGCCACCCGCACGAGTCGACAGAATACGTCGACACAACGGGGACGACGTGCAACTTCGCCCAGCCGTTCGGGGCCCATGAAGCCTCGACATCGGGCGACACGCTGCCGTCGTCCTCGATGCGTGCCCACCGACCGCCACGCACGTCCCCCAGTCGCCAGCACACGGGATAGCCAAGCCGCTCTGAGGTGGCGCCCAACGCGCGCCATTGCTGAATTTGCCGCAAGAGGTCGGAGGGCTCACCGCCCTCAAGGGCCGCATCGCATCCGTCCTTCACCAGACGCTCGAAGGTGGACGGGTCAACCGGTCCAGCCACCTCAAGCGGTTCAGTCCGGCCGTCAAGACCAGAGGTTTGCAACCACGGCAACAAACCCCATGTGTGATCGAGGTGTCCGTGGCTCAGCAGCACCGCTCCAACGCGGCGAGGGCGCAACCTTGGCTCGCCTCCAACGCTTCGAAGGTGACGACGAGCCTCAGCAAATCGGTCTTGAAAGCCCTCACCCGGGTCGATGACCACCAATCCTTCAACGGTGCTCACCACGGAGCCGCTTACCGCACGTTCCGAGGTCGGACGGGCCGACGACGTGCCGAGGACGTGCAGGTCGAGCATCTCAGCCACGACCTGGCAACGGGATGGGCGTCGCTGGGAACCAGCGAAGGATCACTGCATCCCCAACGCCACGAACCCACCGCCAAGGCACCGCAACATCGATCCCTTGTTCGACGAGGTGGTCGGGGGTCCCAATCACGAAAAGGTGGGAGCAGGCGCAGCCCTCCACATCGATGACGGCGTCGTGCACTTTGCCGAGCAGGCGACCGTCCGGAAGGAACACCTCCTTTCCGCGCACGGTGCTGATGTCCATAACGGCCCCAAGGCGATGACGGGCGGTCCGCCCTTAGAACCCAACGCCAAAGGTGTTGGTTCACTTGCCGCGGTTGAGGTTCGCCTTGAGGGAGGGACGGATCTTTTCCGCACCCTTGCCCTTGCGGTACAGGCCTCGACCGCGCTTGCCGGCTGAGGTCAGACCGCGCTCTGCGCGACCGCGGTGGCCCTTGTTGCCGTTGGCTTCGGAGAACACTCCAAGCTGCTTGTCGTTGATGATGGCAGGGTGGTGCGTATCGATGAGGATGACCTCGTAGTACTTGTGCTTGCCATCCTGGCCGACCCAGTACGAATTCAAGACCTCAAGGTTGGGGAAGTGGCGAGAGCAGCGCTCCTCTGCGATGCGTTGGATGCTCTTCGCCATCGTGATCTTGGTCACACCGGCCTTCGAGGGCTTGCGCTTCATGTGCACCTTGCCCTTGCGGAGGCCACCACGGCGAACGCGCGTGCGCACGACAACGACGCCTTGCTTGGCCTTGTATCCAAGGCGGCGAGCGGCGTCGATGCGGGTCGGTTTGTCGACGCGGGTGAACACCTCTTCACGTCGCCACTGCGCCATCCGGGATTGACGGTGCATATGGGGCTGGTTCGCCTTTGGCTGGCCCCAGTTTTCACGGACGTGCTGATAGAGCCCCTTCGTCATGGTCACACCATCCAGCGTCCTGCCGACCTTCCTCCCCTTTATCAGTCCTCCCATGGGCAAGCACGACGATGAAACGCAGCGTCCGAGCAGGGGCAAGGTGGACCACATTTGGCGGTCATCTTGAAGGGTACAGGCCGCCGCACCACCGCATGGACGCGGAACTGGTGGACATCGCGTGGTTACGCCCTCATGAGCAAATCCAGCCCGAGCGTGTCGAGGAACTTCGTCAAAAACTGCAAAGCCAGGGCTTCATCCACAAACCAATCCTGGTGGACCGGGCCTCAGGCACCATCCTCGACGGCCATCACCGCTACACCGCCTCGCTTGAACTCGGATTGACACGCATGCCGGCCCTCTTGTTCGATTACCTTGAGGACGACAGCATCGTGGTCGACCTGTGGCCGTCCGCGACGATCGAGTCCATCACAAAGCAGGACATCGTCGACCTCGCCTCCCGAGGGGAGCGGTTGGCGCCGAAAACCAGCCGTCACACCCTTCCTACGGACGTTCCCCACATTGCGGTGCCGTTGAGCGACCTCCGCTAGGCGTCACAGGGGGTGGAGCATGTCGGACACGTGCGGCTGAAGCACCCGCCAAATTTCAGCGTGGACTTCCTCCACAGAGTGCCGCGTCTGCACCACGGGGAATCCTTGTTCCTCTGCAGCGTCCGTGAACGCCTTACGAAGCAACTTCTGGTACTCAAGGAAGGACGTGGTGACCGACCGCGACAGGTTGAGGTCCATTCCGGCTTCAAAGTCCACAAGGGTCTGCAGTTCTTCGCCGAAGAGGATGCGGTTCAGCAAACGACGTGGGCCAGCGCTGAGCACGATGGTCATGTCGGGGGTTGGCACGTCAAGGTAGAGGCTGCGCACCCACTCCACGTCCCCGCCGCGGATGCCCTCACGAATTTCTGGGGTCAGGGTGTAGCGGTCCGCGATGACCACGAAACCTGCCTCCAAGGCCGGACGAATGTTGTGAATCACCTGGTCATGCAGGTCCGTTGCGTAGAGCAGGGCACGCGTGCGCCAGTTGAGGTCATGCAGCGCGCGGTCCCGCCCTTTCAGCTGCTCACCGAGGAGCAGCGACCGTGCAAGCCCGGTCGTCATGGTCGCGACGCCGCGGGCTTCGAGGTGCTCTGAGAGCAAGCGGACGTGCAGGGAACGGCCGACGTGGTCAGGGCCTTCGAGCACGATGAGGCGACCTGTCGACATCACGCGTCGCCCCCTTCGGATTCAAACCGCCGCCAATCCAAGGTGCTGTGGCGCATCGTTTGTGCGACGCGGTCGTTTTCGTCGATCGGTTGGACGCCACTCAGGTCCACCTTCGCGCTGAAGACTTCACGGACGCGCTCGTGCACATCGCTCACGCTCCCGAGGGCGTTGATCCGAACAATGCGTCCGTCCGCGACCAGCGTGTCGTAGATGGCTTTGGTGCGGCTCTGAAGGATCCTGTACGACTCAAAGGGGTCGTGCGTCCACCCCATGTCAAGCCCCGCCTCGTAGAACTTCAGCGAGGTTCGCCCTTCGGTGATGCGCTGAAACCCAACCTCGGGCGGCACGTCAAAGTAGAGCGTGAGGTCGGGCTCGGGGGCAAAGGCGTAAGCACGCTCCACCGTCTCGAGCGGCACATCGCGGGACCCGTCACGAGCCATGGCCGTGAACTTGAACCGGTCGCACACGACGATGGCTCCAACTGCCAACATGGGTTCAATTTGGGAACTCCACCGGTCGGCAAAATCGGCGGCGTGGATGAGGTGAAACGTCATCGGTTTGAGCCGCTGGGTGGTTTTCCCTATTTTGGTCGCCTCGGCCACGACCGGGCTGGAATTCCATTCGGTGTGGTGCACGGGCATGCCCTTCGCGCGCAGCCAATTGTAGAGCAACTTGGCTTGGGTGGATTTCCCGCTGCCGTCCATGCCCTCAACGGCGATAAGGATGCCTCGGCCTTCCATGCGACCCGATGGACAAATTCGTGGCTTCAACACTTGCTCCGTTCTCCGACGGCAAGATGATGCACAGCGAAGGTGTCGAAGCAGCATGCAGGAACGGGGGGTTGAAGCCACCTTGGCCGCACTCCGAGCGGGCGAGGCCACCGCCGTGCTTGTTCAGCAGGATTGCAAACACGAGCAGGTGACGACCGTGCGTCGCCTTGCTGCCGAACAGGGTGTGCCTGTGCACGAAGGGACGGAGCGTGACCTGTGGCGGATGGCCGTTCCAGGGTTGGAACCACCCTTGGCACTCGCGCTTGTTGGACGATGTCCGGAGGTCAACGGCATCGACGACCTGCTCACCCAACCCGGCCCTGTCGTCCTCTTGGACGGTGTGAAGTACGCAACGAACGTCGGATTTGTTGTTCGAACGGCAGAAGTTGCAGGCGCCTCAGGGGTCGTGCTCGTCAGCGAAGACACTCCTGCCACGTCGTGGCTCAAGGACGTCACCCACGCCAGCATGGGAGCCACGCGGTTCATGCCTTTGGTTCACGCCACACGGGAGGTGATCATCGAAGCGGTACAACGGTCAGGGCGCCCGTTGATCGTCGCCGAGGACGTCGGCGAGGTGGCACCATGGGACGCAACCATACCATGGAACGCGATCCTCGCGGTTGGGGCCGAATCGGAGGGGGTGCATACGTCGTTGCTTTCCGCGGCCTCTGCTGTCGTCCGTATTCCAATGCCGGGCTTCGTTCCGTCCTACAACCTGCAGGTGGCGGCGACCGCCCTCCTGATGGAATGCCTGCGCCAGCGAACCGATTGAAGCCTGTCGGCGACCATGCCCTCAAGAACCGATGCGGTTAGCGTGGCGCATGGAAGGGTTCGACGATCTGCTCGAGGGCAACGCAGCGTATGCGGAAGGTTTCGACGCCGGAGGCGTCGGCCCCACCCCGGCCAAGAACCTGGCCATCCTCACCTGCATGGACAGCAGGATCGATGTCTTCGCCGTGCTGGGTTTGGACATCGGCGACGCCAAGGTCGTCCGCAACGCAGGAGCACAACTCAACAACGGAGCGCTGCACGACCTCGTCTTGGCCTCGCACCTGCTTGACGTGAACAGGATCCTCATCATGCCCCACACCCGCTGTGCGATGGCCAGCGGCGACGCAGAGGCCCTCAGTGCGCGTGTGAGCGACGTCACCGGGCACCACCTCCGAGAGGTCATGCCACGCGCCATCGAAGACCAGCAAGAGAGACTCCTGAGCGACGTGGAGCGGTTGGTTGCCCACCCGGACTTGCATGAAGGAACCCGCGTGAGCGGCGCCATCTACGACGTGGACTCGGGTCGGCTCATTCCCATCCAGCGGAACTGAATCCGTCGAAGGTCACTCCTCGTCGTCTCCGTTGACGTCCTCGAGTGGTGCAGGAGCCAAAGTGATACGGTTGGCCGAGTGCATGCTGAGGATTTGCACCTTCACGGGTTGGCCCTCGGCATAGAACATCTCGAACATGCTTGGGTCCATCGAACCAAGGCGATTCACGTGCATCTTCCCCTTCACCTTCTGCTCGACGAGGGAGACCAGCACGGCGTAGACGGCCCCCGTCGCATCGTCGGTGAGGTGCTTGACGACCGTGCCCGTGTACACCCCGCCCTCATGAAAACGGTCGAGCGGGTTCGATGCCGGGTCTTCATGGCCCACAACGCCGTCCTGCGGACCGGTCGCTTCCCCGGGTCGACGTCCGCCCGCGTCGCCCCCTCCGTCCCACGTGAACGCGGTCTGAAATCCAAAGACGAGCCGTCGAAGGTGTTCGATGGGGTAGGTCCCACGGCCGTCCACCCCTGAGGCACCCCATGGTTCGCTGTGGCGAAGGGTGGCGCCGGGGGTGGTCACCTCCTCATGCCGCCCACCTTCGTGGTCCACGAAGGTGATCAGGAGGCGGGGCCCGCGAAGCATGGTCGGCAACCAGCCCCCCACAAGGCTCACTTCGATGCTGGCCCACGTTGAACGGTCCCACCCCGGTGGAAGGTCCTCGTCGATGGCGTCGCCGGTGCGTCGGTCACCACCGTCGAAGGTCACGGTGTCCCACGTTGGCAGCCGCTCGAGCAACCGCTCTTGGCGAAGGAGTTCAACGTCGTTCTGCACCTCACGCGCCGCGAGTTTCGTCGTCAAGCACGCCTTCAGGTCGCTCAACCTGCAGACGTTGGGGTGGGCCATCACGTCGTCGCTTGGCTCGACGTTCGCGTTGGCGAACACGACCAAGGGGAACACCTCGAGCAGTTCCTGCTGGTCGTGTGAAATCGAACACCGTTTCAGGTGGTCGGCCTTCTCCTGAATTTTGGCAATCACCGGTTTCGCCGCGTTCCCTCGCGCTGTTTGCCGCGCCTGAACAAGGTCCCCATCGACCAGGTCCACAGGGCCGGCCCAGTTCTTGACTTCGATGACCAGCACCGCGCGTTCCGTCACCGCAATGACGTCCACTTCTCCTGCTCCATGGGAGCGGTCCGGGTTGGGAACGCGCCGCTCGAGGTAGACGCAGCGTGTCCCCGGCAGGTGTCGAACGGCAGCGGCGACCGCGTGTTCCGCCTTCCACGCCACCAGCTCACGGTGGTCCTGTGCGGCGGACCTGGCCTTCTTGGTGGACGTCCACCATCGCCAACGCTGGAGCAACGACACGGGGGTGGACTTCACTCGACCCCCTTTGAACCCCACCACAGGCGGTTGGACCCGACCGGTGCGCTTGAATCGGGCCATGCTGCGGGACCGGCATGCCCCTGCTGTCGGCCACGCTGCAGGGCTTCGGCCTCAGCCTCGGCCTGATCGTCGCGCTCGGGCCACAGAACGCCTTCGTGATCCGTCAAGGGCTGATGCGGGCGCACGTCTTCCTCGTCTGCCTCGTGTGCACGATGGCCGACATCGCGCTCATCGCGCTGGGCACCCTCGGCGTGGGCGCCTTGCTCGACTCATGGGAGCAGGTGCACGTGCCGATGACCCTTGGGGCTGCTTCCTTTCTCTTGGCCTATGGCGCGCTGAGGCTGCGCTCATCGATGCGTGCTCAAGGCATGGACCTGGGTGCGATGCAGAGCGCTCCCCGGGCGCGAACGGTGTCCGCCGCCCTCGCCTTCACCTTCCTGAACCCCCTCGTCTACCTCGACACGCTCGTGCTGATTGGGGGCTATGCCCTTCGCTTTGATGCCGCCGAGCGGCTCGCCTTCACCGTAGGTGCCTCTTCCGCTTCCGTGCTGTTCTTTTTCTCGCTTGGCTACGGGTCCAGCCGCTTGGCATCTTCCCTGTCCAGTGCCCGGGCGTGGATGTGGATCGACCGCAGCATCGCGGTCCTGATGTTCCTGTTCGCCGCCAACCTGCTGCTGCCACTGCTCTGAGCCTTCAGTCGTCGTGCGTACCGAGGAAGTATTGCCCGATGTCCGGGTCGTTGAGGATGTGCTCGGCCGTACCGGTCAGGACGACCTTGCCGTTGGCCATGATGTAGCCGCGGTCGGAACGGGCAAGGCTGAGCCGTGCGTTCTGTTCGACGATCAGCACGGTGATGCCTTGCTCCCTGAGGGCGTCGATGCGCTCAATGATTTGTTGCTGGTAGAGGGGAGACAGGGCGGCCGTTGGTTCGTCCAGCAACAGGAAGGAAGGGTCAGCGATGAGCGCGCGGGAAATGGCCAGCATCTGGCGTTCCCCTCCGGACAGCGAGGCGGCGAGGTCGTGCTCACGGGTTCGAAGGTCAGGGAACATGTCCAGGGCGCGTTCGATGCGCTGCTTCAGCAACGACCCCGGAAGGCTGTTGCCGCCCATCTGCAGGTTTTCTTCGACCGACAGCGACGGGAAGACGTTGTTCACCTGAGGCACGTAGGCGATGCCTTTGGCGACCAGTTGGTCGCTGCGCAGGCCTTCGATGGGCTCACCCCTGTAGAGGACCTGTCCGCCGTAGTGCTTGGCGATGCCAAAGACGGTCTTGATGAAGGTTGATTTCCCACACCCGTTGGGCCCAATGATGGTGACGAATTCGCCCTCCTCGACGTGCAGGTCGATGCCGTAGAGGATCTGCACGGCGCCGTACCCTCCTTCGAGGCCCGTCACCTCCAGCACGCGGCTCATTCCTCCTCACCCCCTGCGTCACCCGCTGAGCCGAGGTAGGCTTCCACCACCGCCCGGTTGCTCCGCACTTCCTCGGGTGTGCCCTGCATCAGGACCTCGCCTTCGTTCATGACGACGATGCGGTCGACGCCCTGACGGAGGATGAAATCCATGTTGTGTTCGATCACGAGGATGGAGATGCTCGTCTCGTCCACAAGGCGACGGAGGTTGGCGAAAATTTTCATCGCAAGGGGGCCGGCCACGCCGGCGACGGGCTCGTCCAGAAGCAGGAGGCCCGGCTCGCCCATCATGGCGCGGCCGATGTCGACCAGTTTGCTCTGCCCTCCGGACAACTCGCTCGCGAGGTTGTGCGCCATGTGCGGCACTTCGAGGTCGTCCAGGACCTCGAAGGCACGGGCGAGGCGCGCTTGCTCCGCTGCGTGTTTGCGGCCCTTCCACAGCACATCCAGCGGCCGGAACTGCTTGCGCGGGGGGACGAGGAGGTTTTCGATCACGGTCATCTCACGCCAGAGGCGCGTGTGCTGGAAGGTGCGGGTCATGCCGAGGCGTTGGATGTGCTCAGGGCGCATGCGGGACGCGTCCTTTCCGAACACCTCCACGCGTCCTCGCGTTTGTTCAAGCAGGCCGCTGATGCAGTTGAAGGTGGTTGATTTCCCGCAGCCGTTTGGGCCAATCAGCCCGACCATCTCGCCCTTGCCAACCTCAAAGGAGACGTCTTTGACGGCCACGAGGCCCCCAAACTCCATGCGCAGGCCCTCGACCTTCAGCACGGCGCTCATTCCTCCACCTCCGATGGCGAAGGGCCCGTTCGCTCAGGTCGGAAGGGGACTTCGGGCAAGAGGCCCTTGGCGTTGAACTTGAGCGAGAAGACGATGAGCAGCCCAACGAGCACTTCCTTGACGAAGCCCATCTTTGGATGCACGCCGCCGAGCACCTCGGGGAACACCTCTGTGATGGAGTGGTGACCCTCGCCCCCGAGCAGCACCCCGAGCACAAGCATGGTCGTGCCCATCCAGCCAAAGGTCTCGGCGGCGCTTGGACGACGAAGCCAGGCCATCGCCGCGGCCAGGACGAGGAACAGCAACGCGGGTTGGAAGGGGGTGAGCACCATCCACTGGAAGGCGACGTCGATGTTGTTGGCGAGGCCGTGCAGCGGGAGGTCCGAGGAGCCTTGGGCAGCGACGAGGACGTTGAAGAAGAACTCCATCAACGCGATGATCATCGCTCCAATCACCATGCCACGGTTGTTGGCGGCCCCGCCGATGATGAAGGCCGCCCACACGAGGAAGGTGGAACGGGCGGGCGACATGAAGGACGGCTGGAAGCCACCCAGTTTCCACGCCCACAACGCTCCGGCAAAGGCGGCAATCGCCCCGCCAACCGCAAGGCTGGTCGCTTTGTGGCGCATGATGTCGTGACCGTGGTGCTGGGCCACCTCCTCATCTTCTCGGATGGCCCGCAGCACGCGCCCCCACGGCGAGCGGTACAGCGTCGAGAGGACGACCCAGGTCAGCACGACCGCGAGGAGGCCGAGCACGGCCAGCACGAACATGTAAGGCGCTGGCTTGGTGAAGCCGAGCAGGTCCCCGACGAAGGACGCCGCGCTCGTGATGGACGGGTCGAGCGAGCAGGCGACGGGGGACATCACCTCGCCTGAAGACGTCAACTGGGGCTCGCGCCCACAGAACCACCAGACGTTGAGGGGTTTTGGGTACTGTCCAATGCCGATGGCCGAGGCGTTGGCCCCGACGCGCAGCAGGGGCTCACCGCTCAACAGCAGCCGCACGACCTCGCCCATCGAGATGGTGATGATGGCGAAGTAATCGCTCCTCAACCGGGCCGTCGGCCCGGCCATCAACCACCCTGCGACGGCACCGGCAATCATCGCTGCGAGCACGGCAGGGAGGATTGGCCACCCATACCCGAAGTATTCCTGTGGCGCCGTGAGGATGCCGACGAGGATGGCGCCGATGCTTGCGAAGAAGATCACACCGAAGTTGAGCAATCCCGTCATTCCGGTGTGTAGGTTGAGCGAAAACGCGAGCAGAAGGAAGATGGCGAACGTGGCCATCACGTTGCTGACCTGCAGGGTCTTGTAGAACCCCCAATCGTCCCGACCGTCCAGCGGTAGCCAGAAGATCACGAGGAGCAAGAGGGCCGCGAGGGCGACGAAGGTCAAGGTCGAGCCTCGTTCCGACGTCCGTCCCTCTGGCATGTCGAGGCGTTCGAAGAGGCGTTCACCCGCGCCTCGAAGACGTTCGCTAAGTCCGTTCAGGGCAGCATCGAGCGGGGTGGAGACGGGCGAGGCGGAACGAAGCGCCCCTGACGCTCGACCGAGCACGCCACCAAGGGTCCCAGAAGCAGCCGCAGCGCTTCGACCGAGGCTGGAGGTAAGGGAGGACCACTGCTTGGTCAGGGCCGGGAAGGGGTCCTCCCCGTGGCGCCCCGCAACGAGGAAGTGTGCTTCCCTGAGCGCATAGGCCCAGACCAGCAACGGCACGAGGGGCCACAGCATGTCGCCAACGAGACCGAACGCGTTCAGCAACGCCTGTTCCGTCCCGATGAGGCTCAACCACGCCTCGGTGGAGGCCTCATCCATGCCGCTCGGGGCGAGCGCCTCTCGACCTGCCCAGGAATGCTCGCGCATGAAGGACGCGACCGTGTGGATGAACCACGCCGCGGCGGTCAAGCCGGCCATGGCCACCATGCGAGCGTTTTGCTTGAGGTGAAGGTGATGCAACCCCAGCCAGCCAACGAGCACCGCGAGGGCCGCAGCCACGCGGTGGTTGGGCTCCTTGCTTCTCGTCGCCTTGGACCGGAGGCGTTCGATGCGCCAGCGCTCCCAGCCATCGCCCAACCCCTTGGGGAGCACGAGCAGGATGGCGATGATGATCAGGTACGGCGTGACCCCGGCCATGGCGGCGTAGTTGGTTCGGTCGAGCGGGTTGCCAATGGCGATGAGCACGGGTGAGGACACGGCGCGGACAAATCCGATGACGAGCGCGGCGACGATGGTACCGCTGATGGAGCCGATGGTCCCCAGCACGATGACGGCGAAGGCCGGCAGGAGCAAGGTGAACCCGGTTTGGGGTGAGAAGGTCACGTACAGCCCGAAGACCGTTCCACCGACGCCCGTGATGCCGGCCGACAGGAACGCGCTCAGCATCTGCACCCGTTCGACGTTGATGCCACAGGAAGCGGCCAACTCTGGGTTGTCGGCCACCGCTCGCATGCGTCGTCCAAGCCGCGTGCGCGTCAGGAGCAACATCAGCAACAGAACGGTGCCAAAGGTGACGATCGGCATGATGGCGTTGTTGAACGCGTAGGAGGCTTCGCGCGCCTCGCTGATGAACTGCAGGTCACCTGCTCCGAGGTCGATGCGGAAGACACGGGAGGGCAGCGACCATGCCTGCCCAGAACCGTCCATCCAGTCCGCGTCGGGCACAAAGCGCTTCGAATCGGAGGCAAAACGCAGGTACAGCAATCCACGCAAGACGAGGGCAACGCCGAGCGAAGCGATCATCATCACGTCGGCCGACGCCTTTCGGTCCCGGAAGCCCTTGAAGACAAGGCGGTCCACGACGACGCCCGCGAAGCCGGACAGCAGGAAGCCCAGCACCAAGGCGTACAGGAAAACCGTCCACGAGAGAACGCCGTCTTGAGGTGCCGTCACCAAGGGCTGGACGTGTTCCATCCAGCCAAGGACGATGCCGGAGTACATCCCGACCATGAAAAACTCCGATTGTGCGAAGTTTCCGTACCGCTGAACCGCATACGTAAGGGTACAGCCCACCGCGATGGCGAGGTAGGTGGCCGACCACGTGAGGGTGTCCATTCCCAGCGAAGCAAGGTCGAGGTTGACCGTGGTGCTGAGCCCTTGCCCCCGCAGAAGGACCTCCAAACTGAACAGGACGTGAACAAGGAGGAGCACGGGGGAGGCTGCGATGACCACGACGCGGAGCCGTGACGGAGGAAGGTCGTCGAAGACGACCTTGACCACTGCGAACCCTGTCGCGATCAATTGGACGGTTTGCAGCAACCAGACGAGGTCGCCAGGAAGGTTGCCCAACACGACCGCGTCGAGCAGGTTCAGGCTCCCTGCCCCATGAAGCAGCCCAAGGACCGCATCAAGCGCAACAAGGGCGGTGATCACCAAGCGTTTGGTGCCGCGAGAGAGGGTGTTCCACGAGGCGAGGAGGGTTGTTGACACCGCTCCACGCTCCCGCTCTCACACCCCTCGACCGGTGGACGTCACGGCGGGCCGGAGCCCGCCGTGACGCCCTGTCCGTCGCACCTTCGGTGCGAAGGTGTCCGATGGACTTCAGGCCGACTGGACGCCGCCTTCGGCGGTCCAGTACTTGGCGCAGGCGAAGCCGCCGTTCGCATCCGAGGAGTCACCGGAGTAGGTGCAGATGTCGTAGCCAGCGCCACCAACGTCCCCGTTGTCGAGGAAGTTGATGAGGCCAGAAGCACCCTCGTAGTTGGTGCCGACGGACTCGATGCCGGCGGTGATGCCGCCGTCGGTCTGGGAAGCCTTGCCGATGATCATCGTCGCGTCGTAGGCGGTGAGCACGTACTGCTTGATGCTGCCAACGTCGGCCGCGTTTGCGTCGTAGCGGGCGTCGAAGTCACCGTAGGTCGCACCGGCGCGGGGCGCGGTCACCATGACGTTCGCAAGGCCGCTGTCGTTGCCCGCGTACTTCTCGTAGAGGCCAACACCAGCGGGGCCGTCACCGGAGAAGATGTGGCCGGTGTAGTTCGCCTCGTGGAGGGCCTCAATGATGAGGGCGGCGTCGTTGATGTAGCTGGAGAGGAACACCGCGGAGCAGTTTGCGTCGGCGATGGCCTGAGCGGAAGCAGCGAAGTCCGTCGCGGTCTCTTCGTAGCCGATCTTGCCGGCGGAGCACATCGGCATGGTCTCGTTCCAGGCCGCTTCAACGGCGTCGGCGAGGCCGGAGCCGTAGTCGTTCGTCATGTGCATGATGGCGAGGTCGGTGGCGCCGGCGTCGGCGATCATGTCAGCGGCAGCGGGGCCCTGAATCGCGTCGCTCGGGACGATGCGGTAGAAGAGCGGGTAGTCCGCATCGCTGGAGAGCGAGGGGTTGGTGGAGGCGTAGGAGATCATGGGGATCCCGGCGGCCGAGAGGATGGCGTTGGCGCCCATGGAGGCGCCGGAGCAAGCCGCACCGACCACGGCAACGACGCCGGAGTCAACGAGGGTCTGAGCGCCCGTGCCGCCAACGGTGCCGTCGCAGCCCGAGTTGACCTCAACGGCCTCGAAGGTCACGTCGCCGTACATGGCGTTCAGGTCAGCGATGGCCTGAGCGACGCCCCAGCTGAAGCCGGGAGCGTCGGCCTCGAGGGGGCCGGTCTGGGGGTTCAGGAAGCCGATCTTCACCGTCACGGTGTCGTCTTCGGGCTCCTCATCTCCGCCGAGGCAGCCAGCGAAGGCAGCGGCGAAGAGGGTGGCGGTCAACAGCAGGGCAATGGTTCGGTTGGTCTTCATGGTGTCCACGTCCACGCTAAACTACATTGCCCGTGTTTATATCCTTACTCCCGATTTTGACGGTTTCAAGGCCCATGGATGCTTGATCTTCACTCCCGGAGGTGAACCGGGGTCCGGCAGCGAGTTCCTGTTGCTGCTGCGTAGCCTTGGCCAGAAGGCCATCGAGTCATCAGATCAAGGTGAACATGGGGCAGCAAAAAGGATCTTGAGAGCCTTCGCAGAACGATCAGTTTCCGAATGAACCCTTGCGGCTTCTTCCGGCTGGAATGATTGATATCGGTGAAATTTTGTTCATCATTCACTACTCTGCTTAGGTTGATGCTCAAAACCCAAAACTTTCAATC